>JACSRI010000181.1 GCA_014879845.1 Opitutaceae bacterium
TTCCGATGTCTTGGGCGAAGGTTACGACCACGTTTTTGCGGATAACGACGCTTTTTGTCTTCTCGGGGCTGGTCGCGGTGGGCGGGGTCTCCTGGTATGTCCAGTCCTCGCCGCGCACCTCGAATTCGCGGCCGCGCTCGTAGCCGATCAGGCGGATGAGGCCGGGGCCGGAGACGGTGAGCGTCTTGCGCTCGAGCACGGCGAAGGGGCTCTCGACCACGTTCTCCACGAGGCCGCGGTCGTCGCCCGAGTAGACGGTGAGGCGCAGGCTCTTGATCTCGGCGCGCTCCTCCTTGGGGTCGAAGAGCGCCTCGCTGCCGCGCACCTCCCAGAAGCGGTAACCCTGCTCGTTGAAGACGGGCAGGCGGAAGTCGACGATCGGAGCGGTCGGGATGATCGGTGTCGACGCGCCGATGAGAAGGGCGGCGACGGCCGTGAATCCCGCGGCGAAGAGCAGGCGGCGGTGCGGGATCATGGGCGTGCGGCCGGCGCCGTCGTGTGCGGCGGGATCACGCCGCGGGCCTGCAGGATGAGGTTGGCGACCTCGCGCACGGCCCCGCGGCCGGCCGGCAACGTGGTGATGTAGTCGGCGGCGGCGAGCGCGGCGGGCATGCCGGTGGGCACGGAGATGCCGATCCCCGCGAGGAGCATCGCGCCCACGTCGATGTCGTCGTCGCCCATGTAGCAGAAGTCATCCCGTTCGACGCCCAGCGTCGCGACGAGTTCCTTGAGGGCGACGGCCTTGTCGTGACGGCCCTGGATGAGGTGCGGGATGCGCAGCTCTTCGGCGCGTTTGGTCGAGGCGCCACTGGCACGGCCGGAAATCCAGGCGAGCAACACCCCGTGGTCGCGCAGCCGCGTGAGGCCGAGGCCGTCGAGCACGGAAAACGCCTTGGATTCCGATCCATCCGACGAGACGAGCACGGTGCCGTCGGTGAGCACGCCGTCGACATCCATGGCGAAGAGCTTGATGCGCGCCCAGCGGGCGGCGGCGATCGGCGGCTTGGCGGGAAGGGAGGACATGGAAATGACGAGTGCCGAATGACGAATGCCGAGTGTCGGAGATCAGGTGCGGCAGGAGGCAGGCTGGGGCGGGCGTATTTCCTCTTTTTGCCGTTTCGGTGTTTTTCTTTGGCCGAACTATTCCAGCCAGCGAATGAGCTGATCGATAATGCTGTCGCGCGAGGGGCGGTAGGCGGCCTCGAGTTCGGGCGCGAACGGCACGGGGGTGTCGAGCGAGGCGATGCGCAGGGGCGGCGCCTCGAGGTCGAAGAACTGCTCGGTGGTGAAACGCGTGATCAACTCCGCGCCGAACCCCGCGTTGCGTCGACCCTCGTGGATCACGGCGAGCCGGTGTGTCGTGGCGAGGGAGGCTTTGATCGGTTCGAGTTGGAGCGGCGCGAGGGCGCGCAGATCCCACACGTCGAGTTCGTGCCCGTACTCACTGGCCAGATACTCGGCCGCCTCGGTGGCGAGGTGCACCATCTCGCCGTAGGCGATGACGGTGGCCTTCGTGCCGGCGCGCACGTGGCGCGGCGACCAGACCGAGCGGTAGTGCGGGTCGAAGGCGACCTCGCCCTTGATGCCGCGGTAGAGGCGCTTGTGCTCGAAGAGCAGGACGGGATTGTCGTCCTCGTAGGCGGCGAGGAGCGCGTTGTAGGCGTCTTGCGGCGTGCTCGGGTAGAGGATCTTCAGGCCTGGCGTATGGGCGTACATCGCCTCGAGGTCCTGGGAGTGGAACGAACCGAAGGTGAGGCCGCCGCCGCAGGGAAGGCGCAGCACGAGCGGCACCTTCGCGCCGGAGCGGAAGTGGTAGGTCGCGGCGTTTTGCAGGATCTGCGTCGTGGCCTCGGTCGCGAAGTCGGCGAACTGGAACTCCACGATCGGCCGGTGCCCCGCGAGCGCGAGCCCGATGGCGTATCCAGTCGTGGCCGACTCGGCCAGCGGCGTGTTGAGCACGCGGCTGCGGCCGAACTCGGCGTAGAGCTTTTCCGTGACCTTGAACGGGCCGCCGTAGGTCGCGATGTCCTGGCCCATGACGAGCGACTCCGGCCGTTCGCTGAGGATCTTGTGGTGGGCGCGCTGCAGCGCCTGCGCCATGGTGAGCGTCTCGGGGGCGCCGCCGGTCTTCCAGGCGATCTCGGCGCGGCTCGGCGCGCAGGTGTCCTCGGTCATGCCGGCGGGCGAGGGCGGCGGGAACGTCATCGCCTCCTGCAGCACGGACTCGATGAAGGCCGAGTTGCCCGCCTCGATCGCCTCAAGACGCGCGGTGTGCCCGGCCCCGGCGAGGCGGGCGCGGAGCTGGACGAGCGCGTCGTCGTCCTGCCAGGCCTCGGTCTGGCCCGGCGGCAGGTAATCGCACGTGTCGTAGGCGGCGTGGCCGCGCAGGCGCAGCGTCTTCGCCTCGACGAGGAGCGGGCGGCCGGTGCGGCGCACCTTCTCGATGATCTCGTGCAGCGTGCGCAGGGTGTGCGCGGTGTCGCGGGTCTCGAGGACCACGCCTTCCATGCCGTAGCCGGCGGCGCGCGAGGCGAGGGACTCCACCGCGTACTGTTCGCTCGTCGGCGTGGAGTAGGCGTAGTGGTTGTTTTCGATGACGAATACGATAGGGAGCCCGAGCAGGCTCGCGATGTTGAGCGACTCGTGCACGTCGCCGGTGCTGCTGCCGCCGTCGCCGAAGAAGGCCACACCGATCGCGGGCAGACCGCGGCGGCGCTGCGAGTCGGCCGCTCCGAGGACGTTGGAAAGCATCGCGCCAAGGTGGCTGATCATCGGCAGGCTGCGGTGCGCGGGATCGCCGTGGTGGATATTGCCCTCGCGGCCCTTGGTCGGACTGCCGCCGTTGGCGAAATACTGGCACGCATGGTCGACCAGGTGGCCGCTCCAGACGATGTGTCCGCCGAGGTCGCGGTGGGTCCAGGAGACCACGTCGATGGCCTTGTCGAGCAGCAGCGCGATCGGCACGCACAGGCCCTCGTTGCCCTGGCCGCCCGTGACCGTGCCCTTGATCAGGCCCTGGCGGAAGAGCTCGAGGAAACGGTTGTCCGCCGTGCGCGCGAGGTGCATCCACGCGTAGCACGTGACCAGGTCGGCGTCAGTCGGGGCGGAGGCGGCAGCCCGCAGGTCGCGGCGCTGCAGGTGCTCGGGATACTCGGGAAACGGCATGGCGCGGTATGCCGCCGAGAAAACGCGCGCCGTGAGGCACGCACGAGGAAAAACGGCGCGTCCGCCGGCGTCGGGTTTTCCCCTGAGCCGGGGACCGTCGTGTCGCGTTACCCGGGCGCGTGCGTCAGGCCACGGACAACTGAGGCGTGCCGGCGCGCGCGGACTTTTTCAGATGGATGGTGAGGATGCCATCGCGCAACGCACCCCAGATGCTGCGCGTGTCGACCTGGTCACCCAGCTGCACGCGCAGCTGGTAGTGCGGCTGGACGGCCTCGAAGGCGGCGGCCTGGAAATTGGGACGCACGGGCAGCGCCTTGCGCGCGGTCACGATGAGCTCGTCGTCGGCTGTGACGGCGAGTTCGACGGCCCCGGCCTCGACGCCTGGTACGAAGACTTCGAGGTCGACCGTGCGTGCTTTCTCCCGGCACGCGAAACGCGGCTTCTGATAACCGTGGAACGTGGCGGTGAGAGTCTGGAAAACGGGAACGATTTTCTTGATGAGTCGGCGCATGGTGATGGCCTCCCGAGGGGAGCCCGTCTGCGTCGTCCGGTCGTGAACAAGACCGCGGTGGACGTCAGTGGGCTCGAGCGTGCTGGGTTTGCGGGTTGAAGGCATCCGCGCACGTCCGGCCGGCCTGCTTTCGCAGGGACGCGCGACGGACGACGATGGCGGGGATGCGGGACATGGTGACGTTGTGAATCGGAGGATTCGCCGGGAGTTTAAGCCGCTTCTGTGCCAATCGCGAGACGATGGCGTGAAAGGCGTGTCAACGATCCGGCGACGGTGAACCGCTATCGGGCGGCCCGGGGCGGCTGCGGGCGTGCGGTCTTCACCCAGGTGCCGCGTGTCGTGACGATTTCGAGACGCCGCGCGATCTCGAGGATGGCGGCTCGCAGGCGCCAGTATTCGGACGGCCGGTTGCGCGCATGCCACACGGCGGCGAACTCCGCCTCGAATCGCCGCAGTTCCTGCGTGACCTCGAGCGCCGGCGCGAGGCCGCGAGGCGACGTGCGGCCGCGCGCGAGGCAGATGAGGTGCGCGCCGAGCCGGTTGAACAACGCCGAGCCGCGGCACCCGAGCAGCATCTCGCGTCGCGCGAGCGGCGTAGGCGTGTCTGCTTCGGGCACGAGACGGGCGAGGCGCGCGGCTATCATGTCGAGGCGGGCAGCGGCGGCCGCGGCACGGCGCGGGTCGATTGCGAGCAAGTCGGCCGGCAGGCCGGTGCGCTCGTCCCACCAACTCGCCGGACGATGCGGCGTCGGGTCGAGCCAAAGGGTGAACAGGCGCCACGAGACTAGGTTGAGCCGACCGGCCTCGCGCAACAGGGCCGTGACCCGGCCGCTGGCATCACCGTGCTCGAGGCGCGCGAATGCGGCGTCGAAGGCCTCGGCGTCGGTGCCGCGCGTGTTCCAGGCCGCGGCGGCGCCGAGGAGCAGGCCGTGGGCACTGTTGCCCAGGCAGTTGATGTGCCCGCGGTCGCCCCAGTCGGTGTTGAGCAGGCCGACCGCGCCGTCGCGCCGGCCGCGTCGGGCGAAGGCGAGGATGTTGGCCGTGGCCGTATCCAGATCGTTGAGCCAGCGGTCCCAGCCGGTCACGCCCGGGCAGACATAGAAAGGGACGCGCGCTCTTTTGAACAGGCGCGACTTGGTGTCATGCAGGTCGGCCGAATAGTCCCAGTCGAGCGCCACGACGTCGCCCGGGAGTTCGCGCACGAGTTCGGGGTGGTTGCCCACGATGTCGCCCCAGAACATCGGCGTCGCGCCGGCCTCGCGCACGACGGCGATGAGTTTCTTGAGGAAATCGAGGTAGAGCCGGCCGGTCCCGGAGCGCGCGGCCTCGACGGCGTTGCGCCCCTTGCCGAGGTCGAAGGTCTCGTCGCAGCAGAGGTTGAACCGGCTTGAGCGGAAGAGCGGTCTCAGCTCGAGGATCATCTCGCGCACGAGCGCGAGCGACGCGTCGTTGCGCGCATCCAGCGTGTAGTGCCCCATGCGGTCCCACCAGGAGAACGGCAGCTGCGAGGCGTCGATGGGCAACTCGTTGAGATGGTGTTTCCGCGGGCTGACCAGCGCGGTGTAGAAGTGCCCGAACGTGCTGAGCGAGGGCACGAGCTCGACGTGGTGGCGCGCGGCATAGTCGTCGATCGCACGGATGTCCTCGGCCGTGAGCGGATCGGCGCCGGCCCAGATGTCGGGATGGTTCGCGAAAGCGAAGGTGTGCTCGATGTAGAGCTGGAGGTGATTGACCTTGTAGTGCGCGAGCTTGCGGACGAGCTCGAGCAGCGTCTCGCGCGTCGGGACCTTGCCGCGCGAGATGTCGTGATACACGCCGCGCACGGGATAGTCGGGGCCGTCGTCGATCTGCAGGGCGGGAATGCGGCCGTCGAGGGCCTGGGCGACGAGCTGCGCGAGGGTCTGGACACCGTAGTACAACCCGGCCCGGCCGCCGCCTGTGATGGTGATCTGGTCGGGCGTGACCTGGATCAGGTAGTGCTCGGCGCTGGCCAGTCGCCCGACCTGAAGGAAGACCGCCCCCGCGCGCGGCGAGGCGCCCCGGCCGATGGCCGGCAGGTGCCCCACGGGCCCGGCGAGCACGGCGGCGAGGGCGCGTGCCTCGTCGTCGGCGGACCCGGGCAGGGAGGAATCGATCACGATCAGTCCGAAGCGCGCGAGATCGGCGAAGCCGGTCCGCGAACGCAGGCGCTTGGGGGTGGGGATGAGACGCAACGGGGAGCTGCTCACGGGAGCGCATCGTGCGCAATCGCGCTGCACGGCCAAGCGTTTACGCGCATTCGCGGTCCCTCGGGCCGGTCGGCCCGAGCCGGAAACAACGGACATCGAGCGAAGGTGGGCGACTCGCATGGGTGGCCCGAAACGAGACCGGCGCATCGGGTGTCGGCCGAAGCGGCGGAGGGCGCTTTTCCGAAATTTCAGGCTGGGCTTTTGAACACGTGTCCGGAATATGGCGGGCCGTCTGTCACCCCTCGTCGTTTGCCCCGGCCGTGGCCCGCGGCCGGACGCCCGACGGCGAGCGTGCGCCTCACACTCCCTAGACCAACACCCCAACACCTGGAGACCATGTCCTTCGCGACCGTAAACCAGAAGATCGGCAACTACCGCTGGACGATCTGTGCGCTGGTATTTGCCGCCACCACCATCAACTACCTGGACCGCATGGTCCTCGGCCTGCTCAAGGAGACGCTGTCCAACGACGGCGTCTTCGGCGCGAGCAAGGCCGATCAGGAGATCAACTATTCCACCGTGGTGATCTGTTTCCAGATCGCCTACGCGCTCGGCATGCTCGCGGCCGGCAAGTTTATCGACTGGGTCGGCACCAAGCGCGGCTACGCCTACTCACTTATCGGCTGGAGCGTCGCGGCTATCGGCCACGCGTTCGGTCACCACACCTGGAGTTTCGGCTTCTGGCGCGCCGCGCTGGGCGTGACCGAGTCCGGAAACTTTCCGGCGGCGAACAAGACCATCGCCGAGTGGTTCCCGAAGAAGGAGCGCGCCTTCGCCACCGGACTCTACAATTCCGGCGCCAACGTCGGTGCGATCGTGGCTCCCCTGACCGTGCCGTATATCGCCGAGTGGTGGGGCTGGGAATGGGCGTTCATCATCACCGGCGTGGTCGGCCTCATCTGGCTGGCCTTCTGGTTCACCATGTATGAGAGCCCGGCGAACAAGCTGAAGAGCGGGCATCTCCAACAAGCCGAGTATGACTTCATCCACAGTGACGTCGACGAGCAGCAGGTCGAAAAGGCCGAGGATGCCAAGGACAAGGTGTCGTGGTTCAAGCTGCTGACTTTCCGGCAGACCTGGGCGTTCGTGGTGGGCAAGTTCCTGACCGACCCGATCTGGTGGTTCTACCTGTTCTGGCTGCCGGGTTTCCTCGGCGGGGAAAACGCGCGCAAGACCGAGGCGTTCCTCTTGGCCAATCCCGGCTACACCGGCGAAAAGGCGGACATCCCCGGCATCATCAGCTGGATGCTCGCGCTGGCGGTCGTGTACTCGATCTCGACGGTGGGTTCGATCTTCGGCGGATGGCTGCCCAAGAAGTTCATCAACGGCGGCATGGACTCGAACAAGGCGCGCAAGCTCGCGATGTTCATCTTCGCGCTGTTCCCGCTGGTCGTGCTGGCCGCCTCGCGCCTGGGCGCGATCAACACCTGGCTGGCGGTGCTCACCATCGGCGTCGCTTGCGCCGCCCACCAGGCTTGGTCGGCCAATATCTTCACCACGGTCTCCGACATGTTCCCCAAGAAGACGGTGGCTTCGGTCACCGGCATCGGTGGCATGGCGGGCGCGGTCGGCGGCATCCTCATCGCCCGTGCAGCCGGTCTGCTCCTGGCGCACTTCACGCAGAAGGGCCACGTGGAGGCCGGCTACGCGATCCTCTTCGTGATCTGCGGCTCAGCCTACGTCACGGCCTGGGTGTTGATGCACCTGCTCGTGCCGAAGTTTAAGAAGATCGAGGTCTGACCTCGTCGCCTCGCCCCATGCGGGCATGAGACGGCCCGTCGCCACTGTGGCGGCGGGCCGTTTTGTTTTCGGTATCAGCGACCGAAATACCAATCCCGGCAGCCCGGCGGCACGGCCAGGCGCTCGAGCATCGCGTCAAACGACTCCTGGCGCGTCTTGATCAGCCCGGCGAGCGGCGCGCAATCGAGCGCAAGGCTCGGCTGGCGCGGCGGTGCTCCGGGGCGCGCATCGTCGGCCTGCCCTGCTTCCTCGACGAGTTCGTCGGCCGGGAGATTGAAGTGTCGCGCCACGCGCCGGCCCATCTCGGCGCGCGAGATAGGCTCCGCTCCGGCCCAGTGAAAGAGCCCGCGTGTGGCGGCGTCGTGCCGCTCGCAGAGCTCGACGATCATCTCCGCCACATTTTCCGCCGAGCACGGCTGGCGGATCTCGTCGCGATACAGGCGCGCGCGTTTTCCCGCCGCCCACGTCATGAAGAGCCGCTCGTGCAGGCTGCGTCGCCCGGTCAGGCTGTTGCCGCCGAGCAGGGGTAGGCGGATGGTCGCGCCGGTCTCCGGGGCGAAGCGCGCGACGAGTTGCTCCGACTCCACCTTCTGGCGCGCGTAGAGGTTCGGCGGGGCGACCAGGTCGGATGGGTGATAGGGCGCGCGCGTGCCGTCGAAGACCTGCTCGCTCGAGAGATGAAGGAAGCGCGCCCCGACGTGGTGGGCGACCTGGGCGAGGGTGGCGGGGAGCGCGACGTTGACTGCGTGTGAGCGTGCCGGGTCGGCCTCGCATTGCGGCACTTCCGAGATCGCGGCGGCGTTGACGATCGCATCCGGGAACACCTCGAGTGCGAGGGTCCGCACCGCCGCGTCGTCGGCGAGGTCGACCCGCTCCACGCGCGCCGCGCCCGGTATCGCGCCGTCGAAACGGCCGACGACCGCGATCACGTCGAATCCCCGCCGCGCCGCGGTGGACGCGACGTTGGAGCCAACGAGGCCGGAGGCGCCCGTGAGGAGGAGTCGTGGAGAACGTGTCATGTGCGGCGATGCGTGGGCCTCGACAGTCGTGCTAATCGCGGTACGCCTCGGCGATCTCGGCGAGGTCGCCGGCGATCTCGAGCATGTCGGGGAACCGGCCCAGGATCTTCGCGTTGGCGAATGTGCCCATCTCGGCATACTTTACCTCGCCGCCCTCGGCGGTGAATGTGCCGAAGCTGCGGTGTTTCGCCAGGGCGTCGAGCAAGCGCATGCGCACCTCGGGGATGAGCGCGGCCCGGATGTAGCTCGCCTGCTTCGACTTCACATAGAACTTCTCGTCGAACGACGGATCCCCTGTCTCCACGTCGTCGATGCCGAAGACGCGGCCGGCCTTGGTAAAGAGGTTTTCGCCGGAGACCTTGAGCGAAAATCCCGCCGGGATGCGCGTGGTGAGCGAGATGGCGCACCATGTCGTGCGGCTCTTGCCCGAGCCGGTCGTGTAGGTGTAGATCCGCATCGGTCGGCCCCGGGACTGACCCTCGAGGCTCGCGCGCCCGAGGGCGAAGATGCCCGTCCCACCGGGTGCGTTGAGGCGCAGGCCGAGCCGGTCGGCCAGCGCCTGCAGGTTGGTGCGGGTCCTGCGCGCGGCGGTGACTGCGCCCCAGATGATCAGTCCCAGGACGGCGGCAAAGACCGCCGGGACGAGAAATGGGATGAACGACTCGACCGAGGAGGATTGTTCGACGTCCACGCCGCGATCCTGCGCGCCCGGTGCCGGGCTGACAAGCAGGTTGCCGGGTTTGACTCGCCGGCCTGTCCGGCTCTGGTAGGTCCAAGGCGATCCGATGTGCGGCCGCTACACGCTCAAGACCCATCGCAAGAAGATCCAGGAGCGCATGGGCGTCGATGAACTGCCCGACCTCGTGCCGCGCTACAACCTCGGTCCCACGCAGGACGGCCTCGTCGTGCGCACGGGCGACTCGCCCGGCACACGCACCGCGGCGATGTTGCGCTGGGGATTGATCCCGGCTTGGACGAAGGACAAGGCCTCGCTGCCGCTCCTGATCAACGCGCGCGCCGAGACCGTGGCGTCGAAGGGCGCCTTTCGCGACTCGTTCAAGCGCCGCCGCTGCCTCGTCGTGGCCGACGGTTTCTACGAGTGGTCGCGACGCGGCGCGCTCAGGCAGCCCTTTCACTTCACGGTCGATCACGGTGAACCCTTTGCCATGGCCGGACTATGGGACAGCTGGCACCCGCCCGGCGCGTCGCCGGGTGAGACGCTCGACACGTTCGCCATCGTCACGACGACGGCCAACGAGATCCTCGCGCCGCATCACGATCGCATGCCCGTGATCCTCGAGCCGAATCTCTACGACGACTGGCTCAATCCACTGCTCACCGACACCGGCGCGCTCGAGCGCGTGCTCGTGCCCTTCCCGGCGATACGCATGCTGGCGCGGGCCGTGAGTGCGCGGGTCAACAGCATCAAGTTCGATGACGCCGCCTGCCTCGAGCCGCCGGAGAGCGAGGCGACGGCGCGCGCACGGCCGCCCAGGCCCGCGACCAGCGGAGATCAACTGGACCTGGGCTTGGGGTAGGTCCGCGGGCGGCGGGGTCTCCGCGTTGGCTCTGACGAGATGCGCGAGTCGGTCGCGGGTGTCCCGGCGGGGCGTCGCTACCTTGCCTGGGCGATCAGGTGCGCGGCCATGGTCTCGAGAGAATCGACTCCGCGGAAATGATTCGGCGCGACGAGCCGGGGCTGCAGCGCCGCGGCCTTGCGCAGGCTGGCGGGAATCAGCTCCGGCGCCACGTTGAGAAACCTCGGCGGCTTCACCGTCCACCGGCCATACATCGCGACAAGATCGCCGCAGAAAAGCAGCCTGTGCCTCTCGCTCCAGAAGCCGCAGTGCCCGAGCGTGTGGCCGGGCAGGTGCACGACGCGCAGCCCGCCCCAGAAAGGCAGCACATCACCATCCGCCAGCGGGCGATCGATCGCCACCGGCCGGTAGCGCGTCGCGGCGCGTCCGAGCGCCTCGAGCGCGCCGCAGATCCGTGTGAGCCCACGGTACGGATACACGCCGTCGATGTGTGCATGCTCGAGCGGGTGGGCTAAGACCGGCGCGCCGCTCCACGCGTGCAGCCAGGCGGCGTTGCCCGTGTGGTCGAGGTGACCGTGCGTGAGCAGGATCGCATCGACGCTCGCGGGTGCGAGGGCGAGGCTGGAGAACAGGCGGCGAAACGCCTTCGCGTAGCCGATGAGCCCGCTGTCGATGATGACGGCACGCCGCCGCTCGTCGACGAGGACATGGCAGGTCCCGAAGAGTCCACGAACATGATGCAGGCCCGCGGGGCGCATGGCCGGCCTCAGCCCAGCTGGTCGTCGGCCAGAGCCGCGTCCGCCTGTTCGAGCAGGTCGCGCAGCTGCTTGAGTTTCGTCGCGCCGAGCGCGGCGGCGAGCCCGTCCTCGACCGCCGCACTGGCCTTGAGCAAGGCCGCGATGAAAGCCTGGCCGCGCCTGGTCAGGCGCACCTGCTTGGCCCGGCCGTCGTTGGGATCGGGGTGGAGGCTGACGTACCCGTGCTCCTCGAGGTAGCCGACGAGGTAGGCCATGCTCTGCTTGGTCAGCTCGGCCTGCTCCGCCAGATCGGTCAGGCGCGAGCCCTCCGGTGCGATGTGGCGGAAGACTGCGCTATGCGCCGGCCGTATCTCTGGAAATCCGCCCGCGGCGAGCCCGGCATAGAGCCGTTCCGCGAGCTTGCGGTAGGGCGCGCGCAGCAGGGCGCCGAGAGTGCGGGCTTGATCCGGAAAGGGGGCCGAAGGGACCATACGGAAAGCTTGACGATGGTCAGATAGTCTGTCGATGATAGACAGAGTATCTGACTACCATGAGCACCGCCACGACCATGAAACCCTCCCTCGTCCTTCATCGCGCCGGTCAGGCGCCCAAACTCGACGTATTCGGCGTGACCGTGCGGCCGCTGGTCGGCGGCGATTTCACGCAGGGGCATTGCGCCATCGCGCACATCGAGTGCCGCCCGGGCGAGGACGCTCCGCTGCACCGTCACCGTCACGGCGAGGCGTTCTTCGTTCTCTCGGGGCAGGTGCAGGTGCGCTGCGATGACACGACCACGGTGCTCGGGGCCGGCGACTTCGTCGCCATCCCGCCTTGGGCGGTGCACACCTTTGGAAACGTCGGCACGGAGGTGGCCACGTTGATCAATGTCGGCACACCCTCCGGGCACGACCTGTTCTTTCGCGATGCGGATGCGCTGGCGCGGAGCGGGAAGTTCTCGCCGGAGACGGCGGGGGAACTCTGCCGACGGCACGACATCGAGTTGGTGATGTGATGGCATTGACGCGTCGCGCGTCGCAGGCGCAGGGTCGTGGCCATGGCCACGGCCACGACGAAGCTCCAGGGCAGGCGCGCGCTCGTCACGGCGGGCGCGCAGGGCATCGGGCTTGCGATCACGCGGGCGCTCATGGCGGCGGGCTGCCATGTGTTCGTGCATTACCGCAGCAGTCGCGAGGCGGCCGAAGCAGTCTGCGCTGAGGCAGCATCGCACGATGTGCGAGCCGCGTGCTGCGCGGGCGACCTGACTGAGGCTCCCGAGTGCGTTCGCGTCGTCAACGAGGCTGTGAGGTTTCTCGACGGTCTCGACGTGCTCATCAATAACGCCGGTTCGATGGTCGCGCGGCGTCCGTTCGGCGAGGCCGACGACGAGTATTGGGCCGAGGTGATGTCGCTTAACCTCGGCAGCGTGCGCCGCGTCACGCGCGCCGCCGTGCCGCACCTCGTCGCGGCAGCGGCCTCGCGCGGCGGTGCGAGCATCGTCAATCTTTCCTCGCTCGCCGGCCGCAACGGCGGCGGGCCCGGCGCGCTCGCCTACTCGACGGCGAAGGGCGCGGTGCTCACGTTCACGCGCGGCCTCGCGGTGGACCTCGGTCCCAAGGGCGTGCGTGTCAACGCGGTGACGCCCGGCCTGATCCTGGGCTCGAGCTTTCACGCCACGCACACGCCGGTGGAAAACCAGAAGCGCATCATCGGCGGCATCCCGCTCGGGCGCGCCGGCACGACCGAGGACGTCGCCCGCGCTGTCCTGTATCTCGCGAGCGAGTACGACGGCTTCATCACCGGCGCCACGCTCGACGTCAACGGCGGCGTCTACTTCGGCTGAGCTGCGCTGGCCTCAGAAATCGAGTCCGACCTGGAAGCGCAGGAGCGAGTAGTCGGCGATGCGCTCGTCCGGATTGTCGCGGCGGGACTCGTGGTGCAGACCGAGGCTGAGTGTGTCGCTGAACTTCTTAGTGAGCTCGAACTGCTCCTCGCGACCGCGGTCGCCGCTGGCGAGGGAGTAGTACCATGTCGCGCGCGTCGCGATCGTGATGCGCCAGGGCAGGTCGAGACTCACCTCGCCGAAGAGCGACTGCGCGTCACGCGTGGCGTGGTCGCCGGTATCGATCGTCCAGAGATCGAAGACATTTTCGGCCAGGCCGAAGCTGGCCTTGGTGCTCTTGGTCTCGAGGAGGTTGACGCCAAACTCGATGGAGTGCTGGGCGAGCGCGTAGTCGGCCTCGGCGCCATCGATCTCGTGGTTGCGGTTCCACTCGAGGCTTGGACGGTAGCTGACGAAGAACGGAGCGCTGAAGTCGTGGCGCAGGGTACCGCTCGCCTTGAGCAGATCCGTCTGCACGTCGTCGTCGACCTCGGCGTAGTAGTAGTGCACTTCGATGGTCGCGCTGTTCTTGCTCCAGGTGCGCGCGAGCTTGAGATCGGCGCCGTAGTTTTCACCGTTGGAGGTGTCGTGTGTCATCGACATCGCCGTCGCGATGCGACCATCCCAATCGCGAAAGACTCCTCCGAGCGAGCCGAGCCAGGAGTCGGGAATCTCGGGCTTGGTCTCGGCCATTCCCGCGGTCAGTGAATCGGCGGCGGTCATCCGGGCTGTCAGGCTCGCGGGCATCGATGGCAGCGATTCTTCGGCGTTGAATCCGTGGTGCGACGGTAGATCGGGTATCGCCGCGGCGGGTTCGACGTGGGCCGTGCCCGCAGCGACGCGAAGTTCGCCGGCGCGAGCGGAGAGGAAGATGATCGTCTCGTTTTCGCGACCGAGGAGACGACCGGTCAGCCGGTCGCCGTCATCGAACACGAGCACATCCGGCCAGTTCGTCGGCCCAGGTCGGGCTGCTGAAGCATCGTTGGCCTGCGCAGGTGTGCTGCCGGCCGCGAAGAACAACACGGCCAGCAGGACGAGGAACGACAGCAAAGCGCGGTGGTGGTGTGGTAAGGTTGCGCAGCCCATCGCAGGCTACGACGCACCATACCTCGCATTGTTTCCGGTTTCGCCCCGGGTAATGTCAGTTTCGTCCCTTCCCAATCTGCGCGGCGCGAACGCCGCGCAGATTCACTGCGACCTCACTTCTTGCGCAGCATCAGCTTGCGCGTAGCGATCTCGTCGCGCACGCGGGCGATAAACGTATCCAGCGGGATGGCACCCTCGTCGCCGGTGAAGCGCGAGCGTACGGAGACGGTGCGGGCCTCCATGTCCTTGCCGCCGATGACGAGCGCGTAGGTCGTCTTTTCCACCTCGGCGCGGCGGATCTTGGCGCCGAGCTTGTCGGGGTGCGTGTCGACCGTGACGCGCACGCCGGCCTTCTTGAGTGCGGCGTAGACCTCGTCGGTGTAGGCGGAGAACTTGTCGCTGACCGGGAGCAGGCGCACCTGCTCGGGCGCGAGCCAGAGCGGGAAATCACCGCCGAAGTGCTCGATGAGCAGGCCGGTGAAGCGCTCCATCGAGCCGAAGGGCGCGCGGTGGATCATGACCGGGCGGTGCGGCTGGTTGTCCGGGCCGACGTAGGAGAGGTCGAAGCGGATCGGGAGGTTGTAGTCGACCTGCACGGTGCCGAGCTGCCATTCGCGGCCGATCACGTCGCGCACGACGAAGTCGATCTTCGGGCCGTAAAACGCGGCCTCGCCCGCCTCCTCGGAGTAGGGCACGCCGAGCTGCTTGGCGGCGGCGCGGCAGGCGTTTTCCGCCTTGTCCCAGTTCGCCGGGTCGCCCGTGTATTTCGCGGAGTCGGGATCGCGCAGGCCGATGCGAACGCGATAGTCGTTCATGCCGAGCGTGCTGAGCACGATCTTCACGAGCGAGAGGCAGCCCATCACTTCCTGGCCGACCTGCTCCTCGGTGCAAAAGAGGTGCGCGTCGTCCTGCGTGAAGCCGCGCACGCGCGTCATGCCGTTGAGTTCACCGGACTGCTCCCAGCGATAGACCGTGCCGAACTCGGCGAGGCGCACGGGCAGGTCGCGGTAGGAGTGCGGCTGCGAGGCGAAGATCTTGATGTGGTGCGGGCAGTTCATCGGCTTGAGCAGGTAGCCGTCGACGTTGCCCTCACTGATGCGGTTGGAGAGTTGCGCGCAGGAGCAGCCTTCCTTCGCCAGCGCGTCGAGCTGCTCGCGGTCGATGACCGGCGGGTACTGGCTGTCGCGGTAGTAGGGGAAATGGCCCGACGTCTTGTAGAGCTCGAGCCGGCCGATGTGTGGCGTGAAGACCTGGAAATAGCCCTGCTTCTGCAGCTCGCCGGCGATGAACGTCTGCAGTTCCTGGCGCACGATCGAGCCGGCGGGCGTCCAGAGGATCAGGCCCTGGCCGACGGTCTCGTCGATGTGGAAGAGCTTCAGCTCCTTGCCGAGCTTGCGGTGGTCGCGCTGCTTGGCCTGCTCGACCTGCTCAAGGTGGGCGGTGAGTTCGGCGGGCGTCGGGAACGCCGTGCCGTAGATGCGCTGGAGCTGCTGGTTGCGCTCGTCGCCGCGGTGGTAGGAGCCGGCGACGGAGAGGAGTTTGAACGCGCCCGTGTGCCCTGTCGTCGGGACGTGGGTACCGGCGCAGAGGTCGATGAACTCGCCGTTCTGGTAGAAGGAAATCGCCTCGCCCTCGGGGATGTCGTCGAGGCGGCCGGGTTTGAACTTCGTCTGGCCGAATTTCCGGATCTTCTCGAGCGCCTCGGCGCGCGAGACCTCGACGCGGACGAACGGCTGCTTCTCGGAGGCGACCTGGCGCATCTCGTTTTCGATGCGCGCGAGATCCTCAGCCGTGAGTTTGTGGTCGAGGTCGATGTCGTAGTAGAAGCCGGTGTCCGTCGGGGGACCGATGTCGAGCTGGGCGCGCGGGAAAACGCGGAGGAGGGCCGTGGCCAGCACGTGCGAGCACGAGTGGCGCATTTCCTGGAGTGGTGTCATCGACATGGCGGAAGGAAAGTAGCGAGTAGCTGGCAGCGGGTAGCGAGGAGGAAATCAGCGGGGCCGGATTGAGAGTAGGGCGAGGCCTCTGGCCGAGCCGCGCACACGACGGGAGCACCGATGCGGCTCGGCCGGAGGCCTCGCCCTACCTGGGAGGCAACGGCTCATTTCTTCAGCGGTTCGAGCGAATAACCGTCCTTGCGGTCGAGCATCTGCCAGCCGGCGGCGGTGATCTCGGCGCGGAGGGCGTCGGCGGCCTTGAAGTCTTTCGCGGCCTTCGCAGCCCAGCGTTTTTCTGCGAGGGCGGCGACCTCGGCGGGCGCTTCGGCCTTGGGCGCGGCGGGGGCGTCGAGCTTGAGGCCGAGCGCGAAACACACGCGGTCGAAGGACGGCAGGTCCACGCCGGCGGTGCCCTTGTTCACGACAGTGAAGAGTGCGCCGAGGGCGCCGGGTGTGTTGAGGTCGTCGCTGAGCGCGGCGAAGACGGGCGCAAATGTCGCGGCATCGCCGCCGCTGGCCGGAAGCGAAGTGCGGAAGGCGCGCAGCGTCGCGATCGCCTTCTCGGCCGCGTGCAGCGAATCGAGCGTGAAGTTCAGCTGCTTGCGCGGGTGCCCGGCGAGGAGCGCGTAGCGGATCGCGGCGGGCGTGGCGCCCTTGGCGAGGAGGTCGCGCACGGTGAAGTAGTTGCCCTTGCTTTTGCTCATGGTGGTGCCGTTCACGAGCAGGTGCTCGCTGTGGTACCAGTGGTGGGCGAAGAGCGCGCCGGTGCAGCACTCGCTCTGGGCGATCTCGTTTTCGTGGTGCGGGAAGAGCAGGTCGACGCCGCCGGTGTGCAGGTCGATCGTCTCGCCGAGGTGCTTGCGGCTCATCGCGCTGCACTCGATGTGCCAGCCGGGGCGGCCGGCGGCGGCGCCGCGCGGGCCGGGCCACTGCACGGCGCCGTCGTCCTCGGGCTTGTAGGCCTTCCAGAGGGCGAAGTCGCCGACGCTGTTCTTGTGGTCGGAGTCGGCCGCGGCGTCGGTGACGAGGAGCTCGCGCTCGCGGATGCGCGAGAGGCCGCCGTATCCAGGAAACGAAGCGATCTTGAAGTAGACCGAGCCGTCGGCCGCGGCGTAGGCGTGGCCGCGCTGCATGAGCTGCTCGATCATGCCGACCTGCTCCGCGATGTGGCCGGTGGCGGTGGGCTCGACGTGGGGGCGCAGGAGATTGAGCGCGTCGCAGTCCTCGTGAAAAAGCTTCGTCCAGTGCGCCGTGATCTCGCCGAGCGGGCGGTTTTCCTTCTTCGCCTGCGTGATCGTGCGGTCGTCGACGTCGGTGAGGTTGCGCACGTGCTTCACCTTGTCGGCGCCGAACTCGAGCTCGAGCATGCGGCGGATGATGTCGTTGACGACAAAGGTGCGGAAATTGCCGATATGCGCGGGCGCGTAGACCGTGGGGCCGCAATTGTAGAAGCGGTATACGCCGTCGGGCTGGCTGGGTCGGAGTTCGCGGGTCTCGCGCTTGAGGGAATCGAAGAGGCGGATCGGCATCGGAAGGTGGAGATGTGCGGAGTGCGGAAGGGGTGCGGACGTAGCAGGTTTTTCCGCCGAGCGGAACGGCGTTTTGCGGCAAAGGCGGCGGGACCGGGGCTGCGGCGTAAGTTGGCTAACGGCTGTTGGACCGACCCGGGCAACGGGGACTGCGACACGTCACCCCGAAGCCGCCCAGTTCGGCGCGCGTCGTCCGCCCGGCTCAGCGCGAGGCGTCGGCCGAGCAGACCCGCTGCAGGTGGAGGCCGAGGAGGCCCTGGATCATCGCGTTGGTCCGCGTCTCACGCGACCCCGGTGCGGCGAGTTGGCGGGTGGCGACGAGCAACGATTCGGCGATGTCACCCGGGGTCCAGAGCCGCCACCATGCTGCGGCGGTTTCCGCGTCGCGCCTGGGTGTGTCCGGTGCGGCAGCGAGGTAGGGGAGGATGAGGTTGATCGCGAAGGTATCGAGGCGCAGGCCGCCGAGCTCATCGCCGGTCAGTTCATGTGCGATCGCGGCGCGCAGGCGTGCATGGCCGGCGCGGCGGCGTTGCCTCACGACGGACTCGCCTGCCGGATGGTCGTCGATCGATGGCAGGGCGAAGGCGCGCAGGCGGCGGGGCCAGTCCGGCGCGCGCGTCATCCAGCGCTGGTATTGGACGAGTCGGAGTCGTGGCTGATTGGCCGGGCGAACGCCGCGAAGCGTCCAGTGTTCGCCGCCGGCGGCGAACAAGGCGTCGAGCGATGGTCCACACCGACCGTCGATGACGGCGCGCGACCAGGTCGACCACGGGTGCGTCGTGCCGACGCGCAGCATGGCCTCGCGGTTGGCACGGTAGCCGAGGATCTCGAGCGCGGTGAGGTGACAGGCTTCGTCCCAGCCGCAACGCTCGAGTCGCAAGCGGGCGTAGCGGAGTTTCTCCTGCCAGCGCAGCTCGGCGGCGGCGCGCACCGCGGCCATGCGGGCCGCGGGCTCGAGGGCGAGCAGGTGCTCGACGAGCGGCATCGCGTCGCGTCCGCTGAGCGCGGCGACGGCTTCGTCGGTCGCGTACTCCTCGAGGTCGTGCCAGAGCAGGTCGACGAGTACGAGGACGGGGATCTCGCGGCCCCCGGTCGTGCGGGCGAGGGGACCGCCGCCGTGCGCCGGCGGCGGGAAAAGCACGACGTGCAGGACCACGCGGTCGTAGGCGCGATCCGTGTCGTGCCCGTGCTGTTTCCAGGCTTCGGCGTGGAAGTGCACCTCGATGTCGCCGGTCACCTCATGTCCATCGAGTAGGAGGCGCGCGTCGCGAAAGTCCGGGCCGGAGAGGCGATTCCACGTGCCGGGGTGGAGCACCGTCAGGGTCGCACCGGCCAGCGTGCGAGCGCGGGATTGGTCGAAGGCTCCGCGCAGCCAGATCTTCTGCAGGAGCAGTTCGCTGACGTGGTAGCTGCCATACCGCCCCTGAAACTCCGCGACCTCGGGCGCGTTCGCGGCGCCGGGTGTGGGCGAGGGTGAGGCGCGCGATTCCATCTCAGAGCGGCAGTTTGTTGCCCCAGGAGGCGCGTGTTTGTTCGCCGCGGCGCGCTGCCGCCCGGGTGACGCGAAGCCGGCAGCGCTCGCACCAAGCCTGCAGGTCTTCAGGCGACACGCAGGATCCGCCCGAAGCCGACACCGTCTCGCGCTCGAGCGCATCGGCGGTCGCGACGGTGCATGCGTGCGGGTCGGGCGCGGAGGCCACGAGGTGCTCGATCACGCTGTCCGCGGTCTTGCCCGCCGGCGCAAAGAGCGCGGTGACGCCATGCCCGCTCGTCCCTGCATCGGTCGCCATCGTCGAGCCGCGTCCGTCGAACACGACCGTGACGGCCAGGCCCTCCACATCGCGAATCGTGCGTACGGCTTCGATCAGGCGGTCGCGAGCCGCCTCGAAGGCCGCTCCCGCGTCCCGGCCTGGGCGCAGCCACTGCCAGGCGTACAGGACATTGTAGCCATCGACAAAGAGGTGGCGGGGTTCGTCCACGCCGGGTTTCTCGCCGGGTCAGGAGCCCTTGGCAACATCCGGATGCGCGCGGCCCGGGCCGTCCGGGATTCGCTTGCGAAATCGCGCCATGGGGTTGCCCATCACGCGGATCCATCGATCCGGCTCATACGGAATTGCCGCGCCTGCCAAATCCGCTCACCCTCCGCGACTTGGGTGCTTTCGACCACGGTTCATGCCTGCAAAATGAACAAGGGACGGCCTGCGGTGTCGCAGCGCTCTCCCGCGTCGTCGCGCGCCCACTGCCGGTCGTGCCGGGCCTAAGCAACTCACCCGTCACGCTGCCTCCATGAACGCTGACACCCGTGCCCTCGACGCTTCCCGCGCGGTCGCTACACCGCTTCTGGAAACTGCCGAGATGCCTTCGACGAAAACGCCTGCCGCACCTGTCGCCGCCACGCCGCATCCCGCCGGGCCCGCTCCCGAGGCCGGCGCCGGGGCGCCGCGCCCGCGTGTGGATGGAAAATTCCTCTCCGTCGACGGCCGCCGCTTCTGGGTCAAGGGCGTGACCTACGGCACGTTCGCGCCGGATGCGGAGGGCCACCAGTTCCCGCCGCGCGCCTCGGTCGAACGCGATTTCGCGCAGATGGCGGCCAACGGGCTGAACTCCGTGCGCGTCTACACCGTGCCGCCCCGCTGGCTGCTCGACGTGGCGCAGGTCCACGGCCTGAAGGTTATGGTCGGCCTGCCTTGGGAGCAGCACATCGCCTTCCTCGGCGAGTTCGGCCGCGCCTCCTCGATCGAGCAACGCGTGCGCGAGGGCGTGCGCTCCTGCGCGAACCACCCCGCGGTGCTCTGTTTTTCCATCGGCAACGAGATCCCCGCGCCGATCTGCCGCTGGCACGGCCCGCGCGCGATCGAGCGTTTCCTGCGCCGGCTCTACGACGCGGCCAAGGAGGAGGATCCGGGTGCACTGGTCACTTACGTCAACTTCCCGTCGACGGAGTACCTGCGCCTGCACTTCCTCGATTTCATCACCTTCAACGTCTACCTCGAGAAGCAGGACCGCCTCGAGGCCTACCTCTACCGCCTGCAGAATCTCGCCGGCGACAAGCCGCTCGTCATGGCCGAGATCGGCCTCGATTCGCAGCGCAACGGTTTCGAGAAGCAGGCCTCGGTGCTGGAGTGGCAGGTGCAGACGACGTTTGCGACGGGCTGCTCCGGGGCGTTCATCTTTGCGTGGACGGACGAATGGTGGCGCGGCGGGCACGATATTCCCGACTGGGACTTCGGCCTGGTCGCGCGCGATCGCACGCCCAAGCCCGCTCTCGCGACGGTCTGCCGCGCCTTCGCGCAGGCGCCGTTCCCGCCGCGCGCAGACCTGCCGCACATCACGGTCATCATCTGCACCTACAACGGCTCGCGCACGCTGCGCGACGCTTTTGAGGGCCTGAAGCGCGTCGAGTATCCGAGTTTCGACGTCGTGCTGGTCAACGACGGCTCGACCGACAACGTGGCCGAGATCGCCGCGAGCTACGGCGCCACCGTCATCACCACGCCGAACCGCGGCCTGAGCTCCGCGCGCAACACCGGCATGGAGGCCGCCAAGGGCGAGATCATCGTCTACCTCGACGACGACGCCTGGCCCGACCCGCACTGGCTGCGTTTCATCGCCGAGACCTACCTCGGCTCCAATCACGCCGCCATGGGCGGCCCGAATCTCTCGCCGCCGCTCACCGGCGACATCGCCGACTGCGTGGACAACGCTCCCGGCGGCCCCGTCCACGTGCTCACGAGCGACCGCATCGCCGAGCACGTGCCCGGCTGCAACATGAGTTTCCGGAAAAGCTGCCTGCAGGCCATCGGCGGTTTCGACCCGCAGTTCCGCGCCGCCGGCGACGACGTCGATGCCTGCTGGCGCATCATGGAGCGCGGTTGGACGATCGGTTTCCATCCCGCCGCGATGGTCTGGCACCACCGACGCAAGACGATCCAGACCTACTGGCGCCAGCAGCGCGGCTACGGCAAGGCCGAGGCGCTGCTCGAGCTGAAGTGGCCGGAGAAATACAACGCCGTCGGCCACGTCGGCTGGCACGGCCGGCTCTACGGCAAGGGACTCACCCGCGTGCTCGGCCGCGTCAGCCGCATCTACCACGGCGCGTGGGGCTCGGCCGCGTTCCAGGCGCGCTACGACACGCACCCGAGCCTGTGGCGCGTGCTGCCCACCATGCCGGAGTGGTACCTGATCGTGGTCGCGCTCGGCATGATCTGCGCGATCACGCCGATCTGGCCGCGGCTGCTCTGGATGGCGCCGGTGTTTGTCGCCGCGCTCGGACTCACCATCGCCCAGGCCTTGCTCTCCGCTTCGCAGGCGCGTTTCAGCACGCCCGCCCGCGGGAAGAAGCTGCTCAAGCTCAAGATCGTCACCGCCTGGCTGCACATCATCCAGCCGATCGCGCGCCTGTGGGGCCGTCTGCGCCATGGCCTGCACGCCGGCCGCCTGCGCCTGCCGATGAAGATGACCTGGCCGATCGCCCGCTACCACACGAGCTGGTGCGAGAAATGGCAGATGCCCGAGGAGGTGTTGCGTAAGGTGGCGACGCGTCTGCGCGAGGACGGCGCCGTCATCATCTCCGGCGGTGATTACGATCGCTGGGACTTCGGCGTGCGCGCCGGCCTGCTCGGCGGCGCGCGCCTGCTCATGACCTGCGAGGAACACGGCGCGGGCAAGCAGCTCTTCCGCTTCATCGTGTGGCCGCGCTACTCCTTCGAGGGCATCGTCTCGGTCGTCGTCCTGGCCGTGCTGGCGTGCGGCGCGCTCTTCGACACGGAGTACAAGTTTCACGCCATCGCCTACCTGATCTTCTCGCTGCTCACGCTGCTCATCGCGTTCCGCGTCCTGCAGGAGGGCAGCGTCGCGCTCGCCGCCGTCGAGCGCGCGCTCAAGGAACCGTTCGACGCCGAGCCGGCGCCGGCGGCGCCGGTGTCGGTGGCGGATGTCTCGCCGCAGGACGCGACGAAGCAATAACATCGCCGCATGTCCACGCCCGCCCGGCCCAAGAGCACGACCACGCTGCGTCGCCTCGCCCTGCAGGCGCGCCCGTACTGGCCGCACCTCGGCGCCCTCATGGCGCTCAGCCTGCTGGCCGTGCCGCTCTCGCTGCTCAATCCCGTCCCGTTCAAGCTCATCGTCGACAGCGTGCTCGGCGACCACGAGCTGCCCGGCATCGTCCAGCGTATCCTGCCTGCGGGCACAGAGCGCACCAGCGCCGTCGCGGCCGGCATCGTGGCCGGGTTGATGGTCGCGATCGCCCTGCTCAAGCAGCTGCTCGACATGGGTTACGCGGTGCTGCGCACCTGGACGACGGAGAAGCTCGTGCTCGGCTTTCGCACGTCGATGTTCCGCCATTCGCAGCGGCTCTCGCTCGCCTACCACGACACGAAGGGCTCGGGCGAGGTCACCTACCGCATCCAGTACGATGCGCCGGCGATCCAGTGGATCATGGTCGACGCGCTCATCCCGCTCGCGACCTCGATCTTCACGCTCGTGTCGATGGTCGTGGTGCTCACGCGCATCGACTGGCAGCTCGCGCTCATCGCCATGGTCGTCGCGCCGGCGCTCTACGCCTCGTCGACCTTCTTCAGCAAGCGCCTGAAGGCCCACTGGCGCGAGGCCAAGCACCACGAGACCTCCGCCTACTCGGTCGTGACCGAGGTGATGGGCGCGGTGCGCGTGGTCAAGGCCTTTGCCGCGGAGGACCGCGAGCAGGAGCGCTTCGAGGCGCGCGCGCGGCGCTCGTTCCGCGAGCAGCTGCGTGTCTCGATCGTGAGCAGCCGTTTCGCGCTGGCCGTGGGGTTGACCATGGCGGCCGGCACTGCGGTCGTGCTCTATGTCGGCACGCGCCATGTGCAGGCCGGCCTGATCACGCTGGGCGACCTCGTGCTGGTGATGAGTTACCTGCCGATGCTGTATGCGCCGCTCGAGACGCTGACGCGCAGCGCGGGCAGCCTGCAGGGCTCGTTCGTGAGCGCGGAGCGCGCCTTCGAACTCCTCGACGAGGAGCCCGAGGTGAAGGAGGCCGAGCATCCGAAAAACATCGGCCGTGCCCGCGGCGCCGTGGTTTTTGAGAACGTCAGCTTCGCCTACCGGCCCGATCGTCCCGCCATCTCGGATGTGAGTTTCGACATCCCGGCCGGCGCGCACGTCGGCATCGCCGGCCACACCGGCGCGGGCAAGTCCACGATCATCAGCCTGCTCCTGCGCCTCTACGATCCGTCGGTCGGCCGCATCCTGCTCGACGGCGTGGACTTGCGCGACCTCGCGCTCAAGGACCTGCGCAACCAGTACGCCATCGTCCTGCAGGAACCCGTGCTCTTCTCGGCGTCGATCGGCGAGAACATCGCTTATGCGCGCCCCGGTGCGACGCAGGCGCAGATCGAGGCCGCGGCCCGTGCGGCCAACGCGCACGACTTCATCTCCAAGCTCGAGAAAGGCTACGACACCGAGGTGGGCGAGCGCGGCCTGCAGCTCTCCGGTGGCGAGCGGCAGCGCATCTCGCTCGCGCGCGCATTTCTCAAGGACGCGCCGATCCTCATCCTCGACGAGCCGACCAGTTCGGTCGACGTGAAGACCGAGGCGCTGATCATCGAGGGCCTCGAACGGCTGATGAAGGGCCGCACGTCCTTCATGATCGCGCACCGTCTGAGCACTCTCGACCTCTGCGACGTGCGCCTCGAGATCAACGGCGGCCAACTCACCTCGTTCACGTCGAAGCGCACGCCATGAAAGCCGTCGTCACCGGCATGATCGCCAACTACGCCGTCGGCGGCGTGGCGTGGGACTATGCCCAATACGCGCTCGCGCTCGAGCGGCTCGGCTTCGAGGTCTACTACCTCGAGGACACCGGCGAGATGCCCTACAACCCCGAGAAGGGCGACGTCTCCGAGGACTACTCCTATTCGCTGAAGTTTCTCGAGGAGAGCCTCGGCCTGATGTCGCCGGCGCTCGCGCGCCGCTGGCGCGTGGTCGGCTTCGACGGTCGCGGCTACGGCGTCGACGCGAAGGAGTTCGCCGACGTGCTGCGCGAGGCCGCGCTGTTTCTCAACGTCTCCGGCTCCGCGCTCATGCGCGACGAGTATGTCGCGTGCCGCAAGAAGCTGATCATCGACACCGACCCGGGCTGGAACCATTTCCGCAACTACCCGAAGTGGGACGCCTCGCCCGGGTGGCAGGGCACGCATGGCTGGCGCGCGCACGACGTCTTCTTCACTTACGCGCAGCGCCTCGGGCGGCCGGGTTGCGCGCTTCCGGACTTCGGTATCCGCTGGTTTCCGACAGTGCCGCCCGTCGTGCGCGATTGTTGGGAAACGCCGGCGGCGTCCGGAGCCGGCACCGAGTGGACGACGATCCTGTCGTGGAACACCTACGCCAAGGGCATCGAGGGCAACGGTCGCACCTACGGCGCCAAGGAACTGGAGTTTCCCAAGATCGAGCGCGTGCCGACGCGCGTGCCGTCAGCCCGGCTCGCCATCTCCATCGCGAGCCACAACGCCCCGCGCGACGCCTGGCGCGCGCACGGCTGGCACATCCGCGACGCGCACGCCGACTCGGCCACGGTCGCGCGCTACCGCGATTTCATCACCAGCTCGCGCGGTGAGATCAGCGTGGCAAAAAACGCCTACGTCGACACGCGGAGCGGCTGGTTCAGCTGCCGCAGCACCTGTTACCTCGCGGCCGGCCGGCCGACGGTCGTGCAGGACACGGGCTGGACGGACTTCATCCCGGCAGGCGAGGGCCTGCTGGCCTTCCGCGACGAGGCCGAGGCCGTGGCCGCGCTCGGGGAGGTCGAACGCGATTACCCGCGGCATGCACGCGCGGCGCGCGAGGTGGCGAAGAAATACTTCGACCACGCGGTCGTTCTGGGTGACATGCTGGAGAAGGCCGACGTGCCGCTCCCGCGATGAACCGCCTGATGATCGTATCCATGGAGGGCCGGGCTCCCGCCCGGCCGCGAGTGTCGGGAGCGTCGGCATGCACTCGGTCGCGCGTGAGCGCGACCCTCCACCGCAATGACTCCTGAACAACTCGGACAAATCACCGGCGACTGGGACACCTCGAAGCTGCCCGCCAACGTGCGCGTCGGTCCGGGTTGCTGGATCGAGCGCAAGGAGAGCTTCGATCGTTTCCGCAGCATGCAGAACCCGGGGCTCGTCCTCGGCGCGCGGGTGCGCGTGCACACCTGGACGGTGTTCAATATCGACCCGGCTGGCGCGCTGGAGGTGGGCGACGACTGCGTGCTCGTGGGCGCGACGTTCATGTGCGCCGAGCGCATCACACTCGGCCGCGGCGTGGTCGTGTCCTATCATGTCACGATCGCGGACTCGGACTTTCATCCGCTCGATCCCGAGGCGCGCAAGCTCGACGCCATCGCCAACGCGCCTTTCGGCGACCGCGGCGAGCGCCCGCCGATCAAGACCCGACCGGTCGTGATCGGCGACGGCGCGTGGATCGGCATCGGCGCGATCATCCTCAAGGGCGTCACCATCGGGAAGAACGCGCGCATCGGCGCGGGCGCCGTCGTGGTGCGCGACGTACCGGACGGCGGCGTCGTCGCGGGCAATCCCGCCAAACCCGCCGCCACCGCCGAACTTGGCATCTGACTCGTCCACTAAACCCGCGACTGGGAGCGCATCTCCATGGCCACCGCAATCGTCCTCCTCAAAACCGACCGCCGCAAAGTCACCGACACCGCTGAGCGCATCCTCGAGATCCCGTCCGTGAGCGAGGTTTACTCGATCTCCGGCCGGCACGACCTGATGGTGATCATCAAGTGCGAGACCGTTGACATGATCGAGTATGTCATCACCGACGCGCTGCTCAAGGTCGAGGGCGTCCTCGACAGCGAGACGATGTTCGCCTTCCGCAGCTACGAAAAGCGCGAGGCCGGCCGCGCCGTCGACGTGGATTGAACCTGGCGGTGTTGAACCACGAATGGACACGAAATCAGGCAGGAAGCCTGAACAGCTGATCGAGACCGTGAGAAGACAGAGATCGGAACGTTTCATTCGGCTCCGACAATCGGTTCCCATGGTGGCGTCGGGATTGGTGTCCGTTCGTGTTCATTCGTGGTTCCCTTTTCTTCTGACGTGACCGCCGCGCGCCATCTCGACCACGACTGGTTTCCCCGGCCGTTGCCTGACAACGTCGAGGTGGCGGAGCGCTCGTGGATCTACAGTTCGTTTGCGTTTGTGCACAACACGGCGCGGCTGCCCTCGGCCGTGCGCGTCGGGCACGACACGGGCGTCTACAACGGCACGTTCTTCGATCTCGGCCCCCATGCCGAGGTCGAGATCGGCGACTTCTGCACGCTCGTGGGCGTGATCATGCGCACCGACGCGCGCGTGAAGATCGGCGACTTCACCTTCCTTGCGCACGAGGTGGTGATCGCGGACTCGCCGTTCGCCATTCCGCCCGCGCCCGAACCTGCGCCGGCCGCGCCGCGCGTGCCGGCGAGCGAGAGCGCGATCGTGCTCGGCGAGAACTGCTGGGTCGGCATGGGCGCGGTGCTTCTTTCTGGCACGCATTTGGGCGAGGGCTGCGTGGTCGGCGCCGGCGCCGTCGTCAACTTCGCCGCGCCACCGTGGTCGATCATCGCGGGCAATCCCGCGCGTGTCGTGGGCACGGCGCGTTGACCGCGCGGCTGGCGGGCCGACCCGCCGGCGCGGCGGCGCGTCACCTGGATTTTACGGAAACCGATCTTGGTTCGCTGCTGTCGCAGGGTCAGAATGGCGACCGCAAGGCGGCCGCGAGTTTCACGCGCCATCCGTGCTCATCTCCATGTCCTCGGTCTACGACACGGCGTTCTTCCTCAAGCACCAGGCATCAGCCCGGAGCAGCGCGGATGTCGTGGTCCCGCATCTTGTCGACTTGGTTCGTCCGGCCTGCGTGCTCGACCTCGGGTGCGGCCTGGGCACGTGGCTGGCCGCGTTCCGTGCCCGGGGTGTGGCGGAGGTGTGTGGCGTGGACGGTGAGTACGTGCAGCGCGAATTGCTTGAGATCCCGTCAGTGCACTTCGTCGCGGCCGACCTGACTCGTCCCCTCGATCTCGGTCGCCGGTTTGACCTCGCGCTCTCGCTCGAGGTGGCGGAGCACCTCGACGAGGGGGCCGCGCCCGTCCTGGTCGATTCGCTCATCCGCCATGCCCCGGTCGTCGCCTTTTCGGCGGCCGTGCCCGGCCAGGGTGGGGAACACCACGTGAACTGCCGATGGCCGGACTACTGGGCGGAGCTTTTTCGTGCGCGCGGGTACGAGGTCGTCGATTGCCTCCGGCCCGTGATCTGGGGCCGGACCGATGTCGACTGGTGGTATCAGCAGAATCTCCTGCTCTTCGTCGAACGTCGCCATCTTGCCGCGACGCCGCGCCTGGCCGAGGCGCACCGGCTGCATCCAGCGCCGCGCCTGCTCGCGCGGGTGCATCCGTGTCTGCTCGAGGAGGTGCTGGCCTGGGGCATGGAGCAGGCGCGTGCACGATGGAGCGTGCCTCCGCCGGACGCGGCGAAGTAGGCTTCCGCCTTCGGATCCCATGGCGGAACGTCTTCGCATCATCGTCCTCGGCTACGTCGTGCGCGGCCCACTCGGAGGCATGGCCTGGCACCACCTGCAGTATGTGCAAGGGTTGGCGCGCCTCGGCCATGACGTGTGGTTCGTCGAGGACAGCGACGACTACCCATGCTGCTACGATCCGGAGCGGCAGGTCACGGACGGTGATCCGTCCTTCGGTCTGCGCTTCGCCGCGCGCGAGCTCGAGCGGATCGGACTTCGCGACCGCTGGGCCTATTGGGACCAGCACACGGGGCGGTGGCTGGGCCCGCACGGTGCCCAGATGGCGGATACGTGCCGGGCGGCCGATGTCGTGGTCAATCTCTGCGGCGTGAATCCGCTGCGGGAGTGGACGCAGGTGGCGCCGGTGCGCATCCTCGTCGACGGCGACCCGGTCTTCACCCAGGTGCGCAACCTCACCGACGCCTGGGCGCGCGAGCGCACGCGTCGGCACAACGCCTTCTTCACCTACGGCGAGAACTTCGGTCGGTCGGGCTGCCTCATGCCGGACGACGGGTTTCCCTGGAAACCGATCCGGCAGCCCGTGGTCGTCGAGGCGCTCGCAGTGTCTCCGCCGCGGCCCGACGGCGCCTTCTCCACGGTGATGCAGTGGCGCAGCTACGCGGCGCGCGAGTGGGCCGGAGTCACCTACGGCCAGAAGTCGGAGACCTTCCCGGAATTCCTCGAACTCCCGGGCCGGTCCGGCGCGCCCCTGCTGCTCGCAGCGGCGGGAGTCGCAGAACAGCGCGAGAGTTTGCTGGCGCGCGGATGGCGGCTCACCGACGCCGCCGCGGCGACCCGCGACGTGCCGACCTACGAGGCGTTCCTGCGCGGGTCGAAAGCGGAGTGGTCGGTGGCCAAGCAAGGGTACGTCGTCGCGCGCAGCGGTTGGTTCAGCGAGCGGTCGTGTGCTTACCTCGCGATGGGTCGCCCGGTCGTCGTGCAGGACACGGGCCTGGCCGGCCTCTTTCCGCTGGGCGAGGGTGTGTTGACCTTTGGCGACTGCGACGAGGCGGTCGCGGCTTTGCGCGAGGTGAACCAGCGCTATGCGTTCCACTGCCATCGGGCGCGGTCCTGGGTCGAGGAGCACTTCGACGCGTCGCGCATCCTGAGTTCCATGCTCGAGCGTGGAGCGAGCGCGGCGGGTTCGGCTTAGCGGCTGGATGAAAAACCCGGGACCCGCACCTCGTCCCCGGGCGGGGTGAGCCGTCCTGAAGTGCCGCGGCTCGGCCGGAGGCCGAGCGCGTTCATTACCCGCTTTCTGATGACCTCGCGATGCTGCCCGTCGCCGGGTGCGCATCGAGCGCGAGCGCCGGCTCGATGCGCCAGGCGAGCGAGTCGTCGCCGGGTGGCCGGGGTTCGGCCCACGCGGCGAAGGCGATCATGCCGGCGTTGTCGCCGGTGTGCCGCGGCAGGGCGGGCAGGAAAGGAATGTCCTCCTCGGCGGCGAGCGCGGCGAGACGCACGCGCAGCGCCTTGTTATTGGCCACGCCGCCGGAGAGGCCGAGGCTGCGTGCGCCCACGCGGTCGATGGCGAACTCGGCCTTGCGCACGAGCACGTCGATGACGGCGGCCTGGTAGCTCGCGCACAGGTCGGCGAAGCGACGCCGGGTTTCCTCGGGACCGAGGTCGGCGAGGCGGTAGCGCAGGCTGGTCTTCAGGCCTGAGAAGCTGAAGTCGAGGTTGCCGCGCTCGGGCAGCGCGCGCGGGAAATCGAAGGCGCGCGGGTCGCCGTCGGCGGCGTGCCGCTCGACCTGCGGGCCGCCGGGGTAGCCCAGGCCCAGGAGCTTGGCGCCTTTGTCGAGCGCCTCGCCGGCGGCGTCGTCGATGGTCGCGCCGAGCATCTCGAGGCGCCGGTCCTCGTGGATGACAAAGAGTGCGGTGTTGCCCCCGGAGACGAGCAGGCCGACGTGCGGCAGATGGTCGGCGAGACGCTCGCGGAAGGTGTCGGGCTTTTCCGCGTGCACGGGGATGAAGGCCGACCACGCGTGCGCGCGCAGGTGGTTGACGCCGGTCAGAGGCAACTCGCGCGCGAGGGCGAGGGACTTGGCCGAGGCGATGCCGAGCGCGAGGCAGCCGGCCAGGCCCGGGCCGGTGGTCACGGCGATCGAGGCCACGGTGGGCCAGTCGGCGTGGCGCGTCGCCTCGCCGATGAGCAGCGGTAGGGCGGCGAGGTGCTCGCGCACGGCGAGTTCGGGCACGACGCCACCGTAGCGCCCGTGCAGGTCGATCTGGCTGCTCACCCACTCGCCGGTGAGACCGCGCGCGGGGTCGAAGAGCGCGACGGCGCTCTCGTCGCAGGAACTTTCAATCGCGAGGATCATGGCGCCGTCTTCATGCCCTCGCGGACATCGAACGCCATCATCCCGCGCAGGGCCTCGATCGCGGCGGTCATCTGGCGGTCTTCGATCGGGTCGAACTCGAACTGCAGGCGAAACTCCTCGGGCGTCATCACGGGCAGCCGGTTGCGCTGGATGGCGAGCTTGTGGTCCTCGTCGGCCGTGAGCGGCACCTTGACCTGGGGCTCGAGGCCGTGGCCATTGATCGCCTCGCCGGAGGGCACATAGTAGAGTGCGGTGGTCAGGCGCAGCGCGCCGCCGCTGCGCAGCGACATCACCGTCTGCACGGAGCCCTTGCCGAAGGATTTCTCGCCGACGAGGATGCCGCGGCGCGTGTCGCGCAGCGCGCCGGCGACGATCTCGGCGGCGCTCGCGCTGCCGCCGTTGATCAACACGGCGACCGGGTAGGCGCGGCGCGGCGCCGTCGATTCGGCGCGCATCTCATCCCGCGTGTCGGGCGTGCGGCCCTGCGTGTAGACGATCAGCTCGCCCTTTTCAAAAAAGGGCTGCACGACCTTCACGGCCGCATCGAGCAGGCCGCCGGGATTGTCGCGCAGGTCGAGGATGAGGGCGCGCATGCCCTGGCCCTCGAGCGCCGCAAGCGCCGCCTGAAACTCGTCCGCCGTCTTCTCGCCGAACTGGAGGATGCGCACCGTGCCGATATCCGGCGCGACCATGTGGGCCTCGCGCACGCTCTGCACCTTGATCACCTCGCGCACGATCGTGCGCTCGAGCGTCTCCTTCGTGCGGGGGCGGTGGACCGACACGACCACCGTCGTGCCGGGCGCGCCGCGCAGCAGGTCGAGGCAGCGGTCGAGGGACAGGCCCTCCATCTCCTGGCCGTCGACCTTCACGAACTGGTCGCCGCGCAGCAGGCCGGCGCGCTCGCCGGGCGTGCCGGCGATCGGCGCGACGACGGTGAGGCGCTTGTCGCGCATCTCGATATGCACGCCGATGCCGCCAAACTCGCCGCGCGTGTCGTCCTTGAAGTCTCCATACTCGCGGCGCGACATGAAGTCGGAGTGCGGGTCGAGCGAGTGCAGCATGCCGTCGAGGGCCGACTCGGTGATCTTGGGGTAGTCGACCTCGGCCTCGCGTACGTAGTATTTGTTCACCAGGCGCAGCACCTCCTCGACCTGGGCGGCCTGGCGCGCGGCCTCGCCCCCGAAGATGGGGCCGCGGCCGGTGAGCATCTGCAGACCGAGGGCGAGGGCCAGGCCGGCGGGCACGGCGGCGGCGACGGTGAGCAGAACGCGTTTGAACATCCCGCCAGCTTTGGCGGAATCGCAGGCCTTGCAAATGGATCCTTCGCCGGAGGCATCGAGGGGCGCGGAGGCGCGGTTGGTCGACCGCCTGCGCGCGCGTACGGGCGGCGACGGCCCCGTGTCGTTTGCCGAATACATGGATGTGGCGCTTTTCGATGCCGAAGTCGGTTACTACGCGGCGCGACGCGCGCGCGTGGGCAAGGGCGGGAGCACGGATTTCTACACGGCGACGACATTTGCCGGCGTCTTCGCGCCGCTCGTCGTTGCGGCCGCCGAACGCCTGGTCGGTGGCGCGGAGGCGGCGAAGTCGCACGCGTGGGTCGAGATCGGGGCCGAGCCGGAGCGTGCGTTGCTCGATGGCGTGGCGCATCCCTTCGCGGGCGCTGCTTGCGTGCGGTTGGGCGAGGCCGGCGGCATCCCTGCGCGCGCGGTCGTGTTCTCCAACGAGCTCTTTGATGCCCAGCCGTTCCATCGCCTGATCTGGCGCGCGGGCGCGTGGCGCGAGATGGGCGTCGCGTGGCGCTCCGGTCCGCTCGCGTGGACGGAGTTGCCGGCGCTCTCGGGCGAGCTCGCGCCGGTGGCCGGGCGCCTGCCCGTGTCGTCGGAGGATGGGTACACGCTGGACCTGCCTTGGCGCGCGGTGCGGTTGCTGGAGAAAATCGCGGCGCCGGGATGGCGGGGGTTGTTCCTGGCCTTCGACTACGGGCGCACCTGGCAGCAGATCGCCGAGGAGTATCCGCAGGGCACCGGCCGTGCCTATCTCGCGCATCGGCAGTCCGGCGACCTGCTCGCGTTGCCGGGGAACCAGGATCTCACCTGCCACGTCTGCTGGGACTGGCTTGAGGAGGCGCTGCGGAGGGCGGGGTTTCAGACCGTGCGGCGCGAGAGCCAGGAGGCGTTTTTTGTGAAACACGCGGCTGCGGCGATCGAGAATCTGGTGCAGCGGGAGCCGAACCCGATGGCGCCGGCCCGGTCGCAGCTCAAGCACCTGCTCCATCCGGCGCTGATGGGCCACAGGTTCGAGGCGCTCTGGGGTCTGCGCGCATGAGCGTGCCGAAGACGCGGACGGCTCGGGTCGGTGTCGCGGTGCTGCTTGCTGCGGCGATGCTGGTCGCCGGGGGGTGTGCGAGCGCGATGCTCGCGCCCCGGATCGTCACTGCGCCCAACGCCGCTGGCGCGCAGCGTCCAGCGTTGGCCGATGCCAATCCCGAGGCGCGCGTCGCGCTCGCGCAACTCTATGGGCGGACCTTGCGCGTGCCTGTCGCGGGATCCCCGCCGGTGGAGATCGCCTGCGGCGTGATCGAACCGGGCGACTACCAACACCAGTACGAGTTCATCGAGCAGACCGTGGATCCGAAACAACCGCGCTATTCGGTTCGGACCTGGTGGCAGCCGCTCGCGGCCAATGCGCCGCGGCTCGAGCCGAAGGGCACGATCGTCCTGCTTCACGGGATCTGGATGTCGCGCGAGTCGGTGTTGCACTGGGCGATCCATCTCGCCCAAGCCGGCTATCGCACCGTGCCGGTCGACCTGCGTGGCCATGGGACTTCGACCGGGGCGTGGGTGACCTACGGCGCGCTGGAGACGGGCGACCTGGCGGCGGTGTTGGACGAGTTGCAGCGGCTCGGAATGGCGGGCGATCGGGTGGGGGTCCTGGGGATCTCCTATGGCGCGTCGGTCGGGCTTCTGTGGGCCTCGCGCGATCCCCGCGTCGGTGCGGTCGTGGCGCTCGAGCCGTTCAGCGACCCTCGCGAGGCGATCCGCCACTATGCCCGGGCCATGCTGAGTCCGGAAATCAATCGGAAGCTGAGCGACCAGGCCCTCGCCGGGGCAGCGAGCAAGGCTGCCCGCCTGGCCGGGTTTCGATGGGAACAGGCGGACGTGATCGGGGCGATGAAGCGACTGACCGTGCCGGTCTTGTTCATCCATGGCGAGGCCGACACCGTCATCCCGCCGGAGCACAGCCGCCGGCTCTGCGAGATCGCGCCCAAGGGCGCGAGGCTCATCGTGATGTCGGCCGACGATCACTTTTCCCTCCCGATGCGGCTGGACGGCCTGACCGAGGATGTGGTGCGGTGGTTCGACCGGGGTTTGGGTGACACGCCGGCGAGCGTTCTCTCGCCTTAAGGGCCGGAATGGGCCTGCGGTCGGCAGCGAATTTCGGGCCCGAGGGCACCGGGCTTGACAGCGCCATCCCCGGAAAATTTAGTGTAACCCTTTTAATGCCGGTCCATTAAGTGGGTCTTTGGCCCGCTTTTTTTTTCCACTTAACACGCCACTATGAGCAACGAAATCCTTTCCGTTCTTGAGTACATGGAGAAGGAGAAGGGGATCAGTCGCGATGACATGATCTCCACGATCGTCACGGCCATCAAGAACGCCGCGGTGAAAGGCCCCAACGCCGGCCAGGAGCTCAAGATCGAGATCAACCCGAAGAACGGTGCCCTCAAGGCGTGGCAACTCTACAAGGTCGTCGACTCGGTCAGCGATCCGAAGAAAGAGATCCATCTTGAAAAGGCCGGGGCCCTCAAGCCCGGCGCCGTCATGGGCGACATCGTCGAGCGCGAGATCGATCCCGCGCTTCTGGGGCGCATCGTGGCCCAGGTGGTCCTCCAAGCCATCCGGCAGCGCGTCCGCCAGTTCGAGAAGGATCGCATCTACGACGAGTACAAGGACACCGTCGGCGACATCGTCTCCGGCACGGTGCGGCGGCGCGAGCGCGGCGACCTGATCATCGACCTGGGCAAGGCCGAGGCCATGCTGCCTGCGCGCGAGCAGGTGCCCGGCGAGGAATACTCGCCCGGCGAGCGTATCCGTTGTCTCCTGCTGGCGATCGAGTCGTCGAGCCGCGGCCCGGAGCTGATCCTCAGCCGCTCGAGCCCGCGTTTCGTGCGCCGGCTCTTCGAGCTGGAGGTCACCGAGATCAATGACGGCACGGTCAAGATCGAGGCCTTCGCGCGCGAACCCGGCTATCGCACCAAGATCGCCGTGAGCAGCGTCGACAAGAAGGTCGATCCTGTCGGCGCGTGTGTCGGCGCCCGCGGCGCCCGCGTGAAGAGCATCGTGCGCGAGCTCGGCGGCGAGAAGATCGACATCATGGAATTCCGCGCCGACCCGCGCGAGATGCTCATGGAGTGTCTCAAGCCGGTCCAGCCGCGCGCCATCCACCTCGACGATCGCAACCACCGCCTCGAGGTCGAAGTCAGCGAAGCCGATCTCGCCATCGTCATCGGCCGCCGCGGCCAGAACGCGCGCCTCACCTCCCGCCTGCTCGGCTGGAAGATCGATATCGTCAAGGAGCGCGCCGCCGTCGCCGACATCGACACGAAGAAGGCCGGCGCTGCCGCTTCGCTCACCCAGATCCCCGGCATCTCCGAGGAGACCGCCCGCCGCCTCGTGCCGCTGGGGCTCATCTCGGCCGACGCCTTCGCCGAGGCCAGTGTCTCCGACCTCACCGACGGCGGGTTTTCGCCCGAGGAGGCCCAGGAGGTCATGGACAAGGTCCAGGCTTTCCTCAGCACACACGGCCAGGGCTGATCCGGCCGCTTCATCCGTTTCCCTCGTTCGCTTCAGCTCTCGTTCGACCCGACAGCACCACTAAATGAGTATTCGCATTCACCAGCTCTCGAAGAAGATCGGCATGGACAACAAGGACCTGCTGACGTTGCTGCAGCAGCGCGGTTATCAGGTCACCAGTCCATCGAGCACGATCGACAACATCTCCGCCGAGTCGCTGGTGCAGGAGTTTGGCAGCAAGTCTTCCGCCGAGGACACCCACGCCGAGACGCCGGCCGGAGAGACGCCGGCCGGAGAGACGCCCGCAGCTGGCACGGAGGTCGCTCCTGCGACCGACGAGTTCACCGAGGCGCATCCGGTTTCGCCGGCCATCCCGCCCGGGGTGTTTGTGAAGTCGAAGGAACAGATCGACCAGGAGCATCGCGAGAAGGAGGCGGCCAAGGTCGCCGCCCTCGCCGCCGCCGTGATCGCGCCGCCGCCGCCCGCGCCGCCGGCGTCGCGCAATGTCCCGTTGCCGCCGCCCGGCCGCCCCGCACCGGCCGTGCCGCCGCGTCCGGTCTCGCCCGTATCCACGACGCCGCCACGCGGCATCTCCACGCCCGGTTCTGCGCCGGCCCCGTCGACCGCGACCCCCGTCCCGCTGCGCCCGCCCGCGGCG
>JACSRI010000049.1 GCA_014879845.1 Opitutaceae bacterium
CGCCGGCGTACGCCGGCGCGTATCCGGCGCATCTGCACATCGACCTGCTCCCCGTCCTGCAGGGCCGCGGAGTCGGCCGGCGGTTGATGGATGCCTTCCTTGGCGCGTTGCGAGTCCGTGGTGTGCCCGGTGTGCACCTCGGCGTGAGCACGGCCAATCCGGGCGCCATCGCATTCTACGAGCGGCTCGGGTTTGCCTGCCTGGAAACCCATCCCGACTGGAGGGCGTATGGGAAGCGGCTGTGACCGGGCGGGGCCGGGCGTTTGAGGTGCCCCGGCGAAGGCCCGGGACGCGGCGTCGGCCATCGTTCAAGCGGGTCGCGCGGCTGGCCGTTACCGGGATGAGGCCTTCGCCGTCTCCATTCGCGACACCATGATCCGATCGACCATCCGTGCCAGGCGCCCGGGCGTCATCCGCGCCCTCCGGGCCGTCGCGGCTGCGCTCGTCGCGCTCGGGGCCGGCGCCGTCACGCGGGCCCAGGGCACTGCCGGCGGCATATCGGGTGAAAACCTTGCGGTGGAGATGCCGGAGTTGCAGATTGCCGACTCGACCGAGGAGCAGGAGGCCTGGCCGGAGGAGGCGCCGAGCATGTTCCCGTTTCGGCGCAGCCGACTCTTCGGTGTCGTCATCGAGGACGAGGCGGACGATCGCCGCGACGGTCTCGCACTCAACGAGCAACTGGCCGCGCTGCAGGATTTCAATCCGGGCGAGTTCGCCTCGACTTCGGGCTCGGGCGCACCGCGCGGGTTCACCACGCCGCGGCTGCGCAACGGCCTGAGCCAGGCGGGCTTTCCCGAGATCATCCTTGGCGGCCGACGCGATCTGCTCTCGGGATTCCTCGCGACCTACTTCGGACGCACCGCACCCGGCGGCATCGTCAACCACATCTCCACGCGCCCCACACCCAAGCCGACGACTCGCCTGAGCCTCGGCGCCGACGCGATGGGTGAGGTGCGCGCGCTCGGCGAACGCAACGCGCCGCTCGGAGGCGACCCGAGGACCAAGCGGAAACCGAAGCTCCACTACCGGCTCTACGGCGAGGCGCGCTGGCGCGAGGGCCCGCAGGATTTTGCCGGGCAGGATGTGCTCACGGGTGGTCTCGTGTTTCGGTACGCGCCGGATAAGGCCACCGTCTGGATGCTCGAGATCGAGACCGTTCGGGTCGACGCCGACCCCGCCGGCGGCATCGTGCTCGAGCGCGCCACGCGCACGGCTCCACGCGGCGCGCCGCACCTGGCGCTCGAGGATTTCAACACCAATGGCCCGAATGCCCGGAGCCGGCGCGACAGCGGGATCGTGAGCCTCTTCATGGAGCAGAAACGCAGCGACGACCTCACGCTGCGAGCGGGGGCCGAGGTGTGGCGGCGCGCGCAGGACGAGCTCACGTTCATCACCGGTGCGTATCTGCTCGATACGGGCATCTTCGACGGCGTGCGCGAGCCCCAGTACAACGGCCGCGAGGAAGCCGCCGCGGGCCTGCACGTCGAGCTCGACGGCACGGGCACGCCCGCCGGCATCAATCACCGGTGGGTCGTCGGTGCGGCCTGGAGTCACCAGGACACCGACCGCGAGCAGCGCGCCCTGCCGCGCGCGACGCGCGACCAGCTGCCGGCCGCGGTGCGTTTTCTCGACCCGGACGCCCCGGACTGGTCGATCGTGCCGTATTCAGAGGATGTCTACTCGCGCATACTCGGTCTGCGCGACGAACAGGCGGAGTTCGCCGGCGTCTTCGGCTCCGAGCGTGTCGCGCTGGCCGACGACCGCATCTACGGCACCTTCGGCCTGCGGCAGGACTGGGTGTGGTCGTCGATCGACGATCTGCGCCCCGCCGCACCGGTGCCGCATGCCACCTCCGACGTGGAGCGTGCGACCTACCATGCCGGCCTCGTCTGGCACGCGTGGCCGAACCGTCTCGCCGTCTTCCTCAACAACAGCACCGCCTTCCAGCCCGCGCGCCGCGTCGACGCGCGCACCAGTCGCATCATCGGCGACGAGAGCACGGCCGGCACCGAGACGGGACTGCGCTACGCCTCCGAGGATGGGAAGACCACGGCCACGGCCAGCGCTTACCGGCTCCTCAACCAGGGCATCACGCGCACCAATCCGCTCTACAACGATCCCGTGGCCGACCCGCTGAAACTCCAGCCGCAATACGTCTCCTCCGGCGAGGAGCAGTTCACGGGCGTGGAACTCGGTGCGCGCCGCAAATTCCCGCGCTCGCTCACGCTCTCGGGCAAGGTCGCATGGCTCGAGGCGATCACGACGAGTTCACCGGATCTTCCGGAAGAAGTGGGCCGGCAGCTGCCGCGCACGCCGGAGTTCACGGCGACGGCCAACGCGCGGTACGCGTTCGAGGCCGGGGCGCTCAAGGGCGCGGACTGCGGCGTGTCCTGGGCGTGGGTGGGCGACCATGTCGCCGTCTATCCCGCCAGCGGGCGCGCCCGCGTGGCCTACGACGACTACCATGTGCTCGGCCTGAGCGCGGGTTATGCCTGGCAGGTGCGCAAGACCCGGCACGCGCTTTCGGTCTCCCTGCGCAACGCGCTCGATGAGGACCTCTTCGCCGCGGCCGGCCGCCTCGGCGGTGCCCGGTCGCTGGACGCTGGATACACGGTGCGGTTCTAGGGTGTGTTTTCAGCACCCAGGATCGGCCTCGGCATTTGGTCAGGCATGGAGGGCCGGGCTCCCGCCCGGCCGCGGTCGTGGAGCGGCCCACGCCCGTCCGTGCGCACTCGCGGCCGTGCGGGAGCACCGCCCTCGCTTCGAGGAGCGAGGATTGAAGGCACGCCGTAGTCTGCGAGCACTCCGGTGCTGAGGCAGAGATGTGTGGCGGAGGCATCCGCGTTGGGAGTTCTCCGTATGCGGCCGAAATCCGCGAGGAACGCGGCGAGGCCTCTGGGCCGACGGGCGCGTTCTCAATTGCGCACAGGCTACGGCACCGGCGTGGTCGGCTTCGGGCCGGAAGATTGCTTGAGATACGCGGGCGGCTCGGCCGGGCGGGCGGGGGGCATCTCGACGAAGTCGTCGACGATGAAGGAGGCGAGCGCCGGGACGTTTTTCCGGATGTTTGCGGCCATCAGTCGGGCGAGGAGGTAGCCGCCGTAGCCGCTGAGGTGCGTCTGGTCGGTGAACGCTTCGCCGACGTCGCCGGCCATGGCGGTCCAGAGTTGCTTGCTCGCGGTCCATTGGTCGACCAGCGGCACTTTGTTCTCCGCGGCGAACTCGCGCATCGCGCGCGCCCAGGCGCCGACGGTATCGCCGTTGGCGCGGCGCTCCATCGGCGTGACGAGTACGAGCGTGGCGCCGCGGCGGCGCGTCTCGGCGAGGTAGACGCCGAGGTAGGCCTTGAAGGTCGTGGCGGGTTCCGTGTAGCTCTGCGGCCACTGCGGCTTGGAGTCGTTGTGGCCGAACTGCACGAGGAGGAAGTCCCCCGGTTTCATCTGGCTGAGCACCTTGTCGAAGCGAGCGCCGGTGATGAAGCTCTTGCTCGTCTCGCCGCCCTCGGCCGCGTTGCACAGCGCGATCGTGGGCTTGAGGAACTGGCAGAGCTGCGTGGGCCAGTTGCCGCCCGGGCCGCCGCGGTGCGGGTCACCGACGGTCGAGTCGCCGGCGACGAAGAGCGTGGGCGCGGTGTCGTCCTTGACGATCTCCAGACTCTGGAGACACGGGCGCGCGCCGTTGAACTCGATCGTGAGCCGGTCGTCCCACGTGCGCGACTCCGCCTCGCCGGCGAGGAACATGTGCACGATCGAGGCGCCCGGCGCGTTCGGCGGCGGGGCTGGCAGCTGCGGCCGGCGGACGTTGGCGGTGAAGGTGCGCGTGACGGTCTGCCCGGGTTTGGTCGCGAGATCGGCGATCATGAGGCGCGCGGCCTCGGTGCGGATGGTGACGCGCGACTCACCCTTCGAGTCGCCGAGCGTGGCGGTGATGCGGTAGTTGCCCTCGGGCACCTTGGCCGAGAAGAAGAACAACGAGCCGTTCGTGGTGACTGCGCGCTCGAGGTCGACGGACTTGGACCCGAAGTCGAAGCCGTAGCCGAGCTCGTCGGCATAGAGCGTGCCGGCGGGAACACGCGTGAAACCCGGGCGCGCGGGGCCGCGGCCGAAGTCGAACTTGAGCTCGACGCGAACCGGCGCCTCGGGCGGCGACGGCTTGTCCTCGGCGCGCTGGGCGTGGGCGGAAAACGGGACCAGCCCAGCGAGGAGTGCGGCGACGAGGAGGGCCGGGCACGTACGGCGGAGGACGAATCGGGATGTGTTCATCATGCGAACGGGTGAGCCGGGTGCAGGATCTGGCGTGGTGACGCGGCGTGTCGACCCCGGCCGGCGAGTTGTCCGAAGGATCAGACTTTCTTCACGGGTGGCGGGGTGGTGTCCGTGCGCGGCGCGTCAGGGCGCGATAGTCGGCGCCGCGCGGGAAAGGGTCGAACCTGTTGAGCACGGCCTCGTTTCAGGTGATCACTCCGGCCTCGGCGGCCGTTGAGAACGCACGGTGCCACCTCGTGCCGCGACGATGGCCACGGGGTCGCGCCGGGTGACGAGCGCTTTTCGCGCCGCGCGGCAGCGGCGGACCATCGGGTCGGCGTTCATCGCTGCGAATGCCTTCTCCGCCGAATCGATCTCCAGCTCGGCTTCGTGCAGGTCACCCGCTTTGGAAAGGAATTCGGCCAGTCGCAGGCGGGCGTGCGCGGCGTTGATACGCGAGCCCGCATCGAGCCAGACGGAAAGCGCCTGCCGCTGGGCCTCGATGGCGTCGTCGAGTCGATGCTCGGCGAAGGCCAATCCCGCACGTGCCTGATGGTAGAGAGCTTCGCTGCCGGCGGTATTGCGCAGATCGGATCGCTCGATGAGTTCGTCGAGGGCGGATCGGGCGAGCGGCAGATCACCGGCTTGCGCGGCGATGCATCCGAGATGGGCGAGAAGGATCGCGCGGCGCTGGCCGTCCGCCCAGCCGGGCGCCTGCAGGCCCCGCTGCAGTGAGCGAATGGCCGCGGCGAACCGGCGATTTGCCGCCTGCACGAGTGCCCACCCGGGGAGTGGATGCCAGCCGAGTTCGTGCGCCTTGCGGAAGGCGTCCTGAGCGCCGTCGCAGTCGCCGCGCAGCAGCCGGATCTCTCCCAGCACACGGAAGGCGTCGCCTTCGGCGTAACGCGCGTTCTCGGAAAGGAGTTCGCGGGCCTTCGAGATCTCTGATTCGGCCCCGGTCAGCTTTCCTTGGACGCAGAGAATCTCGCCGCGATGGAGCCGGCAGAGCCCGGAGTATCCGTAGCTCGCATGACGGTTTTCCCAGCGGAAGAATTGGTCGGTCCACTGCCCGGCTCGGTGAGTGTCTCCGCGGTCAAGATACGCCCAAATGACACTGCAGAAGATGTATCCGCACACCCATGGGCTGACGGCGCCGGCCAGGACGGCGGCGCCCGATTCGTCCAGATGCACGAGGCCGGCGCGAATGTCGCCGGTCGCCAGTTCGATGTGCGCGCGGTAGACGAGGCTGAGGGCCTCGATATCCGGATCCTCAAGACGCCGAGCGACGCCCTCCGCGGCCTTGGCCAGGTCGAGGCAGGCTGTCAGGTCGCCCTCCATCAGGGCAACACGTGCGTTGAGCCAGAGTTGCATGCCGTGCTCGCGAGCCTCCTGGTGCTCGTCGCCCAGAAAGACTCCCGCGCGTCGCAGCCAGCCCTTGGCGATAGGCAGCTCGCGATCTTCCAGATGGATGTTGGCCAGGGTCTGCGCGGCCCGGGCTGCGCCCACACGATCGGCATCTTGAACATGGGCCGCGACGGCACGTTCGAGCGGGTAGATTGCCTCCTTGGGGCGTCCCTGGCAGAGCGCAGCCTGGGCCCACTGTTCCAGGTCGCAGGGCGCCAGGCCGGTGGTGTGGGAGATTTTCTGGTACGATTCGAGTGCGCTGGCCCACTTGCCGTCGGCATGGGCGCTTCGCGCCCGCGCCAAAAGCGGATCCTCACCGCGGTGCTGTCGTTCGTCGTCCACCGACGCGACGAACCGGTAGCCTTGGCGGGAAAAGGTCCGGATCGCGTCGGAGCGTGTTTCGGCGCGCAGCAGCGAGCGAATCACGCTCACCGCGCGCATGATCGACGAATCCGTCACGATGACCTCCGGCCATATTGCGGAGAGCAACTCGTCCTTGGAGACGACGCGGTCGCGATGGCGCACAAGGTAGAGGAGAACGTCGAAGACACGCGGTTGCATCTCGATCGGACGTCCGCGCCGGCGCAACTCGCGCCTGGCTTCGTCCAGTTCAAACCCGTCGAAATGGAAAATCATGGGTGGTGATCTCGGCGACGGGTACTCCCCTGGGCGGCGGCACGATTAAGAAAACGGTAAGGCCGCGAAAAGGACATTTCCGCGCCGCGCGGCTAGGATGGACACGTTCGCCCGCCCATCCGGGCCGGGCACAGATCCAAAAACCAAACTGCATTCGCAATGAAGACATCAGGTATGAAGACGTATGTGATCTCCCGTGCCAATGGCTGGGGATCGGAAAAGGAACTGGAAGCCGCGGCCGCCGTGTCAGCGCGGATCGGCAATGAGGAGATGCCGGACAAGGTCCGGTGGATTCGCTCGTATGTGACGAAACACGAAGGCGGGCGCATCGGCACGGTTTGTATCTATCAGGGCACAGACCCCGAGGCCGTGCGCGAGCACGCCCGCCGCGTGGGCATGCCGGCGGATTCTATCACGGAAATCGCCGACACGGTGATCGTGCGGCCGGACCCCGGCAGCGCTTGATGCGGTCGCCACGTTCCCAATCCCAACAAACGAAAACCACCATGAAGAAGATCGGTATCCTCACCATGCTGCTTGCGGTCCTTGGCCCGGTATCGCGAGCCGAACAGGCCGCCGACGCGGCCGGAAAGACCGTGTTTATCGACGTGCATGAATTCACTCCGGGAGCCGTCACGGCCTCCGAGATAGCGAAGGCACATTCGCGCGACGTCGCCGTCGCCGCTCGCTTCGGCGTTCGCTTCATCGAGTACTGGATCGATGCGGCGCACGGTCGCGTCTACAGCCTCGTCGAGGCCGCGGATGCGGCGAGCATCACGGCGGCACACGCCAAGGGCCAGGGGCTGAGCCCGGCGCGCATTCTTGCCGTTTCAGCCGGGGCGGCGTCGAAGGCCCTGGGCGGGCGTCCCCTGTTTCTCGACATCCACGAATTCGGCCCGGGTAACGTCGAGCCTGCAGCCGTCGCTGGCGCCCACCTGAAGGACCTGGAGGTCGAGTCCCAATACGGTGTGAACTTCATCAACTACTGGGTGGATACGGAGCACGGTTCCGTCTTCTGCCTGTCTGAGGCGGACACCGCGGACGAGGTGGTGGAGACACATCGCCACGCCCACGGGCTCCTGCCGGCCACCGTCGTGCAGGTCACGCCCGGCCAATAGTCCCGCAAGCCCGAGTCCGGCCCGACCGGCCGCGCGCGTCACCGACGCGGCCGAGCCGAGCCGCGTGGCGTTCGCGATCGACAGTGCCGTTGTGCGCACGATGAAGGCCCCACGCACGCGAGTCCGAGGCATCCGGATTCGGCGAACGATCGGACCTTTGTGGCCGACGACCGGATGGTCCCCCGTGCAGATCAGGGAGCGGGTGTCGGGGCCGGTGCAGCGGGCTGTTTCGCGCGATTGGCGAAGGCGCGGTGGAGTTTCGCCCATTCGAGCGAGCCGATGTAGGCCTCCACCTTCACCTTGTGGCGTTTGTAGATCGTCGTGATCTCCTTGTCGGCGTCGGTGAGCATGGCGTCCTCTCGGGCGAGGAGCATGCGGTCGTGGATCACCTTCTTCTGCTCCTCGGTCAGGTCGGGTGCGATCTCGAGGTAGGCGTGGTAGGTGCGCGCCATACCCGGGCTGCGGCTCCATGCCTCCTTCAGCGCATCGATCTGCTCGGCGCTCAGGGTGGTCGCCAGTCTGTCAAGGAAAGCTCGATACGCCGGCTGGAGCGACGCATAGACGGTGTCGATGCGCTGGGCGATCACCTCGGCGGGAAACTCATCCTTCGGCACGACGGCGCGGGCGGCGTTCCACTGTCTCCAGAGGTCGCCAAGCTCGGCGTCGTGGCTCCCATGCCACGCCCAGAGCGTGACGAGCCAGTCGGCGAGCGTGGCCCGGGCCTGCGCCGCCTTCGTCGCATCCTCGATGCGCAATCCGCCGATCAGCCGCTCCGCCTTGCCCTCCGCGCGCTTGAGCGCGGCTGCGTCGACGGGGACGGGCGCCGACTGGCCCGTGCGCAGCGCCGGCAGCCAGGCCTCGTAGCAACGGGTGTTGTAGGGAGCATGGGAGTTGTTCTCATCGCCATGCCCGCCGCGCGGCAGGAGCACGAGTTCCTTGGGTGCGGTGATCTGGTTGAACGCGGCGAGGATGCCCTCGGGCGGGCACACCTCGTCGCGCAGGCCCGCGCTCACGAGCACGGGGCAGCGGATGTCGGGAGCGAAGTTGGCCACGTCGAAATACCGGCTCGCCTCGCGCACCGCGCCGGCGGCCTTGCCGTTTGTCCAGTCCCACCACTGCGGCCAGCCGCCCTTGCGACCGACGACCGGGCCGTGCATGTCGCACCCGGCCGGGACGGTGGCGAGCGCGGCCGTGATGCGCGGGTGCAGTGCGGCGGTGACGAGTGCCTGCATGCCGCCCTGGCTGCCGCCCATGACCACGAGCGTGCGGCCGTCCCAGTCGTCGCGGCCGGCGAGATAGTCGGCGCCGCGCACGCACGACAGGTACATGCGCAGGTAGTAGCTCGTGTCGCGCGAATCGTTGCCGATCGCCCAGTAGTTCTTGAGCGGGCCGTCGCCCTGCGCCTTGTAGGAGGCCTCGGGCTCGTCGATCGGCAGCTCGTGCGGCATGACGTTGAGCACGAGCCAGCCTTCGCGGGCGCGATCGGTCACCCAGCTCTTCTGCAGGCCGTAGACGCCGGCCCATTGCACGATCAGGAGCGCGGGGAATTTCGAGCCGGCGGTCGGACGTGCGAGCTGGGCGTTGAGCGTCGAGCCGCGGATGTTGTCCATGGTGACCTTCCAATACGCAAGCGAGGCGTCGTCGGCGTCGATCGCGGTGAGCCGCGGGTTGGCCGGCACGGCGCGGAGCTCGGCCAGGCGCTCCGCCCAGAACGTGGAGAAATCCTCCGGCCGCGGGGCCGAGAGCGCGATTCTCCCGGGTGCGGCGACGACGCCCGAGGTGGCGCGGTCGGCCTTGCCGTCGTCGCCCGTCCAGGTGACCTCGAGCAACAGCGAACCCGGTCCGGTGAAGGTCGACTCGACGCGGGCGATGCGCTCGGTGAACGCCAGCGAGCCGGCAGCGGATTCGACGAGCTGACCTCGCGACACGCGGTACCTCGCGTCGGCCGGCACGGCCTCACCGTCCCAAGTGATCGTCCACCGCACGGTCTGACCGGCCTCGTAGACGCCGTCATCGCGATCGGGCTCGAGGGAGAAGGCCGCTGTCAGGTGTTGGGCCGACGCGACCAGCACAGCGCAGAGGAGAGCGTAGGCGCGACACGAGATGCCGATGCGTTTCATCGTTCGAATCATGAAGAGATCACTATTCCACCATGTGCCGCTGAGGCGAGCCGCATGCGGATAGCCGACTTCCTGCCGCCGCTCTCCGAGTAGCCAGCTGGGCGGATCAGGCGGGGCGCCGGTCAGCGGGCTTGGGGCGTGTCGGGCGCGGGCGGGTACCGCGCCGGTAGTCCATGGGCGAACGGCCGTAGGCCGCGCTGAAGGCGCGGCTGAAGGTGTAGATCGAGGTGAAGCCGCACTTGGCCGCCACCTCGGTGATGCGGTCGGGTGTGAGCCTCAGCAGCCCGCAGGCGCGCTCGAGCCTCAGCCGACGCAGGTGCCGGCCCAGGCTCACGCCGCACGAGGCCTGAAAGCGTGCGCGCAGGTGGCTCTGGCTGATGCCGAGCGTGCGCGCCAGTTCCTTGATCGTGATCGGTGCGTCGACGCGGTGGGCGAGTTGGTTGACTTGGGTGACCAGTCCGGGGTTGGCGTCCGGCGCCGGCTGGCGCTGGGGCGCGTGCTCCTGGCGGCGCAGGTGCGCGAGCAGGAGCGCGAGCAGCAGCGCCGGGAGCTCGGACGTGCGGCCCTCTTCCTGGTAGGCGGAGATCAGCTGCCGGGCGTAGTCGCGCACCTCGCGGGTGATCGTGAACGGCTGGTACTGCAGCGCCGCCAGGCCCTGCGCATCGGCCAGGTCGAAGGTGATGAACGCCCAGTGCAGCGCCCGGTCGTCCTCGAGGGCGAGGTAGTGGTGGAACTGGAAGGGAAACACCAACAGGCCCTCACCCGGGTCGAGGGGGATGACGCGATCGTCCACGCACACCGGCACGCCGCCGCGCAGCGCGAGGATGAGCACGAACCGGTGGTGCAGCGCACGGCCGCGGCGCGGGTGATTGAGTTCACGGGTCGAGCGTCGCTGGAAGCAGATGATGTTGTCCGGCAGGACGAGCGGACCGGGCCGTCGGCCGAGCAGGGGGTTCGAAGGCTGGGGCAGGGTGGCGGCGATCGCCTCGAGCGAGGTGCGGACAGGCTGTGGCATTTGTGCAAAATCTTTCGGCGTTTCTGCCAGTTGTCACGACGCGAGCCAATCCTATGATGCAGGTCGTCCACCCGCTCCCGTTTCGCGATGAATCCGCTCACTCCGGTCGTCCGTAGTCGTTTCGAGCACGTGCCGCTCGCCGTCTTTGGCAGCAGCGCCGAGGCTTCCGCCGCGGTGGCCCGCGAGGTCGCCGCCCTCATCCGCTCCCGGCCCAGGGGCCGGCCGCCTGTCGTGCTCGGCCTCGCCACGGGCTCGAGTCCGGTGGCGCTCTACCGCGAGCTCGTCCGGCTGCACCGCGAGGAGGGCCTGAGCTTTGCCAACGTCATCTCGTTCAATCTCGACGAGTACTACCCGCTCCCGCCCGAGCACCCGCAGAGCTACCGCTACTTCATGCGGAAGCACCTTTTCGATCACATCGACATCGATCCCGCCAACACCCACCTGCCCGAGGGGACCGTGCCGAAGGACGGGATCGACGCGCATTGCCGCGCCTATGAGGACAAGATCCGCGCCGCGGGTGGGATCGATTTCCAGGTGCTCGGCATCGGCCGGACGGGCCACATCGGCTTCAATGAGCCCGGCAGCCCCGGTCGCTCACGCACGCGGCTCATCGCGCTCGATCCGCTTACGCGGCGCGACGCGGCGGGCGACTTCGGCGGCGAGGAACAGACGCCCCGACACGCGCTGACCATGGGTGTGCGCACGATCCTCGAGGCACGACGCGTGGTCCTCATGGCCTGGGGCCAGCACAAGGCCGCGATCGTGCGCGCCGCCATCGAGGTCGACGTGACCGCCCAGGTCACGGCGTCGTACCTGCAGGAGCACGACAACGCCCTCTTCGTCCTCGACCAGGCCGCGGCGGGTTCGCTCACGCGGTTCCGCGCGCCCTGGCTGCTCGGTCCGCTCGAGGAGCAGGGGCTCGCCTGGGACGAGCGCATGACCCGGCGCGCCATCCTCTGGCTCGCGGGGAAGTGCGGGAAGGCGATCCTCAAGCTCACCGACGACGATTACAACGAGGCCGGCCTGCAGGATCTCCTGCGCGTGCACGGATCCGCCTACGAGGCCAACCGCACCGGCTTCTACCAGATGCAGCACACCATCACGGGCTGGCCCGGCGGACGCGATCCCGCCCGCACCCAGCCCGGCGACGCGCTCGCGCGACCGCTGCGCGCCAAGTCCGCCGGCCTCTTCCCCAAGCGCGTGCTCGTGCTGTCCCCACATCCCGACGACGACGTCATTTCCATGGGCGGCACGCTCTGCCGGCTCGTCGACCAGGGACACGAGGTGCACATCGCCTACGAAGTCTCCGGCGCCAATGCCGTGTCGGACGAGACGCTTTGGCGGGCGCTGCTTTTTGCGCGAGATTCCGGCCTCGGCGGCGACAGGCACGCACCGGCCGTGCGCGCGTGGTGCGACACTTACGAGGCGACTGGCGCGCTGCCGGCTGACGCAGCGCTACGCGGTTGGAAAGGCCTCGTGCGTCGGCACGAGGCGACCGCGGCCGCGCGCGTGTGCGGCGTGGGTCCGGCCCGGCTGCATTTTCTCGACCTGCCTTTCTATGAGTCGGCCGTCGCGCGCGGACGCCACACCGGTCCGGAGGATGTGGCGATCATGCGGCGGTTGCTGCAGGAGGTGCGTCCCCATCTCATCTACGCGGCCGGCGACCTCGACGACCCGCACGGCACGCACCGCCTCTGCCTGCACGTGCTGCGCGAAGCCATCGCGCAGAGTGCCGGCGAATCCTGGGTGGGTGAGACGGAGCTCTGGCTCTACCGCGGTGCCTGGGCGGAGTGGGAACTCGACGAGATCGATCTCGCCGTGCCACTCAGCCCGCAGGAAGTGATGCGCCGCCGCCGCGCCATCTTCCGCCACGAGACGCAGAAGGATCTCGCGCTCTTCCCCGGCGGCGATCGCCGCGAATTCTGGCAACGCACGGAGGATCGGAGTCGCCGCATGGCCGACGCCTACAACAATCTCGGTCTCGCCGAATACGAGGCCATCGAAGCCTTCAAGCGTTTCTCGCCCGAGGAGTTTCTCCGCCATGTCGCGCTCTAGCCTGCTCGCCGTCACGACCACCGCCCTGTTCCTGTCCGTCGCACCCCGCTCCGCCGTGTCCGCCGTGCCGACCCCCGTAAGTGTCATGCCCTTGCCGCACAGCGTCGTCGCGGCCGAGGGCCGGCTGCCGATCACGGCGAAACTCACCGTCGCGCTGCGCGGACACGACGATGCGCGCCTGCGTGCCGGTCTCGCCCGCGCGCTGCGCCGCGCCGAGGAGCGCACGGGACTGACCTTCGCCCGCACGCCGCAGGCCGCGTATGTGATCTCCGGTGACTCGAGCGCCGCGACGCTCGTCATCGAGTGCGGCGCGGCGGCCGCCGCCGTGCCCGTGCTGGGTGAAGACGAGAGCTACACGCTCGCGATCACGCCGTCTCAGGCGGTCCTGCGCGCGCCCACCGTCCACGGCGTGCTCCACGGCCTGGAGACGACGCTGCAGCTCCTGCAGGGCGACGCGGGCGGCTGGTTCCTGCCCGCGATGCGCATCGAGGACCGGCCGCGCTTTCCGTGGCGCGGGCTGATGCTCGATGTCTGCCGCCATTGGCAGCCGATGGAGGTGGTCAAACGCACCCTCGACGGCATGGCGCTGGCCAAGCTCAACGTGCTGCACCTGCACCTCACCGAGGACCAGGGCTTCCGCATCGAGTCGAAGTCGTTTCCCCGCTTGCACGAGATGGGCTCGGACGGGCTCTATTTCACGCAGGAGCAGATGCGCGAGATCATCGCCTACGCGGCCGAGCGCTGCATCCGCGTCGTGCCGGAGTTTGACATCCCCGGACATGCCACGAGCTGGCTCGTCGGCCACCCGGAGATCGGCAGCGCGCCGGGGCCGTATGTGATCGAGCGCAAGTGGGGCATCTTCGATCCCGTCCTCGATCCGACCAACCCGCGCACCTACGAAATCCTCGACGGTTTCCTCACCGAGATGGCGGCATTGTTTCCCGATCCGTACCTGCACATCGGCGGCGATGAGAACAACGGTGTCCACTGGAGCGCCAACGCGAAGATCCAGCAATACATCAGGGACCACGACCTGAAGGATCTCCACGGCCTGCACACGCACTTCAACAACCGCGTCCACGCCATCCTCGCCCGCAACGGCAAGCGCCTCGTCGGCTGGGACGAGATACTCCATCCCGACCTCGCGTCCGGCAGCGTGGTGCACTCCTGGCGCGGCCCCGACGGCATCGCGGCCGCGACGGCGCTTGGATTCGCGACCATTCTCTCCAACGGCTACTACATCGACCTCAGCCATCCCACGGTCGACCACTACCTCAACGACCCGATCCCGCCCGGCTCGAAGCTCACCGAGGCGCAGCAGAAGCTCGTGCTCGGCGGCGAGGCCACGATGTGGGCGGAGTGGGTGACGCCCGAGACGATCGACTCGCGCCTCTGGCCGCGCACCGCCGCGATCGCCGAGCGCCTCTGGTCGAGGCAGGACGTGCGCGACGTCGACGACATGTACCGGAGACTCGGTTACGTCAGTCGCCGCCTCGAGGAGGCGGGCATGCGGCACCTGAGCTACATTGATCCGGCGCTGCGGAGGCTGGCGGGGGATGGGGCGTCGGCGGAAGACCTTGTTCTACTGCGCGAGTTCGTCGACCTGCTCGAGCCCGTGAAGGTGTATCAACGCGGCCGGCACCAGCCTGACGCGACGCAGCACACGCCGCTCACCGGCCTCGTCGACTGCACGCGGCCGGACAGCCGGGCGGCGCGGGGGTTTGCCGCGCAGGTGGATTTGTACCTGCGCAACCCCAAGGCTCCTGCGGTGGCGGAGACGCTCTCCGCCCAGCTCAAGCAGTGGGATGCGATGGCTCGCCGACTTTCTGATGGGCTCGTCAAACGCTCGCCCCGTCTGCGCGAGGCCGAGCCTTTGGTCCAGGCGTTGGGAGCGGCTTGCGGTGCCGGACGCGACGCCATCGAAATCCTCACACATGGGACAAAGCCTCCGGCCCGCTGGCGCGAGGCTCAGCTTTCGGCGCTGGAGCGCGCGGGAAAACCCTTCGCGGCCGTGGAGTTTCCCATCATGCCGGCGATCCGAGCGCTGGTCGAGGCGGCGGCGCAACCCTGAGTCTCTCAGCACTTCTCCCCATGCCCTCCCCATCCGCCGCTCCGTCGGCACCCCGTCACTACGCGCTGTCGATCGCGATCATCGGCGTGTTGTTCTTCATCTTCGGCTTCGTCACGTGGCTGAATGGAACGCTCATCCCGTTCCTCAAGCTGACGTGCGACCTCCAGACCGACGCGCAGGCGCTGCTCGTGACCTTCGCGTTCTACATGTCCTACTTCTTCCTCGCGATCCCGTCCTCCTACATTCTGCGCTGGACGGGCTTCAAGAACGGCATGTCGCTCGGCCTGGTCGTGATGGCGGTGGGCGCCCTCATCTTCATCCCCGCGGCCACGTCGCGCAGCTTTGCACTCTTTCTCACCGGGCTGTTCGTGCAGGGCATGGGATTGTCGCTCCTGCAGACCGCGTCCAACCCGTACATCTCCGTCATCGGCCCGATCGAGAGCGCGGCCAGTCGCATCTCGATCATGGGCATCTGCAACAAGGTCGCGGGCGCGCTCAGCCCGATCGTGCTCAGCGCGATCGTGCTCAGCAGTGCCAATGAAACCGTGGCGCAGCTCGAGGCCGCCGCCGGTCCCGCCGAGCGCGCGGCCCTGTTGCAGGAACTTTCGCACCGCATCATCATGCCCTACGTGGTCATGGCCATCGCGCTCGTGCTCCTCGGTCTGATGATCCGCTTCTCGCCTCTGCCGGAGATCGATGCCGAGACCGAGTCCGACACGGGTGTGTCCGGGGCCGACCCGAAGACGTCGATCCTGCAGTTCCCGCATCTGCTTCTCGGCGTGGTGTGCATCTTCGTCTACGTGGGCGTGGAGGTGATGGCCGGTGACGTGATCACACTTTACGGCAAGGCCCTCGGCCTCGGTCTCGACAAGACGAAGATCCTCACGACCTACACCATGGTCTCCATGCTCGTCGGTTATACGATCGGCATCCTCACGATCCCGCGCTTCATGCGCCAGGAGACGGCGCTCAAGCTCTCGGCCATCACGGGCATCCTCTTCTCGATCGTGGCGTTCCTCGCGCCCGGCATGGTCTCGATCACGTTCGTCGCGCTGCTCGGCCTCGCCAATGCGCTGATGTGGCCGGCGATCTTTCCCATGGCGATCGCCGGGCTCGGGCGCTTCACCAAGATCGGTTCGGCCCTGCTCATCATGGGCATCGCGGGCGGCGCGATCATCCCGCAGGCGTATGGCTATCTCTCGCACGTGATCAGCCACCAGGCCGCGTTCTTCTGGTGCGTGCTGCCGGGCTATCTCTACATCCTCTTCTACGCGGTGAAGGGCCATCGGGCCGGACGCGCCTGAGGCGGGAGCACCGCCGCCATGGTGACCGCGACACCATCCGCCAATCCTGCGCCCGCCGGGTCGGGTGGCCGCCTCGCCTCGCTCGATGCGCTGCGCGGGTTCACCATGTTCTGGATACTCGGCGCCGATATCACGGTGATGGCGCTCGCGGGCTGGATCGACATCGCGCCGCTGCGCCTCGCCGCGCACCAGGTGGATCACGCCGCATGGGCTGGGTTCAGGTTCTACGACCTGATCTTCCCGATGTTCATCTTCATCACCGGCGTCTCGCTGGTGTTCTCGCTGGAGAAGTCTCTCGCGCGCGACGGGCGTTGGACGGCTGTGCGGCACATCCTCGTGCGCACGCTCGTGCTGTTTCTTCTCGGCATCCTCTACAACGGCGGCCTGGTCCAGGCCTGGCCGGATGTGCGCCTCGTGGGCGTGCTCCAGCGCATCGCGCTCGCCTACGGCGCGGCGGCGCTGCTCGTGGTCTTCTGCTCGGCGCGTGTGCGTGTGATCGTCGCCGCGGGGCTACTCGTTGGCTACTGGGCGTTGCTCACGTTCGTGCCGATCCGCGACATCACGCTCGAGCGCGACGCGATGGCGGCGCGCCTCGGGCAGGAGCGCCCGGCAGCGGAGGCCGTGCACGCGCTCTACGAAGCGACGGGCACGACGGTCACCGGCCGCTACGAGCCCGGGCTCAATCTCACCAATCACCTCGACTACCTCGTCGTGCCCGGGCGGATGTACGACCTGTATTGGGATCCTGAGGGTTTGCTCAGCACGTTGCCCGCGATCGCGACCTGCCTGATTGGCGTGATGGCGGGCTCGTGGTTGCGCCGGCGCGACCGCTCGGAGCGGGAGAAACTCGTGCGGCTGGCGCTCGTGGGCGCGGCGTGTCTCGCCCTCGGCTGGCTCTGGCACCTGCAGTTTCCGGTCGTGAAGAAGATTTGGACCTCGTCCTTCGTCCTCGTCGCGGGCGGGTGGAGCCTGCTCTTCCTCGCGGTCTTTGCGTGGATCATCGACATGCGCGGCTGGCGCGGATGGTGCGCGCCGTTCGTGTGGATCGGCATGAATCCGATCACGCTCTACCTCGCGACCGCGCTCGTGGATTTTGGCCGCATCGCGCGCATGCTCGCGGGCGGGAGCATCGCGCGCGGGCTCGATGCGGCGCTCGGCGCGGGGGCGTCCGGGTTTGTTCTATCGCTGCTGGTTTTGCTGCTGCTCATCGCGGTGGCGCGGTTTCTCCACCGGCGCGGCATATACCTGAAGGTATAGAGGCGCGGGCGGTCGGTCCCCGGAATCACCTGAACGAGTGACTGTCCGTGCGCGTTCGCGCTTTGCCTGCGGCGCAAAATTCGTGAGCGTGGGGGCATGTCACCCCGCATCTCCCACGTCCTTGCCTTTGCGTGTTCGCTCAGCTGTCTGGCGGCCGTTCCGCTCGTGGCGGCGCCGACGCCGACCGTCACGGTCGACACTGCCGCGGCCGGTGCGCCGATCAGTCCGCAGATGTTCGGCGTGTTTTTCGAGGACATCAACTTCGGCGGCGACGGCGGCATCAGCGCCGAGCTGGTGAAGAACGGATCCTTCGAGTTCGCCGACCCGATCACCGGCTGGCGCAAGGTCGAGCGGCCCGGTGCCGCGGGTTCGTTCGGATTCGCGAGCGCGGAGGCGCCGTTTCCACGCAATCCCCGCTACGCGCGCCTCACCGTCTCGGCGGTGGGCGAGGGCTTCGGTCTGCGCAACGACGGCTACCGCGGCATGGGTGTCACGCAGGGGGCGCGCTATGCCTTCTCCGCCATGGCGCGAGTCGTCGCGGGCGAGGCGCAGACGCTCCATGTCGAACTTCTGGGTGCAAAGGATGTCGTCCTCGCGAGCGCCGAGGTGCCCGTATCCGCGCGCACCTGGACGCGGATCTCCGCCGACCTCCTTGCCAACGCGACCGAGCCGAAGGCCACGCTGCGCGTGCAGCTGAGCGCGCCCGGCACGCTCGATCTCGAGGCCGTCTCCCTCATGCCGCACGACACCTGGAAGGGCCGCCGCAACGGCCTGCGCGCCGACCTCGTGCAGCTCCTCGCCGACCTCAAGCCCGGCTTCATCCGCTTCCCCGGCGGCTGCATCGTCGAAGGCCGCACGCTCGAGAACCGCTACCAGTGGAAAAACACCGTCGGCCCGGTCGAGAACCGTCCCGTCATCTACAACCGCTGGAACGTCGAGTTCGCCGACCGCGGCAAGGGCGCCTACGACTACTATCAATCCTTCCGCCTCGGCTTCTTCGAATACTTCCAGGTCTGCGCCGACCTCGGGGCCGCGCCCGTGCCGATCATCAACTGCGGCATGGCCTGCCAGTTTAACTCCGGCGAACTCGTCCCGCTCGCCGAACTCGATCCCTACGTGCAGGACGCGCTCGACCTGATCGAGTTCGCCAACGGGTCCGTCTCCAGCACCTGGGGACGCGTGCGCGCGGAGATGGGTCACCCGGAGCCGTTCGGCCTGAAGTTCCTCGGCATCGGCAACGAGCAGTGGGGCCCGCAGTATTTCGAGCGCTATGCCGTCTTCGCCAAGGCGATCCGCGCCCGGTATCCGGAGATCCAGCTCATCACCAGCGCCGGGCCGTTCCCGGAGGATCCGAAGTTCCAGCTCGCGTGGAGCGAGATCCCGAAGCTGCCGGTCGACATCGTCGACGAGCACAGCTACGCGCCGCCGGAGTGGTTCCTGAACAACTCGCAACGCTACGACCGCCAGGACCGCAAGGGCCCGAAGATTTTCGTGGGCGAATACGCCGCGCATGTGCCCACGCGCCGCAACAACTGGACGAGTGCCCTCGCCGAGGCCGCGTTCATCACCGGCCTCGAGCGCAACGCCGACGTCGTGGTCATGTCCGCCTATGCCCCGCTCCTCGCGCACATGGACGCGTGGCAGTGGAACCCGAACCTCATCTGGTTCGACAACCTGCGCTCGGCCGGGACGGCCAACTACGCCGTGCAGCGCCTCTTCAGCCTGCATCGCGGCGACATCGCCCTGCCGATCAAGGTCGAGGGCGCGCCGGTCGCGGAGAACGGCCAGCCGCGCCTCTACGCCTCGGCCGCGTGGGATAAGTCCGCGCGCGAGTTGATCCTGAAGCTCGTCAATGCCACGGCCGGGCCGCAGGAGGTCTCACTCGCCCTCGCCGGCACCTCGGGGCCGATCCGGGGCGGTCGTGCCATCGTGCTCGCCGCGGCGCTCGATGCCGAAAACACGCTCGACCAGCCCGCCGGTGTCGCTCCGGTGGAGGAGGCGCTCGAGCCGGTCGGTGCTGGCGCGAGACGCACGGTGCCCGCGCACTCCGTCACGGTGCTGCGCCTGCCGGTCGCGCGCTGAGCAGGACGGCCTCGCCCCACCTTGGGCCGTTCGCCAGGGCGATCCGAAGCGCCGGCTCAGCGGCCCGCGCGTCCGATCAACTGCGGCAGGTCGTTCGGCCCGAACGACACGTTGTAGCTGCCGTCGAGCACGACCAGGTCGCCGCCGAATTGGAGCTTCACCGTGATCGCATACGGTGTCTCGTAGAAGCAGAGCTTGGCCACGAAGGTGTCTGGCGAGGCCCAGCCGCCCTGCGCTGCCACGGCGCGCTCGACCAGCACGCGATAGCCCGGCTCGACGTCGGAGCCGAACGTGGTGCGGCCGCGTATCCACGAGCCGGAGCCGACGGCGATCGGCTTTCCGTCATGGCCTGCACCGCGGACGATGAGCGCCGGTGTCGCGCCCGAGGTGTCGAGCGTGAGCGACTCGATGTGCCGCTCGTTCTCCGGAAAGACGTAGGTGCGGCCGGAAAACTGCGCCGCCAGGATGCTCGTCGCCGCGGCCTCGGGCGCGCGCACGGAGAGTCCGGCCAGGCGCTCCGTGAGCGTGCGATGCGTCTCGGGAGCCTCGGGCAGCGGTGTCGAACCCAGCGCGGGCAGGACTTTCTCCCACACCAGGTTCATCACACCCTGCATGTCGCGTGTGCCGCTGGTGATCGCGAGCACGGCATCGTACTGCGGCATGACGAAGCAGAACTGCCCGAACGCGCCGTCGGCCCGCGCGAAGCCCGGCCGGCAGCGCCAGAACTGGTAGCCGTAACCCTGATCCCAGTCGCTCGCGGGGCTGCTGCCGTTCGACGTCTGCTTCGCCGTAGCCTCATCGATCCACGCGGCGGGCACGAGCTGGCGGCCCTGCCACGACCCGCGTTGCAGGAGCAGTTGACCAAAGCACGCGATATCCTCGGTGCGGATACTCAGGCCCGACATCCCGAGCGTGATGCCCTGGGGCGTAGCCTCCCAGGCGGGATCCTCGATGCCGAGCGGTTCGAACAGGCGGGGCCGCAGATAATCGAGCACGGTCTGCCCGGTGACGGATTGCACGATGGCCGATTGCATGAACGTGGCCGGGGAGTTGTAGACGAAGTGCGTGCCGGGCTTGTGCTCGACCGGCAGCGCAAGAAAGCGCGCGGCCGCCGAGCCCGGTGCGCCGGCGTTGAACGCGGCGATCGCGTCGGCGTGGTGTCCGGTCGACATGATGAGCAGGTCGCGCACGCGCATGTTCTCCAGGTTTTCGCTCCGCTCTGCCGGCGCGTCGCTGGGGAAAAACTTCAGCACCGGGTCGTCGATGCTCAGCCGGCCCTCGGCGGCGGCGAGACCGACCGCTGTCGAGGTGAAGCTCTTGCTCAGTGAATAGAGCATGTGCCGGTCGGCCGCGGTGTACGGCGTCCACCAGCCCTCGGCCACGACCCGGCCGTGGCGCACCAGCATCAAGCTGTTCATCGAGTCGACCTGCATGTCGGCCGCCTCGACGAACGCCAGGATGGCGGCGGAGGATATGCCTTGGGACTCAGGTGTGGCGCGCGGCAGGCGCGGCGCAGCGAGCGCGACGTGCGAGGCGAGGGAGCCGAGGAGCAGTGAGGCGACAAGACCGGGTAGGCGCGGGCACATGTGGGGTGGGGTGGACGAGCGTTGAGTCTAGCGCGTCGGCGCCGGGTGTCGGTGCCTCGCTTCGCCTAACCTTCGTGCAGGCGCCTGGTTTCGCGCCGAAGCGACGCGGACGCCGCCGGCGTTTGGTCTGGACTGCGGCGGGCCATCGTCTGACCTCCCAGTCTTTCCATCGATGAAACCAGCCAGACTCCTCGCCGCCGTGTTGACCGCGCTCGCATGCGCGCTGCTCGTTGCCTGCAACTCCGGCCAGGGGCCGCTTCTGATCAATGTCAGCGGTGAGGCCGTGCGGTTGCACGTGCAGTCGGACAACGGGGAGACCTACGATGGCACCTGCGACGATCAAGCCGCCGTCTGGGTCGGGCGCTCGGGCGCAACGACGACGCGCGTCGAGATCAAGCTGGCGGCGGCCACCTACGTGCTCGAGGGCGACGACCTGCTCGTGCGCTTCGGAAAAGACAAGGCGACCGCTTTCGCAATCGAATCGTCCGGACCGCGCAAGCTCGAGCTCCGCGAGGCCGAGGTGCTCATGCGCAACAAGCCGGAGATCCATCGGCCGCACTGACGCAGGCAAGGCGACGCGCCGCGGAACCGACTCTAGTCCGGATCCGGCGGTGTGTCTGGAATCGTGCCGACGAGGCGCCCGAGAAACTTCTTCGCATACCAGGTGCTGCGCTCGCGCACGATGGCCGGGCTCATTTCGCCACGCAGGCCGAGTTCCGGAGCGGCGATCACGACTGTCCCGGCGCCCGGCTGCAGCACGACCCAAGCGAGCGCGCGACGCAGTTGATCCTCGTCGAATTGGACGCGCAGTCGCTCGAAGACGGCGCGCGCGATGTCCGCCTCGGAGAGTTCCTGGCCGATGTCGGCGATCGCCGCCACGCAGAGCAGATTGCGTACGTTCTGGCCTATGTCGTCGGTCCGGGCTGGCGCCCACGTATCGAGATGGCGGATCAACTCCTGAATGCGCGGGGTGAGGCGGCGCGTGCTGTGGGCTGGCGCGAGTGGCGCGTAGATGCCGTCGTCGGGCGGGAGATCCTCGAAGGTGATGCGACTGACTGCCGCGTCATCGATGTCGGCGAACGCCGCGTCGCCGACCAACGTGACCGGACCGATGTGTCCGGCGGATACGGCGACACCGCCTGCGACCATCCAGCCTGCGAACGCTGCGCCGACCCAGCCGAAGTCGCGCGGCCGCAACCGCTGGCCGGTATCCCATTGGAAGAGCCGCCCTCCGGCGAGCGCAGCCGCTGCCCCGATCACCACGAGCATCAGCAAGCTCAGCCCCGCGTGCCGCAGCCCGTAGGGATGATTGAAACACGGCTGCAACACCTCCACGGCGTAGCGTCCCGGCATGAAGCACGCGAGCCGCTGCGCCCATTCCGGGAGCACGACGAGGGGTACACCCACGCCTCCGATCATGATCATCGGCAGGAACAGGCATTGGCCGATCGCCTGTACCGCGGGCACGTCGCGCGCGAGCGCGGCGACGACGAGCCCGAGGCCGAGAAACGCCGCGCAGACGAGGAGGAACGCGGCTGCGAGTTGCCACGAGTGAGCCGGCCACGGCGTGCCGTAGATCCAATGCGCCAGCGCGACCTGCATCGCCGCGGCCAGTGCCACGATCACCACGCGCGCCGCGAGTGTGCCGGCGAGCAGGGCGGGCAGCGGCACCGGCGTGAGCCGAAAATGCCGCCACACGCCGCGCTCGCGCTCCGCGACGAGGCCCGTCGGCAGGCCGAAGCACGCGCCGCCAAGGATGGTGATGGTGAGCAGCTGCCCCATCTGCCCGAGCAGCGGTGGCTCCGACGCGCGGAACACGCTGCCGAACGCGAGCAGGAAGAAGAGTGGCACGAGGTAGCCGTAGACGATGGCCTGCCGGCTGCGGAAATTGAGCCGGAGGGCGAGCGCGGCGTGGTGGAGCAGGGCGGTGGTCATCGCTTCGTGGCCTCCGGCCCGAAGGATTTTCCGGTCAGATGAAGAAAGGCATCCTCGAGACTCGGCGCGGTGACGTGCATCTCGAGGATGGCGTGGCCATGCTGCGCCAGGTGTCGCGCGAGCGCGGCGAGCGTGTCGCCGCAGTCGATCGTGTGGATGACGAGCGCATCGTCGACGGCCGTGCATGCGCGCGCGCCGGCGAGGGCCGCGAGATCCGCCGGCGTGGGCGCCGGGCGGGCGCGCAGTCGGATCCGCGCCGGTGCGCCGGCGCGCGCGAGCAGTTCGTCCGGTGTGCCCATGGCGATGATACGCCCGCCGTCGATGATCACGATCCGGTCGCAGAGGTGCTGGGCCTCGGCCATGTCGTGGGTGCTCAGGAGGACGGCGCAACCCTCGTCGCGCCGGCGCCTGATCCGCTCGTGCAGGTCGCGCCGCGCCGCGGGGTCGAGCCCGGCTGTCGGCTCGTCGAGCACGAGCACGCGGGGAGTCGGGATGAAGGCGAGCGCGAGCGCCAGCCGCTGGCGTTGTCCGCCTGAGAGGGTGGCGAATGGCTCCCGCGCCTTGTCCCGGAGTGAGAACTCATCGAGCAGCGCGTCCGCGCGCGTGCGCGGCTGGCCGTGGAGCGAGGCGAACAGGCGCAGAGCCTCGCGCGGCGTGATGGCATCCTGCAGCGCCGTGGTCTGCAGCACGGCGCCGATGCGTCCCTGGACGTGCGCGGGATGCGCCACCGCGTCGTGTCCCTCGATCGCGATCGTGCCGGAGTCGGGTGTGCGCAGGCCGAGGAGGCACTCGAGCGTGCTGGTCTTGCCCGCGCCGTTGGGGCCGAGCAGGCCGACGATCTCACCATGTGTCACCTCGAACGACACCTCGCGCAGGGCGACGAGGTCGCCGTAGCGTTTGCCGAGGTCGCGCACGCAGACAGCGGTCATGATCCCGCCGATTGCGTCGGGCCCGGCCGGCGGGCGCGAGTGGAATGTATGCGCAAAGGCATGCCTCCGAGCGAGCCTCCGGCCGGCGTCAGCGTCTTCGGGCGGCGCCGTCGCTCACGACATGCGCGCTCGCGCCCGCATCGCGCCGATCACGTCAAACGCGCGCCAGAACGCATACGACACGCCGATCGTCGCGCCGAACGCCACGCACGCCGTCACCAGGGAGTCGCTGGCGGCCACGGCATAGACCGTGGCGATCGCGATGTTGGGCAACAGTGTCGCGAGGAAGATCCGCCAGGTCGGCACGCCGGCCGCGGCGGCGATCATGACGGAGGTCTCCGCCAGCACCGGCACGCTGCGCATGCAGGCGAGGGTGAGCGTGGTGTGGCGCGCCATCGAGTCGCGCAGTCGGGCGAGCTCCGCATCCGGGATGAACTTCGGGGCCAGCCGCCCGACCGTGGTGCGTCCGACCCAGGCTGAAACGAACACGCCGGCGCAGAGCCCGAGGGATCCGCCGGCGATACCGAGGACCGGGCCCACCTGGAGCGCGAGGAAGATCAAGACCCAGGCCGACGGCACAGGCAGGATCGCGTCGAGGCCGAGCAGGGCGATGGCGCCGGCGACCAGCCAGCCGGGGTGCTGCTGGAGTTTTTCGAGGAGCGGCACCAGCGCGTCTTCGCCGAAGATGAGAAACGGCAGGCAGACCACGAGGCTCACACCGAAGACAAGCAGGCAGAGACGGGTGATGCTGCGGGCGCTCATGGGCGAGGCGAGGAAACGGTCTCGTCGCGCGCGTACCGAGACCAAACCGGCGGCGCCGGTTTCGGCGTGGCTGCCCAACTAGGACTCGAACCTAGACAAACAGAGTCAGAATCTGTTGTGCTACCATTACACCATTGGGCAGTAGCAAAGGGCGCTGAGTAAAGGGCCGCTTCGCATGCCGACAAGGAAGAAAATGGACCAGTTTCGCGCGTCGGACGATTCGGAGATTCAGCATGCGTTGTGGTGCTCTCGACCGACTTATAGTCACCGCACCTCCGAGGCGGCGCGCGGCGCTCACCGTTCCTTGCCCTGCCGCACAAGAAACGCTCACCATTTCGCAAATGCCGGGCAGTGACCTGACCGAGTCATCGCTACGATGCCGGCTCCTCCCCGCGGTGCACCGCGTCCAGCCTGAATGAACGCCATCCTCCTGACCGTTTTCATCGGCTTCGTGCTCGTCAACTTGTTCGTCGTCCTCTTCTTGCGTTATCGCAAGGACGCGCCGTTGAGCAGCGCGGAGCGGGACAGCCTGCTGCCCTTTGAGGAGGAAACCTGTCGGCCGGCGACACGCCCCGGACCGGCGCCTGCGGCCGCGCCTCACGTGCGCTGACGACCGCACCTTCCCTGCCTTTCCACCCATCCCCCACAGTCACCGCTCTTCCCACCTATGCCCGGCCAGAAAGTCACCATCGAGTTCAACGACCGCATTGTGCGGCAGTTCATGATCGCCTCCATCTTCTGGGGGGCCGTCGGCATGCTGGTCGGCGTCATCGTCGCCGCCCAGCTCGGCTGGTGGGGCATGAACGGGAAGTTTCTCGAATACATCACCTTCGGCCTGATCAAGTCCGAGGGCGTCTCCTTCCTGACCTTCGGCCGTCTCCGCCCGCTGCATACCAACGCGGTGATCTTCGCGTTCGTGGGCAACATGATGTTCGCGGGCATCTACCACTCGACCCAGCGCCTGGTGAAGGCGCGCCTCGCCTCGGACTTCCTGTCCAACCTGCACTTCTGGGGCTGGCAGTTGATCATCGTGGCCGCGGCCATCACGCTGCCGGCCGGCCTGACGCGCTCGAAGGAGTACGCCGAGCTGATCTGGCCGATCAACATCGCGGTCGCCGTCATCTGGGTGGTTTTCGCGATCAACTTCTTCTGGACGCTCGCCATCCGCCGCGAGAAGTCCCTCTACGTCGCGATCTGGTTCTACATCGCGACGATCATCACGGTGGCGATGCTCTACATCGTCAACCACCTCTCCATCCCGACGAGCCTGCTGCACAGCTACCCGGTCTTCGGCGGCGTGCAGGACGCGTTGGTGCAGTGGTGGTATGGGCACAACGCCGTGGCGTTCTTCCTCACCACGCCGATCCTCGGCATCATGTACTACTACATGCCGAAGGCGGCGGACCGTCCGGTCTACTCCTACCGGCTGTCGGTGGTGCACTTCTGGTCGCTGGTCTTCCTCTACATCTGGGCCGGCCCGCACCACCTCCTGCACACGGCGCTGCCGGAGTGGCTGCAGTCGCTCGGCATGCTCTTCTCGCTCATGCTCTGGGCGCCCTCCTGGGGCGGCATGCTCAACGGCCTGCTCACCCTGCGCGGCGCGTGGGATAAGCTGCGCACCGATCCGGTGCTGAAGTTCCTCGCGGCCGGCGTGACGTTCTACGGCATGGCGACGTTCGAGGGACCGCTGCTCTCGATCAAGTCGGTCAACTCGCTCTCGCACTACACCGACTGGACGATCGGCCATGTGCACGGCGGCGCGCTCGGATGGAACGCCCTCATGGCCGCCGGCATGTTCTACTGGCTCACGCCGCGCCTCTGGAACACCAAGCTCTACTCGATCAACGCGGCCAACATGCATTTCTGGCTGAGCCTGGTCGGGATCATGATGTACATGGGCTCGATGTGGATCGCCGGGCCGACGCAGGGCCTGATGCTCGGCGCCACGGCCGAGGGCGGAACGATCCTGAAGTATCCCAACTTCGTGGAGACGCTCCTCGAGATCCGACCGATGATGTGGGCGCGTCTGCTTGGCGGCCTGCTCTTCCTCGCCGGCTGGATCATCCTCGCCTGGAACATCTGGATGACCGTGCGCCGCGGCCAGGCGGTCAACGGCGTGATGGAGGTGCACGAGGAGGCGCACGACCAGAAGGAGGTCACGCTCAAGCAGTCCTTCATCAACGCGCCCTTCCTCTACTCGGCCGGCATCATCGTGCTGACGCTGATCTGGGCCTTCTCGCCGCACACGATTTCGCTGCTTGCGCTGCTCATGCTCGCGCTGGTCTGCATCATGTCGTTCGTCCACCTGCAGGTCAGCGGCAAGACCTGGGGGCAATGGTACGATCAGCTGCTGTGCAGCTGGTTCCCGTTCACCATCCTCGTCTTCCTCGCCGTCGCCGTTGGCGGCGTGGTGCAGATCGTCCCGCTCGTGACGGTCGATCGCGATCAGGTCGTGGAGGACCGCCTGCAGGTGCCCTACACGCCGCTCGAACTGGCCGGCCGCGACATCTATGTGCGCGAGGGCTGCTACAACTGCCACTCGCAGATGATCCGTCCGTTCGTCGGCGAGGTGCTGCGCTACGGCGAGTACTCGCGCCTGGGTGAGAGCATCTACGACCATCCCTACCAGTGGGGCTCCAAGCGCACCGGCCCCGACATCGCGCGCGTCGGAGGCAAGTACAACCACGCCTGGCATTACCGCCACATGGAGAACCCGCGCTCGACCTCGGCCGACTCGAACATGCCCAACTACCCGTGGCTGCTCGAGGCGAAGACCGACTCGGCCGCGCTCCCCTCGAAGATCCGCGTGCAGCGTATCCTCGGGGTGCCGTATCCGGAGATGAGCGACGAGCAGATCGCCGCGCTGTTCGACGAGCAGGCGAAGAAGATCGCCGCGGAGCTGGCCGCGCCCGGCTCCGACATCTTCGTCGAGCCCGACCGCGAGATCGTCGCCCTCATCGCCTACCTCCAGCAGCTGGGCAAGTCGCAGCCCTACACCCCGGGCGCCGCGACCGCGGCCGCCGCCAAGCCATGAGCGAGCGCATCGTCTTCGAATCCTGGCAGCTCGTGTTCCCCGCCGTGGGCATCGTGCTGTTCATGGGTGTGTTTCTCTGGGTCGTTTTCCGCGTCACGCGCATGAAGCGGCCCGCCGTCGATCATATGCTTCAGCTCCCTATGGAGCAGGAATCCTCACGCCCCGTCTCCCATGTCCGCACCGAATAAACCGTCCTCCACCGCCTCCGCCGAGGAGCCCGCGCTGCGCCCGCACACCTACGATGGCATCTCGGAGTATGATGCGCGCCTGCCGAACTGGTGGCTCTTCACGCTCTATGGCGCCGTCGCGTTCTCGATCGTGTATTGGATGTTCTACCACACGACGGGCATGGGGCTGAAGGACGAGCAGGTCCTCGCGCAGAAGATGGAGGCCGTGGCCGAGGCCCGGCTCGCCAGCTCGATGGGCTCGCTCACCGACGCCCAGCTCTGGGAGATGAGCCGCGACCCGAAGTTCGTCACCGCCGGCAAGACGGTCTTTGCCACCAACTGCGTGGCCTGCCACCTCGCCAGCCTCAAGGGCAAGGAGGAGAATCCCGCCGCCGTCGGACCCAGCCTGGTCGACAACGTCTGGATCCATGGCGCCAAGCCGACCGACCTGCGCCGCACGGTGACCAACGGCGTGATCGAGAAGGGCATGCCGACGTGGGCGCCGCTGCTCGGCGACCGCAAGGTGGTGGAGGTCGTCGCCTACGTGCTCTCCTTCCACAAGGAGCCGGCCTCTCCGTGACGGCGGACCGGTAGGGCCGCCCCGAAGCGGCGGCGGGCTTTGCGCTCGCGGCCGTTTCCCGTTCGTTTCTTTCCGTCACCATGAGCCAGTCCCAGCTTCCCCGCCGCAGTGCCCCGACGCGCGACACACTCGCCTCGGTGCGCGTGGACGGCGGGCGCGTCTCCATTCATCCGGCCGACACGCACGGCCGGTTCACGCTCTGGCGCCGGCTCGCGGCCGTGGGGCTCATCGCGATCTACGTATTGCTGCCGTGGATTCCCGTGCGCGGACATCCCGCCGTGTTCCTCGATGTGGCGCACCTGCGGTTCCACTTCTTCGGGCTGACCTTCGCGGCGCAGGACCTCTGGCTGGGGTTCTTCGTGCTCACGGGCATGGCCTTCGGGTTGTTCTACCTCACGGCCCTGTTTGGCCGCCTCTGGTGCGGCTGGGCCTGTCCGCAGACGGTGTTTCTCGAGCATGTCTATCGCCGCGTCGAGCGGTGGATCGAGGGTGACGCCCAGGAGCGCCGCCAGCTCGACAAGGGCGCGTGGACGCAGGTGAAGGTGCTCAAGCGCGGCCTCAAGCTCGCGATCTTCGCGCTCATCTCCTTCGGCATCGCGCACGTGCTGCTCGCCTACTTTGTCTCGGTGCCGCAGCTCTGGTCGATGATGACGAGGGCGCCCGGGGAGCACTGGGGCGTTTTCCTTTTCGTGTGTGTGGTCACGGGCATGCTGTTCGTGAACTACACCTGGTTCCGAGAGCAGCTCTGCATCATCCTCTGTCCGTACGGTCGCCTGCAGTCCGCATTGATCGACGACGACTCGGTGACGATCGGCTACGACGAGATCCGCGGCGAGCCGCGCGGCAAGGCGCACCACGGGCCCACCGCCATGCCCGCACCTGTCGGGGCCGGGGAAGCCGGCAGTGCGAAGGTCGGCGACTGCATCGATTGCTTCAAGTGCGTGCACGTCTGCCCGACCGGCATCGACATCCGCCAGGGCCTGCAGCTCGAGTGCATCGGCTGCGCCAACTGCATCGACGCCTGCGACGACGTGATGACCCGCCTCGGCCGGCCGCGCGGGCTGATCCGCTACGATTCGCTCAACGGCCTCGCGGGTCGGGCGCGCCGCATCTTCCGGCCGCGCATCATCCTTTACTCGATCCTGCTGGTGGCCGGAGCCACGGCGGCCGCGTTTTCGGCCGCGCGTTATGCCCCGATGAACATGAGCGCGGTGCGCATGGTCGGCGCTCCGTATTTCGTCGATGCCGACTCCGTCCGCAACCAGTTCAACGTGCGTGTGGTCAACAAGCAGACCGAGTCGGCCACCTACGCCCTCGACGTTACTCCGGTGGCCGGTGCGCCGGAAGGTCTGCGGTGGACGGGGTGGGAGGGTGGCGTGCTCGTCGCACCCGGCGCGGAGGAGTTGCGCCCGCTCATCCTCCTCGTGCCGCGCGCGAACTACGCGGGCAAGTTCCGCCTGCGTCTGATCGTCAGCGACGCGCTAGGGCAGGCGACGGTCGAGCGCGAGATTGAGTTCATCGGGCCCGATCCCAGACTGCTCAAGGCCCATGCCGCGCCCGCCCCGTAACCGACTCTGGCTCTACGTCACGCTCGCCTTCCTCGCGCTCATCGCGGCGTGGACGACGCTGATCATCGTCGCGATTCGCAACCAGCCCGAGCGGATCCCGATCGTGAGATGAGCCGCGCGGTCCTGGCTTCGCCCCGGCCGGACGCGCAGGCGACGGCCACCTGCCGGCATTGCGGCAACACCTTCCATCCGGTGGAGGGGCGCACCGAGTATTGCTGCACGGGCTGCGAATATGTGCACCGGCTCATCACCGGGCAGAATCTCGACCGCTTCTACGCGCTGCGGCGCGGCGCCTCGGCGCCGGTGCGCTCGGTCGTCTTCCAGCCGCGCGACCTTCGTTGGCTCGAAGGCCTGGTCAAGCGCGCGGAGGAGCGGGCCGTGGGCGACGAGGCCTCGCTCGAACTCGACCTGCAGGGCATCTCCTGCGTGGGCTGCGTCTGGCTGATCGACAAGCTCGCGCGCGACTTCGCCGGCGTGCGCGGCACGCACATCAACGCCAGCATCGGCCGACTGCGCCTGCGGTGGACGCGCGGCGCGTGCGACGTCGTGGCCTTCGCCCGCGAGCTGCAACAGTTCGGCTACCTCGTCGGGCCGGCCTCGAAGCTCGTGCGCACGGAGAGCAGCGCGATCATCCTGCGCCTCGGCCTGTGCGCGGCCTTCGCGATGAACGGCATGCTCTTCTCGCTGCCGCCGTATCTGGGGATGGAGCCGGACTTTCCCTTCGCGAAGCTCTTCGTCGCACTCTCCTTCCTCTTCGCGACGCTCAGTGTGCTGGTCGGCGGGACTTACTTCCTCGTGCGCGCCTGGCGCAGCCTGCAGCGGCGCGTGCTGCACATCGACCTGCCCATCGCGCTCGGCATCCTGGTGGGGTACGGCGGCTCGATCTACGCGTGGACGCAGGCGAGCCTGGGCTTCGTCTATTTCGACTTCGTCACCACGTTCACCTTCCTGATGTTGGTCGGGCGCTGGACGCAACTCGCGGCCGTGGAGCGAAACCGCAACCATCTGCTCGGGCTGCGCCAGGACCTGCCGCCGGTGGAACTCGTCGCAGCCGAGGCAAGTGACACCGCGCATCGCGTCGTCGCGACCAAGCCCGCCGAGGCGCTCGATCGCGGCGACCGCTTCTGCATCGGCCCGGGCCAGGTCGTGCCCGTCTCGAGCACCCTGCTCGGCCCCGCGGGATCGCTCGGGCTCGACTGGATCAGCGGCGAGTCCGAGGCGCGCGCGGCCAGCCCCGGGCAGGTCGTGGAATCCGGCGCGATCAACCTCAGCCCGCACCCGCTCCGCCTCGAGGCCCTCGAGCCGTGGGGCACCTCGCTGCTCGCGCGGCTCTTCGCCGTGCCCACGCCGGCGGAGTGGCGCAACCGCACGCTCGAGCAGGTGATTCGTGTCTACCTCCTGGCCGTGCTCGCTGTCGCCGTCGTGGGCGGCACCGCGTGGTGGCTGCTCTCTCAAGACGTGCGGGCGACGCTGCAGGTCGTTGTGTCCGTGCTCGTGGTCTCGTGTCCGTGCGCGATCGGTGTGACGCTTCCGCTCATCGACGAGCTGGCGGTCGCACGCCTGCGGCACGCGGGCGTGTTCGTACGATCCGAGACGCTCTGGTCGCGGCTCGCCCGCGTGCGCAAGGTCATCTTCGACAAGACCGGCACGCTCACGCTCGAGTCGCTCGTGCTGCGCGACCCCGAGGCACTCGCCGGACTCGCGACCGAGGCGCGCGTCGCGCTCTGGCAGCTCGTGCGTCTCGCGCGCCACCCCGTGGCCTCGTGCCTGCGCGAGGCGATGCTGGCGCACGGCCATGCCGATGTGGATACGGCTGCCGCGGTCGATCCTGCGCGCGAGGAAGTGGGGCTCGGCCTCGAGTGGCGCGATCCCGCGGGGCGCGTCTGGCAGCTGGGTCGCGGCTCATGGATCGAGCCGGGTGCGGCGGTCGCGGGCGATGTCGCGTTCGGGTGCGACGGCCGGGTCATCACGTGGTTTCAGGTGGCCGAGGAAGTGCGCGACGACGCGGTGGCTGAGGTCGCGCGCCTGCAGGAGCTCGGGCGGCAGGTGTACATCCTCAGTGGCGACCGCGCGGAGAAAGTCGCGGCCATGGCCGACCGCCTGCACCTCGCGCGCGCCGCGGCGGTCGCGGGGATGACGCCGGAGGGCAAGGCCGCGTGGGTGCGGCAGCTCGACGCCGGTGACACGCTCATGATCGGCGATGGCGCGAACGACAGTCTCGCCTTCGACGCGGCGACCTGCCGGGGCACGCCGGCGATCGAGCGTGGCCTGCTCGAGCATCGCGCGGACTTCGTCTTCCTCGGTCGTGGTCTCTCCGGCATTCGCAAGCTCGTCGAGGCCGCGCAGGTGCGCCGCGCCGCGATCGAGCGCGTGCTCGGGTTTGCCGTCGTCTACAACCTCGCGGTTGTCGCGGTCGCGCTGTCCGGCCACATGAACCCGCTGGTCGCCGCCGTCGTCATGCCCGCGAGCGCACTGGTCACGCTCGCCATCGCGACGTGGACGATGCGGCGGGTGTAGTGTGCACGTGAGGAACGGGGCCCTTGGTAAGGCGAGGCCTCTGGCCGAGCCGCCACCGTATGCTCATCGTTGACGCGGCTCGGCCGGAGGCCTCGCCCTGCCGTGTCAATGCCGGGGAGCGCACACCACGTAGACCGCTCCTTGCCTTTCTCTGTGTCCTCTGTGACCTCTGTGGTTCAAATTGAAACGCCTTCGAATGAAACCCACCATCGTCATTACCGGCGCGTCGCAAGGCATCGGCGCGGCCATCGCGCGTGAGTTTGCCCGCGAGGTGCGCGGCGTGCGGCTCGCGCTCATCGCTCGCAATGCACGCAACCTCGCCCGCGTCGCCGCGGCCTGCGCCAAGCTCGGGGCCAAGGCCCGCACGTTCGTCTGCGACGTGACGGACCCCGCGGCGGTCGCGGCCGCCGCCGCTGCCGTGGATCGTGCGCTCGGCACGGCCGAGGTGCTGGTCAACAACGCCGGCGCCTTCGCGCCCAGGCCATTTCTCGAGGAGACAGTCGAGGGCTTCGATGCCATGGTCGCGGCCAATCTGCGCAGCGCGTTTCTGATCTCGCGGGCCTTCGTACCCGCGATGGCCCGACGCGGGTGCGGCCACGTCTTCATGATGAGCTCGATCGCCGGGCTCGACCCGTATCCCCAGGCCACCGCCTACTGCGCGGCCAAGTTCGGCGTGACCGGGCTCGGTGCGGTGATGCGCCGCGAACTGCGCGCGCAGGGCGTGCGCGTGACCACGCTCTACCCGGGCGCGACCTGGACGCCGTCGTGGGAGAAATCCGGCGTGAAGCCCGAGCGCCTCATGCCGGCACGGTCGATCGCGCGCGCCGTGGTGGAGGCCTGGCGCCTGGGTCCCGATGCGGTGGTCGAGGACATCGTCTTGCGTCCGCCGCTTGGCGACGTGTGAGCGCCGTCCCTGCGCCGATCACCGACGCCGGGACGTGCGGCGTCGCGCCGCCTTCCGCGGAGGGCGTGGGGAAAGCGGAGCGAGGCCCTATGGCCCCGCGCCCGATTGAAGCTGACGCAGCAACGCCGTGGACGGCTGGTGGTGCGGATCGATCGCGAGCGCGCGGCGCGCAGCGGCGACGGCCTCGTCGCGCCGTCCGGCCTGCAGCAGGATCGTGGCTGCCGCGTAGGGGATATCTGGATCCGCGGCTCCCTGCTTCTCGCCGTGGGCCAGGGCATCGAGCGCCTCGGCCGGGCGTCCGGTCTGGTTGAGGAGCAGGCCGAGATTGTACCAGGCGCGGCCGTGGGACGGGTCGCGCCCGACGGCGCTGCGCAGGTGCTTCTCGGCCTTCGCAAGATCGCCCGCCGCGGCCCAGGCCAGCGCGGCGAAGTAGGGCGGGCCGGCCGAGGCGGGCGCGAGCTCGGCCGCGCGTTCAAACTGCGCGGCGGCCTCGGCCGGGCGATCGGAGTCGTCGAGGATGAACCCCAACGTCTCCGGCAACGGCGCCGAGAGCGGATCGAGTCGGATCGCGCGCTGGAGATCGGCGATGGCTTCGGCGGCCCGGCCGCGGCGGAAGCGATCCTGCCCCCGGCGCATCAGGCTGACCGGACTGTCGATGAAGACATCGAGGTAGGCGTCGAGTTCGCGGCGCTCGGGGGAACCGGCCGCGAGCTCGGGCGAGAGCGGCCAGGCCGCATCGAGGCGGACCAGGCGTGATGGGTCCTTCAGGGCCGCCTGCAGCTGCGGGCGGAAGCGCGCGCCGGCCCCGGTCTGGCCGAGTGCGCGCACCGCGGCGGCGCGGATGAGGTTGTCTGGATCGCTGCGCAGGCGCATGGCCATCGGCGCGACCGCGGCGCCGTCGGGATCAAGGCCGCGGGCGAGTTCGAGGAGCGAGGCGCGCCAGGCCGGGACCCTCTCCTCGTCGATCAGGCGCAGCAGCTCCGGCACCACCGTGGCGTCCCCGGCGTAGGCGCGGGCGACGGCGCGGGTGCGCGCGCGGCGCGGGGCGGCCTTGCCGCTCGGCCCGTACCATTTTTCCCAGGCCTCGATGTTCCAGTCGACCGACTTGTCGGCGTGGCACTTCGTGCAGGAGTCGGGGATGCCGAGTTCCTTGTTGAGGAGCGGATCGGGCGTGATGAACCCGTGGTCGCGGCGCGGATCGCGCTGCATGTAGGTCGTCTCGCGCATGTGGCACTCGACGCAGCGGTTGCCGGTGCTCTCGGGCTTGTGGAAACTGTGGGCGGTCGGGTTGATTACCGGCGCCTTGCGCTCGTTGCCCTCGGCGTGGCACTGCATGCAGAGCGCGTTGCCCTCGAGCGGGAGCTTGAGTTTGCCGGTGTGGGCGTTGTGGCAGTCGAGGCAGGTCGCGCCCGCGGTGTGCATGCGGCTGTGTCGGAACGAACCCCACTCGAAGTCTTCGTCGCGTATCTGACCGTCGGCGTAGTAGGTCGGGTCGGCCATGAGCTGCAGGCGGAAGTGGTCCTCGAAGGCGGCGCCCGGCGGCATCGAGGCCGTGAGATCCTCGGCGCGCGCGTGGCAGGCGGCGCAGGTCTCCATCATCCGCGCGGGTTGGCGGGAGATGTTGTCGACGCGCTGCATGGCCTTGCCGCCCGACTCATGGCCGGTCATCGGGCCGTGGCACTGCAGGCAGCCGATGCCCTGCTCGCCCCAGGTGGACTGGTAGCGGTCGGTCGCCTCGTCGTAACCTTTGTGATACGCGGTCATGTGGCAGCGCGCGCACATGGAGTTCCAGTTCATCGACTGGCCGGTCCAGTGGCCCCACTCGCCGGGGTTGCGCTCCTCCATGCCGAAGACGCCGAACCACTCGAGCTTGTGCGGATCCCAGGCGACCTCCGTGGCCTGGAAGCGGCCTGTCGTGTCGGGCACGAGAAACTGCCGCAGCGTGCCGTAGGCGATCATCATGGAGGGCCGGTGGTCGATCACGGTGCCGTCGCGGCGTTCCTCGCGGATGATCGGGCCCTGCTCGGCGCCGCCGTGCGCGAACGTGTAGCCCGCGGCATGGGTGGAGGCGGTCTGTCCGAGAAACGACGCCCCGGGTCGTGCGGCCGAGATCTCCTGGTTGGCGAGATGGTGGAGCGAGCCGTTCCACGCGGTGCCGGCCTCCTTGTGGCAGGAGATGCAGTAGGCCGAGTCCAGGCGTCCCTCGCGGATTCCGGCCACCCACTCAGGCGCCGGGACGGGCTCGCCGTAGCGCACGCGTGGGCCGACGACCGCGGTCGCGATCGCCACGGCGAGGGCGAGCCCGCCGCATCCCGCC
>JACSRI010000119.1 GCA_014879845.1 Opitutaceae bacterium
GGGGGGGGGGGGGGGGGGACGGGCTCCATCGGCGGTTTGCGGCGGCGTCGGGATGATGCGGGGCGGAATTCGCTGTTGACTACCCAATTCGTCGTGCGAGACACACAGGCGACCTGTTGCCCGGCGGCCCCCACCTACGCCCGACATCGGGCCGCCACGCACCTATGCCTGATGACCAAACGATCGAAGTAGAGGGAAAGATTGTCGCCGTTCTGCCCGGGACCATGTTCCGCGTCGAGCTGGCCAACAGCAGCGGGCACGTCGTGCTCGCGCACATCTCCGGGAAGCTGCGCAAGCACTTCATCAAGATCACCACCGGCGACATGGTGAAGATGGAGATGAGTCCCTACGATCTGGACAAGGCGCGCATCACCTACCGCCTGAAGGGACCGGAGCAGACGGGCCCGCGCCCGCCGCCGCGTCGCTCGGGTCCGGGGCGCCGCTGAGTCGGCGCGTTGCCCAGCGGCTCGACGGGAGAGCCCATCGCCGCCATGCCCGCGCGCCGCACGAGCCCTGCGTCCTCCGGCGCGTCGGAAGATTCTCGGGGACGGGCGGAGCTGCCACCCGACCTCGCCGAGGACATCGACGCCTTCCTCGCCTTTCTCGAGCTGGAGAAGGGGTCCTCGCGCAACACTCTAGCCGCCTACGAGCGCGACCTTCAGCAGTGCGCCGCCTTTGTCGCACGCGCCGGTGCTCGGCGTTGGAAGGACGTCGGCTCGGCCACGTTGACCGATTGGCTCTATGCGCTGACTGAACAGGGCATGTCCGTGGCAAGCATGGCGCGAAAACTCTCCGCCCTGCGCACGTTCTGCCGTCATCTCGTCCGCGAAGGTCGGAGGCCGGATGATCCCACCGAGTTGCTGACCGGTCCAAAGCTCCGTCGCCGCGCTCCGGACACGCTCAACGTGCGCGACGTCGCGCGCCTGCTCGACGCGCCCACGCCGACCGATCACTACGGCGTGCGCGACCGCGCCATCCTCGAACTCGCATATTCGAGCGGCCTGCGCGCGAGCGAACTCTCCTCACTCACCCTCACCCAGGTCGACCTCGACAACGGTTTCGTGCGCGTTTTCGGCAAGGGGTCGAAGGAGCGCATCGTCCCGCTCGGCGACTCCGCGAAGCGCGCGATCGAGACCTACCTCGGGTCCGCGCGCGCCAAGCTCGTGCGCGCGCGCACCGGCAGCGCGCTCTTCCTCAGCGACCGCGGCCAGGCCATCTCGCGGAAGACCATCTGGGCCCTGGTGAAGAAACACGCGGCCCGCGCCGGCCTGGAGAAGCCGGTGAAAACCCACCTCCTGCGCCACTCCTTCGCCACCCACCTGCTCAGCGGGGGGGCGGATCTTCGCGCCATCCAGGAGATGCTCGGCCACGCCAGCATCACGACCACGCAGATTTACACCGCGGTCGAGAGCCAGCGGCTGATCTCCGAGCACGACAAGTTCCACCCCCGCGGGCGCCGGAAATGAGCCGGGTGCGCGTGGACGTAGGGGCTTCTCCCGTCGGGTTTTTCCGGCGCCGGCCGCCCCGGTCTTTTCCCTTGACCGGATTTGCCTGTGAGCCGGTATGACGTGGCTTTAACCGCGTGAACTTTGCCGCTCCCAGACCCGCGACTCGCCGCCGAGGATCGATGCGGGTCGGAGTGCGCACCCTGGCCGTGGCACGGCTGTGCCATCGCCGCCGGCAGCTCCCGCCGGCTCTTCCTGCATGAGCGACCCGATCACACACGAATGCGGCATTGCCATGGTGCGGCTGAAGAAGCCGCTTGAGCATTATTTCCTCAAGCACGGCACGCCGCTCTACGGGTTGTTCAAGCTCTTCCTCCTCATGGAGAAGCAGCACAACCGCGGGCAGGACGGCGCGGGCGTGGGCGCGGTCAAGCTCAACGTGCCGGCCGGCGAGCCCTACATGTTCCGCGAGCGCGAGATCAAGGTGAACCCCATCGACCGGATCTTCCGCGACATGCTGAAGAAGTACAAGGCGCTGGTCGACGACGGTGTGGTTTTCCCGGAGTTCCCCGCCACGGTGAAGAAGCACTTCGACTTCGGCGCCGAGCTCTACCTCGGCCACCTGCGTTACGGCACCTCCGGCGGCTACAGCGAGAGCTCGTGCCACCCGTATTTCCGCAAAAGCAGCTGGCCCACGCGCAACCTCATGCTCGCGGGCAACTTCAACATGACGAATACGGCTGAGCTCAACGCCAGCCTCATCGCCATGGGCCAGCACCCGATCTTCGCCACCGACACGCAGGCGCTGCTGGAGAAGATGGGTTACTTTCTCGATGAGGTGCACGAGCTGCTCTACACGCGGCTGCGCGCCCGCGGCCTCAAGGGCGCCGACCTCACGGCTGCGATGCACGAGGAACTCGACGTGATGGACCTGATCAAGCGGTCCACCAAGAAGTGGGACGGCGGCTACGCCATCCTCGGCGCGATCGGCAATGGCGACGCGTTTGTCATGCGCGACCCCAACGGTATCCGTCCGGCTTTTTGGTACGAGGATGACGAGATCGTCGCGGTCGCCTCCGAGCGGCCCGCGCTGCTCACGGGTTTCGATCTCTCCACCGAGTCCGTGCGCGAGGTGCCGCCGGGCCACGCCCTCGTCATCAAGCGCACCGGCAAGGTCTCCTGCGAGCCGTTCACCGAGCCGCGCCCGCGCGCCTCGTGTTCGTTCGAGCGCATCTACTTCTCGCGCGGCAACGACCCCGAGATCTACCGCGAGCGCAAGGCCCTCGGTGCCCGCCTCGTCGAGCAGGTCGTGCAGGCGATCGACAACGACTACGACAGCACCGTCTTCAGCTTTATCCCGAACACGGCCGAGACAGCCTACTACGGCCTGCTCGAGGGCCTGCGCCTGCGCCGCCGGGGCGAGGTGAAGGCCTCGATCATGGAGGCCGCCCGCGAGGGACGCCTGACCGAGGACCTCATCGACGATCTCATCCTGCGCAACTGGCCGCGCGCGGAGAAGGTCGCGCACAAAGACGTGAAGCTGCGCACGTTCATCAGCCAAGAAAAGTGGCGCGGCGAGATGCAGTCGCACGTCTACGACATCAGCTACGGTTCGGTTCGTCCCGGCGACAACCTCGTCTGCGTCGACGACTCGATCGTGCGTGGCACGACGCTGCGCCGCTCGATCCTAAAGATTCTCTCGCGCCTCGAACCCAAGCGCATCGTCATCGCCTCGACCGCGCCGCAGATCCGCTATCCGGACTGCTACGGCATCGACATGTCGGAGCTGGGCAAATTCATCGCCTTCGAGGCGACGATCGACCTGCTCAAGGAACAAGGCCGCGAGGAGCTCGTGCGCGAGGTCTACGAGCGCTGCGTCGCGCAGGGGGACAAGCCCGTCGAGCAGCTCACCAACGAGGTGAAGCGCCTCTACGACCAGTTCACGGCCGACCAGATCTCCCGACGCATCGGCCAGCTCGTCTGTCCGCGCGAGATCGCCTCGCGGTGCGAGGTCATCGTGATCTTCCAGACGATCGAGAACCTCCACGCCGCGCTGCCCGGCAACACCGGCGACTGGTATTTCACCGGCAACTACCCGACACCCGGCGGCCTGCGCGTCCTCAACCAGGCCTTCATCAACTACTACGAGAAAGCCAGCGGCAGAGCCTACTGAGATTTATGATCTATGATTTTGGATTTATGATTTTTCCGATTGCGCGTGGAGCATGGCGCACCCGCGCCTGTCGTTCGTCCCAATCATAAATCATCAATCATAGATCATAAATTCCCCATGTCCCTCAGCTACGAATCCTCCGGCGTCCGTTATGACCAGCTCGATGCGTTCAAGCGCGCGTGCCAGCGCGCGGCGCGCACCACCGCCGGACTGCTCGCCGACCACGGCTATCGCGAGCCGGCCGAGACACGCGGCGAGAGCGCCTACCTGATCGAGGCGGCCGACCACTACCTCGCCCACGTCGAGGAAGGTCTCGGCACGAAGAACCTCGTGGCCGACGCCTACTACGCCGCGACCGGACGCTGCTTCTACCGCGAGATCGCGATCGATACGGTCGCGACGATTGTCAACGACCTCATCACCTGCGGCGCGCTGCCCATCTCGGTCGCGATGCACGCCGCGGTGGGCGACTCCGGCTGGTTCTCCGATGAGAAGCGCATGGCCGCGCTCGTCGACGGCTGGGCCGAAGGGTGCCGCCAGGCCGGCGCGGTCTGGGGCGGCGGCGAGACGCCGACGCTGCGCGGTATTGTCCAGCCGGAGACGATCGTGCTCGCCGGCTCGGCCATCGGACGAATCGCGCCGAAATCGCTGCGCATCACCGGCGATGTGCGCGACGGCGACGCCATCATTTTCCTCGCGTCGAGCGGCGTGCAGACCAACGGCCTCACGCTTTGTCGCAAGATCGCCGACTCGCTCCCGCAGGGCTACACCACGCCGATCGGGGATGGTCGCGACTACGGCACCGCGCTGCTCGCGCCGTCGGTCATCTACGTGGCCTTTGTGCGCGAGTGCCAGCGTCGCGGGCTCAAGCTCAACTACGTCGCCCACGTCACCGGCCACGGCTGGCGCAAGCTCATGCGCCTGGAGGAGCCATTCGTCTACGAGATCACGGCGCCGCGACCCTGTGGGGCGTTGTTCGAGTTTCTCATGAAGGCCGGCCCGATCGAGCGCCGCGAAGCCTACGCCACCTACAACATGGGTATCGGTTTCGCTGCGTATGTGTCACCCGATCGAGCCGACGCCGTCCTCGCCGCCGCGAAGGACGCCGGCTACGACGCCTGGCTTGCCGGCCGCGTGCGCAAGCAGGGCGGCCGAAAGGCCGTCGAGGTACCCTCCTTCGGCCTCACCTTTGAGGGCGACACGCTGCAGTTGCGGTAGCGCGCCGTGAGTGGCGCGGGCTTCCAGCCCGCATCCGCCCGGAGTCGGCAGGCTGGAAGCCTGCGCTACGTTCCCGGCGCACACCTTTGTCTGTTCTGCGATTGTCGGCGCGCGTCCCGCGTTCCATGATCCGGTTCGTCGATGGAGTTCTCCCCGGACACTCATTCGGCCGACGACGTTATTCGCCTGCTGAGCCTCGAGCCGCTGGCGCAGGAGGGAGGCTTCTTCCGCCGCACGGCGCAGTCGCCGTCCTACATCGATTCACCCTGGGGCAAGCGCCGCGCGTGGTCGTCGATCTACGCGCTCTTCACCGCCGACGGGATGTCGGCGATGCATCGCCTCCGCCAGGACGAGGTCTGGTGTTTCCACGCGGGCGATCCGCTGGAGGCACTGCGCCTGCCGCCCGATCGGCCGGGCGAGCGCGTGATCCTCGGCCTCAATCCCGCTGCCGGCCAATGCTCGCAGGACGTCGTGCTCGCGCTCACCTGGCAGGGCGCGCGCGTGGTCCCGGGTGGGCGTTGGTCGCTCGTGTCGTGCGTGGTCGCGCCGGAGTTTCTCTGGGAGGATTTCGAGCTGGGGCAGCGCGATCCGCTCGTGGCCGCGTATCCAGAGTTCAGTGGCATGATCCGCGCGCTCACGCGCTGAGCCGTAGGGCGGGCAAGGCAGACCGCCCCCTCGGTCAGGTGCCGCCCTCGTGCCGCTCCACCGTCGCGACAAACGCCGCCAGCGCCGGGTCGTCGACCGCGTCCTCGCGCCAGCCGAACACGAGCCGGCTCTCCGGAGCCGGGCCGGTGAGCGGGCGAAACACCACCTCGGGCGGCAGTTGCCGCACCTCGGACGGGCACACGAACGTCGCTCCGATGCCCGCGCGCACCAGGCCGATGGCGTTGGCGCGCGGCCAGACCTCCTCCGCCACCTGCGGAGAGAATCCCGCCGCCGCGCACGCGCCGATGATGCGGTCGTAGAAGCCGGGATTGTGCAGGCGCGGGAAAAGCACGAGCGGCGTGCCCTCGAGGTCGCGCATGCGGATCGAGGCACGTGAGGCGAGCGGGTGGTCGACGGGCAGGAGGACGCCGTTGCGCTCGCGCAGCAGTTCCTTCGTGCGAATGCCCGGGATCGTCGCGTCGGGGTGGAAAAACCCGCAGGACACCTCGCCCGCGCGCAGGCTCGCGAGCTGCGCAGCCGTGGGCGACTCATTGAGCTCCACCCGCACGCCGGGATGGCCGCGCTGAAACTCGCGCAAGATGGCCGGGAGCACCGTCGCCATCGCGAGCCCGGTGAAGCCCACCCGCACCTGGCCGACCTGCCCGGCCGCGAGCGCCTGAAGTTCCGTCGGAATGCCGCGGAGTGCGCGCAGGATCGGCTCGATGCGGTCGCGCAGCGCGGCGCCGGCCGGCGTGAGCTCCACGCGACGGCTGTGACGACGGAGCAGGGGAGTGCCGAGCGTCGCTTCGAGTTGCTGGATCTGGCGGCTCAGCGCCGGCTGTGCCACCGCGAGCGCCTCGGCCGCGCGACGAAAATGGAGCTGCCGCGCCACCTCCCGGAAATAGACGAGGTGCCGCAGCTCGAACCCAAATTGATACTCGCGAGGCATCGATCAGAGCCAAACAAGTATTTCCAGGTCTTGGCAAGAGTCTGGTAGACTTCGTGCCTTTCCCGTTCACGTTAGCCCCTTTCCATCATGGCCAAGACCCTGTTTCAAAAAGTGTGGGAGGCGCACGCGGTGCGCCAGCTCTCCAACGGACAGACCCAGCTATTCATCGGAACGCACCTCATCCATGAGGTGACGAGCCCGCAGGCCTTCGGGATGCTCCGCGACCTCGGCCTGAAGGTCGCCTACCCGCACCGCACCTTCGCCACGGTCGACCACATCGTGCCGACCGACCAGGTGACCGAGCCGTACGCCGACCCGCTCGCCCAGTCCATGATGGATGAGCTGCGGAAAAACTGCCGCGAGTTCGGCATCACCTTCTTCGACCGCAGCACGGGCAAGCAGGGTATCGTGCACATCGTCGGTCCCGAGCAGGGCATCACCCAGCCGGGCACGACGATTGCCTGCGGCGACTCGCACACCTCGACGCACGGCGCGTTTGGGGCGATCGGCTTCGGCATCGGCACGACGCAGATCCGCGACCTGCTCGCCACGCAGACCATGGCGATGGGGCCGCTCAAGGTCCGCCGCATCCAGGTGGACGGCAAGTTGCTCCCCGGCGTCTACGCCAAGGACGTGATCCTGCACATCATCCGCACGCTCGGCGTGAATGGTGGCACTGGATACGCCTACGAGTACGCCGGCGAGGTTTTTGACCGCTTCACCATGGAGGAGCGGATGACCGTCTGCAACATGTCGATCGAGGGCGGTGCACGCGTCGGCTACGTCAATCCCGACGAGACCACCTTCAAGTATCTCCAGGGCCGTCCCTACGCGCCGAAGGGCGCGGCGTGGGACGAGGCCGTGGCGCGCTGGAAGTCCTACGCGAGCGACGCGGGTGCGACCTACGACGATGTCGTGAAGATCCGCGGCGAGGACATCCCGCCGACCGTCACCTGGGGCATCAATCCCGGCCAGGGCATCTCGATCGATGAGAATGTCCCGGCGGTCGAGACCGCGCCTGCAGCCGAGAAGGCCTCGATCGCCGAGGCGCTCGAGTACATGAAGCTTCCGGCCGGCCAGCCCATCAAGGGCACGAAGATCGACGTCGCGTTCATGGGCTCGTGCACGAACGGGCGCCTGAGCGATTTCGTCGAGGTCGCGAAGTTCCTCAAGGGCCGCAAGGTCGCCCCGGGTGTGAAGGCCATCGCCGTGCCCGGCTCGCAGGGCGTCGCGGTGCTCTGTCAGGAACTCGGCTTGGACAAGGTCTTCGCCGAGGCCGGCTTTGAGTGGCGTGGCGCGGGCTGTTCGATGTGTCTCGCGATGAATCCCGACAAGCTAGTCGGCGACCAGCTCTGCGCGAGTTCCTCCAACCGCAACTTCAAGGGCCGCCAGGGCAGCCCGACCGGTCGCACCATCCTCATGAGCCCGCTCATGGTCGCCGCCGCCGCGGTCACCGGCCGCGTGGCCGACGCCCGCGAGGTCTTCGAGCTGCGCAAGTCCGCCGCCACCTGAGCCGCCTTCGCCCCGCGATCGTCGCGCTCCGTCCCTCGGCGTTTCCCCTCCTTCCACCTCAACTTTCCACTTCAACTTCTCTCTCCGCCTTATGGCCCTGGCAAAAATCACCGAAGTGCGCGGCCGCGCCGTGCACGTCCCTGGCGACGACATCGACACCGACCGCATCATCCCGGCGCGGTTCATGAAGTGCATCACCTTCGACGGACTCGGCGAGTATCTGTTCTTCGACGTGCGCAAGCATGCCGACGGCTCGCCCAAGGCGCATCCGCTCAACGAGCCGCAGCATGCCGGCGCGACGATCCTGGTCTCCGGTGCCAACTTCGGCTGCGGCAGCTCGCGCGAGCACGCCCCGCAGGCGATCTACCGCTACGGCTTCCGCGGTGTGATCGCCGAGTCGTTCGCCGAGATCTTTTTCGGCAATTGCACGACGCTGGGCATCCCGTGCTTCAGCGTGAGCCGCGCCGACCGCGAGGCCCTCGCCGCCGCGCTCGCCGCCGACCCGAAGCTCGAGGTCGTGATGGACGTCGCGAAGGTTGAGGTCCGCTACGGCTCGAAGGTGATCAAGGCCACCCTGCGCGACTCTGCACAAAAGGGCCTCGTCGCCGGACAATGGGACCCGATCGGCGAACTGCTCGACGGCGCCCCGGCCGTGGCCAAGGTGGGCAAGAGCCTCGCCTACGTCGCCGGCTGAGTGCCCGCGACGCCCGGCCTCGATCGAAACCGCGCGTGGGCGCGGTTTCCGGGGAACCTTCTTCGCCGTTGCGAAACTCAACCTGCTTCCCCACGTCTAGATGCTCTCCATGTCGCTTTTCGCCGTCGTTGATTTCGGGCGTGTCTTCACCGAGGCAGGATTCCTCTCCTACATCCTGACGGCGGCTTCGCTGCTCGCGGTGTTCATCATCGTCGAGCGCGCCATCGCGCTGCGGCGCGACGCCGTCATGCCGCCCGACCTGGCCGATGCGGTCCTGCAGAACAAGCCGGCCTCCGGCGGTGGGCACTCCGTCCTCGGGCGGGTGCTGCATTTCGCCGAGCGCCACGTCAACGACCCGGATGCGACCAAGGCCTACGCCCGGCTCGAGGTCATGAAGATGGAGCGGGGCGTCCGCTTCCTGGATACGATCTACACCGGCGCCCCGCTGCTCGGCCTGATCGGCACGGTCTCGGGCCTGATCGCCGCGTTCAACGCGAGCCGCGACCCGATCACGAAGTTGCCCGATCCGGCGCGTTTCACCGAGAGTGTCGGTTTCGCCCTCTCCGCGACGCTCATCGGCCTGGTCGTCGCGCTCGTCGCGCTGATCGGCAACGGCATCATCCAGCGCCGGATCGACCAGCATGCCGCGCAGCTCGACGTGCTGCTCGAGCGCATCCTCGCCCGCGTGCAGGTGGCCGAGGCCGACCGCCAGGCGGCGTCGCCGGCGAACGGGGACCGCCGATGAGTCTCGGCCTGCGCTCGCGTCCGCGTCACCGGCCCGAGCTTCCACTCGTGCCGCTGATCGACGTGCTCGTGATGCTCGTGTTCTTCACGTTCGCGACGATGCAGTTTCGCGAACGGACGGTCGCCTCGCTCAACTTGACGCTGCCCAAGGTCGAGACGGCGGGCGTGAATGAGTTTTCCAGCCCGATCATCATCGGCATCTCCCGGGAGGGTGATTTCATGATCAACGGCGTCCCGGCGGACGAGGGCCAGATGGCCGCGATCATCTCCGAGACCTCCCGCCTCGACAACGAGACCACGGTGTTGATCAAGGCTGACGAGAAGACCCCGCTCGAGCGCGTGACCCGCGCGATGGATATCTGCCGCAAGAACGGCCTGAACAAGATCCGCCTGCAGTCCCGGTAAGGCCCGTGGACGAGGCATCGCCGTAGGTGGCCCGCCCGCGGGCGCCGGACAACGTGCGACCACCGAACGGGCGCCCGCGAGCGGGCAGCCTACAGCTGCGCGGCCGGCAACGTGAGGCTCACGTCGTGCTCGTGCTCGGTGCTGCGCACCGCGAGCTCGAGGCGGCCATGGTGGTCCTCGACGATCTTGCGCGCCACGGTCAGGCCGAGGCCCACGCCCGTGTTGCGCGTGGTGTAGAAGGGCTCGAGCGCGTGCTGGGCCGTGTCGTCGGAGAAGCCGCTGCCGTTGTCGCGCACGGTGAGGCGGAGGTTGCCGTCGGGCGTTTGGGTGATGGATACATGCACCACGGGCTCCTCGGGACGCGCCTGGAGCGCGTTGGTCAGCACCTCCTGGATCGCGTGCTCGAGGGCGGGCCGATGGCAGCGCACGAGCGGGATGTCCGCATCGGAGCGCAGCTGGAGTTTTCCGGCGGGGGCCTGCGAGCCGCTCACGCGGTCGAAACAGGCCTGCACGATGTCGCGCAGGTTGACCGTCTCGCCCGGGGTGCGCGGCGGCTGCGCGAGGTAGAGCATCTGCTCGGTGAAGCGGCCGATGCGGCTGGTCTCGCGCGCGAGCGCGGTCTTGAGCGAGCGGCGGAAGTCGTCGTCCTGGTACTCGGTGTCGAGCAGTTGCTCGTGGGTGGCGAGGGGCACGAGCGAATTGCGAATCTCGTGGGCGAAGCGTTTCGCGATGAGCGCGATGAGGCGCGCCTTCGAGGCCTCGATCTCGAGCTGCTTGGCCGCCTCGATCTGTGTGAAGTCCTCGAGCACGAGCATCGCACTCTGCGGCAGCACGCCGCCCTGCGAGCTCATGAACGGGATGATCGAGACGTGGAAGAGTCGGTCGGTAGCGAGGCCGCCGGTGAAGAAGAACGGCGCGGGCTTTTCGCCCGTCTTCACCGCCTGGTAGAGCGGGCCGGCGAGCTTGGGCGGAAGGTCGCCGAAATCGAGGCGGGCCGAGCCGGGCGCGGCGCCCTTGATGTAGGCGACCATCGCGCGGTTGGCGTGGAGCACGTGCAGGTTGGCGTCGACCACGAGGCATCCGCTGCTCAGCGCGGTGAGCACGTCGCCGAGGAGGCGGTGGCTGGCCGTGAGCTGCTGGTGGAGCCAGGTGTTCTTGATCGCGGTGCCGAGCTCTTCCATGAGCAGGAAGAGCAGCTGCAGCTCGTCGGACGTGAAATCGCGGCCGGTCACGTGGCGGCCGAGCATGGCGACGCCGATGGAGCGCGTGCGATCGCTGATCGGGACCGCCACCGAGCAGCCGAGGATCTCGAACTCGCGGCTGATCTTGGGATCGAAGCCGACCTCATGGGCGAGGAGGATCTGCGGCGTCTCGAGCAGGCTGGCACCGATGCCGGCGGTGCGCGAGAGGTCGAAGCACTCGATCACATCGGGCGCGATGCCGACGGCCGCGGCGCAGGAGAGGCGCGGGCCGTTGAGATTGGAGCCGACGGTGCCGCGGGGCGGCTCGAGATAGACGGCGATGCGCGACACGCCCACGATCTCGCGCACCTTCTGCACGAACTGCTCGGCAAACAGCTTGTGATCGAGCGAGTAGCCGAGGATGTGGGAAAAGTCGCGCAGGATGTCGAGGGCGGCGCGGCCGGCGGAGTTGACGCTGTGGGGGCGTGCGACGGCACGGCCCGCCGGCGCCGGACGCGACGCGGCGGGCTCATCGCCGGGCGAGAGGCGCCGCAGGGCATGCGTGAGGTGGGCGGCACTCACCGGCTCGCGCAGGATGAAGTCCGCGCCGGCGGCGAGCGCGCTTTCCTCCCACGCCAGGGGCGCGCCATCGACGATCACGGCCACGGGCAAGTCGGCGCGCTGGCGGCGCAGGGCGCGGATCTCGTCGAGCTGGTGTTCCGATGCGCCGTTGGCCACCACCAGGACGGCGTCGAAGAGACCCTTCTCCACGAGTGGCGCTCCTTCGCTCACCTCGCTGCGGAAGGCGATCCGCCCGCCGGATTCCGCAAGCAGCGCGTTGATGCGCTGGCGGGCATCGTCCTGAGCAGTGATGGCGAGGAGGTTGACCACAGGGTGTGGAAAGAGATTTGCAGACCGAGTGTCCGGCGAAGCAAGCCCCTGTGATGCAGAGTGCTAATAATCAGGGGGCGCGCTTAGGGTAAAATCGACCGGGGTTTCGCCCAGGAGATCTGAGGCGTGGCAGCCCGGGTGCCCGCCGCCGGCACGAGCTGGGAAACGTCGATGCGATCGCGCACGCGTCCGACCATCGACCGTGGATGGGTTCGTGTCGCCGGAGCGCCGCGAGGTACCTCGTCTGCCGCCGTGGCATTTGACCGTGCAGCGTCGAGGACACGCGATGGGCCCAGAAGAGCATTGCCAATGCGTCCCCGGCTTTTTGTCTATCGCGCAGTCTACTAAAAACTTACGATCACATCGGATGAAGTCGGCCAGCCCTCCCCAGAAAGCCGTGGCGGACGTCGTGAGCGAGGCGTTGCTCTACCCGAGCCGATCGGGGCTGAAGCTGTCGGCATTCTGGGACCACCGGGCGGAGGGATACGAGCGCTGCCCCTTCGTGATCGTCGCCCCGAAATATGGGGAGACGAAGAAGAACAATCTGCAGCTCGGCTACCTGCTCGCGGCGAACGGCATGAATGTCGTGCGCTTCGACCACACCAACCACGTGGGCGAGAGCGCGGGTGAGAAGACCGCCTTCACCTTGCCCGGCGGGGTCGAGGATATCCTGGCGACGATCGATCACCTGGTCTCGCGGTTTCACATCTCCACCGTCTCGTTGCTGGCCAGCAGCCTCTCGGCGCGCACGGCCCTGCGTGCGGCCGCGCGCGATCGGCGCATCGCGCACCTCGTCTGCATCGTCGGGGTGGTCAATGTCCGCCACACCTTGCGCGAGGTCTACCGCGAGGACCTCGTCGCCAATCATCTCGCCGGCAAGACCTGGGGCGTGACCGACATCCTCGGGCACGAGATCGACTTCGACCGGTTCCTGGCGACGGCCTGCGAGTCGCGCATGCACGATCTCGACGGTGCGGCGGTGGACCTGGCGGCGACATCGGTGCCGGTGACCTACTTCAGCGGCGAGGAGGATACGTGGGTCTCGTTCAAGGAGGTCGAGCAGGCGGTGCGCCGCGCGCCGTGCGGTCGTGTGGTCAAGCTCGCGGGCGCCAAGCACGAGGTCCGCGAGAACGAGCCGGCCGCGCAGAAAGCCTTCAATGAAGTCGTCGGCGAGATCATCCGCGAGGCGTGGGGCCTGGAGAACGCGCCTACGGACCTGCGCACGCCGGATGTCCGGCAGGTCTTTGCCCAAAATCGCATCGAACGCGCCCGCCTGAAGAAGGCCGCTCCCACCGGTCCGACCGAACTCAGCTTCTGGAGCGATTACCTGCGCAAGTTCGACCTGCTCGGGCGCGTCGAGGACTACTGCGCCTACCTCGAGCTCGTCGGCGAGTTGCTCGGGCCGTTCAAACCCGGCGAGGCCGTGCTCGACGCGGGCTGCGGCAGCGGGCTCTTCGGCGCGTGGCTGCTGCGCAATCTCCCGGCGGCGCCGCGCTCCGCACCGCCCATGCTCTACGTGGGCCTCGACCTGACCCGGCACGGTCTCACCGAGTCGAGCGCCAAGCACACGGCCCTGCTCGCCGCGCGAGCCAAGGCCGAGCGCGGCTGGGTCGAGCACGGCGTCGAGGTGATGTATGCCCAGGCCAACTTCGACCGCATCGGACCGGAGGCCGATCCGCGCGAGATGCCGCGGTTTGCCGACGGCATGTTTGACGTGGTGTGTTGCAGCCTCGTGCTCTCCTACCTGGTCGATCCGTCGATCGTCCTGACCGAGTTTCGCCGGCTCCTGCGCCCGGGCGGACGACTCATGGTCTCGAGCATGAAACCGCACTGCGACATGTCCACGATCTACCGGGACTTCATGGACCAGGGTGTCTCGAGCACCGAGCTGCAGTCCGCGCGCAACCTCCTCAGCGCGGCCGGCCAGATCAAGCTCAAGGAGGAGCAGGGATACTACGTGTTTTACTCCGGCGAACAGCTGGTGGACATGCTGCGCGCCGCGGGCTTTCGCGACCTGCAGGTGTTCGCTTCCTTCGGCGACCAGGCGGTCGTGGTGCGGGGGGCCGCGTGATCCTCTACTGCTCCATCACCGCGTTCCTCAACGCGATCACGAGCTTCGTGCTCGGCGTATCGGTGCTTCTGCGACGCACGCCGGGCAACCCGAACGTGCCGTTCTTCTTCTTCGCCCTGGCGGTGTCGGGCTGGTCGGGCGCGTATTTCGCGTGGCAACTCAGCAGCGACCAGGCGGCCGCCCTGCTCTGGGTGCGCGTGCTTTCCGCCCTGGCGATCTTCACCCTTCCGACCTACTATCACTTCTCCGTCCGCCTGGCCGGCACCTCGCGCAACACGCTCATCGTCGCCGGGTACGCCGCCGCCGCGGTGATCGCGGTGCTGTGCGCCACGCCGTTGATGTGCGCGGGTGTCGCTCCGCTGCACGGGTTTCCGTGGTGGCCGCGGGCGGGCTCGCTCTACTGGTTCTACCTGCTCGTGTTCTTTTCCGTCATGCTCGCGGGTTGGGGCGAGATGTACGTGGCGTTTCGCACCGCCGGGCACGTGCGGCGCAACCAGCTCAAGTTCGTGCTCGGCGGCACGGTGATCGGCTTCGTCGGCGGCGCGACGAATTTTCCCTATTGGTACGAGATCCCGATTCCCCCGGTCGGCAACGGCCTCGTCGCGCTCTACGTGCTCGGGTCGGCCTATTCCATCATCCGGTTCCGCCTGCTCGAGGTGAACTACGTGCTCACCAAGCTCGTGGCCTACACGCTCGTGGCCATCCCGCTCACGGTCATCTACCCGACGCTCTTCCTCGCGCTGCAGCGCCTCTTCCCGGTCCATCGCGACGCCTTTGCCGCCGAGCTGGCGCTGTCGTTCGTGCTGGCGCTGGTCTCCTTCGCCTTCCTTTCGAAGGTGAAGGTGCGGCTCGACGGCGTGCTCGATCGCACGCTGCTCAAGCCGTATGTGAGCGGCCGCGACCGCCTGCGCGAGTTCGCCTTCGAGATCGCGGGCATCAAGGACGAGGAGGACATGTTCCATCGCACCGTCGAGGTGGTCTCGGTGGCACTCGATGCGCCGGCCACGCTGTTCATACGCGGGGAACTCGACACGGTCTACCGCAAGCGCGCCTCGCGCGGACACGACATCCAGGGGCACCAGCCCTTTGAGCTCGGCGACGCCGACCCGCTGATCGCGGCCGTGCGCGGCGACCGCCGCGCTCGCGTGCTCGAGGAGGTCAAGCGCCTGCACCCCGAGCAGGTCGACGCCATCGAGGCCCTGCGCGTCGCCCGGCAAACCGAGGTGGTGGTGCCGGTGCACGCCGACGATGCGTTCTACGGCGTGCTCTGCCTGGGCCCGCGCAAGCGCTACCGCCTGTATTCAGATCTTGAGATCTCGACGATCGAGGCGATCACGCTGCAGCTCGGCCTGCACCTGCGCGCCCGTCAGCTCGAGCGCCGCGCCAACCAGACGGAGAAGCTCATCTCGCTCGGAACCCTCGCCGCGGGTCTCGCGCACGAGCTGCGCAACCCCCTCGTATCCATCAAGACCTTCGCCCAGTTGCTCGAGGAGAACCCCAACGACCCGGAGGTGCAGCGGGAGTTTTCCGCCACCGTCCACCGCGATGTCGGCCGTATCGAGGGCATCGTGGAAAACGTCTCGGCCTTCGCGACCGACCGGAAGGTGGCGTTCAACTGGTTGCGCCTCGAGGAGGTCGTGCGCGCGGCTTCCGACATCGTGCGCCCGTCTCTCGTCGAGTCGGGCGTGCGCCTCGACGTCGCGCTCGGGTCCGTGCCCATGGTGCACGGCAACCACAACCAACTCACCCAGGTCGTGCTCAACCTGCTCAACAACGCGGTGCAGGCGTTTCACGGGCGCGAGGGCGGCCTGATCCGCATCGAGTTGGGCCACCGCGACGGCGCGACGGTCAAGCCCGTGGTCGAGATCGCCATCACCGACAATGGCCCGGGCATCGACGCCGAGGTGCTGCCGCGCCTTTTCGAGCCATTCACCACGACGAAGAACACCGGCGATCGCGCGCGCAAGGGCGGCATGGGACTCGGCCTCGCCATCGTGAAGCGCATCGTCGACGGGCACAACGGCCTCATCCGGGTCGAGTCCCGCAAGGGGCAGGGCACGACGTTCACGGTCGTGCTACCGTGCGAGGGCGGCGAGGCATGAGCCCCGCGTCGAAACCGCCGGCCGAGCCGCGCGCGACCGCCTCGCCGATCATCGCGGCGACCCTGCGCACGCTCGCGGGCGACCTGCGCTCGGGGGCCGATCTTTCATCGCTGCTGGCCGCGATGGGGCGCGCGCTCGCCTCGGTGCCGACCTTGCGCGGCTTCACCGTCGAGGCGGTCGGCGAGGGCGTGGAGTTTTCCTCCGACCGGCTCACGATCCCGCTGCTCGGCTCCGCCGGGGCGCTCGGCACGATGCGGCTGGCGCCGGGCTCCGGGGGCGTGTTCCGCTCGAGCCGCCTGCAGCTGGCCGGGGCTCTGGCCGAACTCGCCGCGGTCGTGGTCGATCACGCGCTGGTGGCGCGCACGCGCACCGCGCCCACGGAGATGATCGCGATCACGCTCGCCGACCTGCCCGTCGGTGTCCTCTGCTTCGACGGCAGCGGGGCGCTCGTCTTCGCCAATACCGCGGCCCACCAGGCCCTCGGCGGCCGTGTACCCGCGGATTGGATGTCGGTCTGGAACACGTTTGCGCCGGCCGCGCGGCGCGAGCCGGGCACGGCGTTTATCCTGCGCGAGGGCAGCCGCCTGGTGCACGTCGCCGCCCGGCGGGCCTCGGCCACCGGGCCCGGGGCGATCGTGCTGACCGATCTCGCCGCGCGCGTGAACGCGTTCAATGAGGTCGTCTCCGCCGAGGTCTACCGCAGCCTGGTCGAGAAACAGCCAGTGAGCCTCGGGGTGGTGGCCGGCGTCGATGGCTCGCCCGCGGCGATCGAGGCGCTCGAGGCGATGCGGCCGGCGCTGCCGGTCGGCGCCCGGGTCGGGCCGATCGACGGCGAGGCGGTCGGCATCCTGGTGGCGCGGGCGCAGGCGAATGCGCTCTGGCCCGTGCTGCGCGAGCTCGCCCGCGTGCGAACCGGTGCGGAGCCGCTGCGCGGCGGCATCGCGTCGCTGCGGCTTGCCGGCGACACGCCCGGTGCTCTGCTCGCGCGGGCCATCTCCGACCTGAGGCCGCTCGCTCTCGACCCACGGCCGGGCGTCCTCGTGTGCGACCGGTCTCCAGCCGTCAACGACACGCTGGCGCTCATGCTGCGCCGTGATTTCGCGGTGACCTGCTCCGCGCACTGGAGCGAGAGCCTCGCGTTGCTCGAGGAGCAGAGCTTCGACGGGCTCGTGCTCGAGCTGCCGTCGCGCGGCGACGCGCGGGCCCAGGCGTTTGCCCTGCGCGCGCTCGAGCTGCAGCCGGCGGCGCAGCCTTTTTTTGTCACCGATCTGCCCGGCCCCTGGGAGACGGCTGAACTTGGTCGGCCGGACCGGCCGGTCTTTCGAAAGCCGTTTGTCGTGCGCGACGTGCGCGCGGCGCTCAGGGGCGCGTTTGCGCGCTGACGCCGGACGCGGACGGGCGTTGCCTCAGTCCGCGTTGCTGAAGAGGTGGTGGATGACGTCCTCGAGCGGGACGTCCTCGATCGTGAGGTCCTGTACGTCGCCGGTCGCAAGCACCTGCTGGCAGGCCGGCACGACCTGCGCGGCGTCGACCTCGAGCGCGATGCGGCCGTCATCGTCGGTCTTCATCGCACCGGGAGCCTGCCACCCGGTCGGCAGGCCGCGCACGTCGGGGCGGAAGCGGATGATCTTGCGGGCCGGCCCGGCGTCGAGGCGGTCGAGCCCGCCGTCGTGGATCTTGCGGCCCTTGTGGATCACGATCACGCGTTCACACAGCTCCTTGATGTCGGCCATGTAGTGGCTGGTGAGCAGGATCGTGGTCTTGTAGCGCCGGTTGTAGTCGCGCAGGAACTGGCGCACCGAGCGCTGGCTCACCACGTCGAGGCCGATCGTCGGCTCGTCGAGGAAGAGCACGCGCGGCCCGTGCAGGAGCGCGGCGATCAGCTCCATCTTCATGCGCTCGCCCAGCGAGAGCTCGCGCACCATGACGTTGAGCTTGGCGGTCACGTCGAGCAGCGTCGCCAGTTCGTCGAGACGCTGCTGGAAGAGCGCCCTGGGCGTGCCGTAGATGTGGCGCAGGAGGTTGAAGGACTCGAGCGCGGGCAGGTCCCACCAGAGCTGGTTCTTCTGGCCGAGCACGAGGGCGAAAATGCGGCGGTACTCGTTGCGGCGCTCGCGCGGGATGAACCCGGCCACGGTCGCCCGGCCCGAGGTCGGGTGGATGAGGCCGGAGAGCATCTTGAGCGTCGTGGTCTTGCCCGCGCCATTCGGCCCGAGGAAACCGACGAATTCGCCCTCCTTGATGGAAAACGTGATGTCCTTCGCGGCCGCCACCTCCTCGAACTCGCGATGGAACAGCCCGACGATGCCGCCCCAGAAGCCCGGGCGCTTCTTGTAGGTGCGGAAGACGCGCGTGAGGTTCTCGGCTTCGATCATTGGATACGGGGGCGGGGGGCGTCGGCGGTGCCGAGCGCGTCGGCGCGGGCTGCGCCCGTCGTCACGGCGAGGCGGCCGAAGTCGAGGATGGCGTGCGTGGCCTGGCCGGCGTCGATGCAGGCGCGGTCGGTGAGGTGCGGCGAAGGCGCCTCGTCGCCGACGCTGAAGGCAAACGCGTAGGTGCCCGGCTCACCCGCCGGCACCCAGAGCGGGCCCACGCGCAGGTGCGCGGCCGTGGTGCGGACGAGCGGCGTCTCCGCCGTGGTGTTCGGCGGGAAGTTGAGGTTGTGCACGATCGGCCGGCGCGGGCGGGGCCGCCGGGCGATCTCGGCGCAGAGTGTCGCCGTGCGCGCCGCGATCGCGTCCACGACGCCCGCGACATCCGCGGGGAGCGTGGCGTCCGGGAGCTTGAGGCGCGCGAAGTCGGCCTTGCCGAGGCGGATCGACGAGGCCACGGCGTGCGTGCCGGCGAGCGCGCCCTCGAGTGCGCCGCCCACGGTGCCGGAGGCGAGGATGAGCGGCAGGCCGGCGTTGCTGCCCATGTTGATGCCGGAGACGACGAGATCGACGCGGCCGCCGACGAGGTGGCCGAGCGCGAGGTTGACGCAGTCCGCCGGTGTACCGTCGATCGACCAGGCCGGGCAGCCGAAGGTCGAGTCGTGCGGCACCGCGCGCAGCAGGGGTTTCTGGCGGCTGATGGCCTTGCCGATCCAGCTTCGCTCGCCGTCCGGCGCGGCGACGATCACCCGCCCGATGGGGCGGAGCGCGCGCACGAGCGCGACAAAGAGCGGCGAATCGATGCCGTCGTCGTTGGTGGCGAGAATGGTCGGCGTGCGCATGTGTCGGGAGCGGGTGAGGTTGCGGGGTGGGGCAGGTCGAGGCAAGGCGCGTGCGCGCGGTCGCGCCACGCAGGGTTCAATCCGCCCAGATCGGACGCGGCTGGGCCACGAACATCAGGCCGCCGCCGACCAGCGTGATCGCCGCCAGCGGCACGGCCACGAGCCAGCTCGCGCCCATGGCTTGGGTCGCGACCGCGGCGGAACCGACCCCGCTCACCAGCATCGCGATGAATACCTGCCATGCGGCCCGCGCCGGGCGGTTGGCCGCGCGATCTTCGGCCGACAGCCGGGGCGTCGTGCACCCACCCAGCCAGGCGAGCGCCAGCGCGAGGAAGGTCGCGAGCGCGCCGGTCAGCCAGGCGACGTGCGGCGCGCCGAATCCCAGTAGCACGCCGGCGCCGATCCAGCCCAGGAGCGCGGAGGGCAGCGCGGCGGCGGTGGTCCGGGCCCACATCGCACGCACGCGCGAGACCGGGCTGGCACAAACGATCTCGAGCGACTCGTCGAACGCACTCATCAGGCTGGCCGTGGTGACCGCTGTCATCGCGGGCAGGAGCACGCCGAGTATCCCGACCGCGGCGACACGCGGCAGGAAGGCCATGCCGATGATCGCAGGGAGGAACGAGATGAGCTGTGTCGAGCTGCGCGCGATCAGGAGCGGATCCCGGCGCAAGGTGCGCAGTTCCTTCCTCACCAGCGCGGACCAGCGCCCGCCGCGGAACGACTGGCGCCACGCGCGGGCGAGCACGGCCGGGTCGCCGCTCCCGGGCGAGGTCCGCCCGCCGGCGTCCTCGGCCGCGCGTTGCGCGCCGGAGACGAACTCGCGCTCGAGCACCCGCAGGGTCAACCACACCGCGGCGGCGCCGGCGATCGCCAGCGTGAGCAGCGGTATCCACGCGCCGGAGGCGGCGGCGGCGAGCTGCGGCAGGGGCGGCGTCTCGAACGCCGCGAAATAGCGCTGGATGCGCTCGGTCTGCTCGCCCTGGCGGTTGAGGCGCTCCAGCCAGTTCGGCACCTGCATGGCCAGGATCGCCGCCGAGCCGACCAGGATACCCAGCACCTGCACGAGGGTGCGCGCGCCGCGTGCGCCGATCCAGGTCACGAGCCGGATGGTCATGACCAGGGCGAGGGTCGACACGAGCGCGACGGCCGTGATCCAGGCCGGCCAGCCCCACAGCCAGTGTGGGCCGAACAGATACACGGCGCAGTTCAGCATCGGCAGCACGACGAAGAGCGTCGTGAACGCGGTGGTGGCCAGCACGTCGGCCAGGCGGGAGAGGATGACCAGGCGCGACGGCACCGGGCTGCTCAGCAGGTAGGGCAGGTCACCGCGGTTGTAGAGCACCTCGAGGCTGCGATGCAGCCCGGCCATGAGGGTGAACAGCAGCACGAACGCGCAGGCCAGACCGGCGCCGCCGCGGGCGTTTCCTGAACGCGCGATCTCGGCGAAAAGTGCGGGCAGCTGCAGGTGAAGGAATCCGACGATGAGCGCCTGGATCAGGAGCGTGAACGCCATCCCGCGTTTTCGTTTGTCCCACGCGCGGAAATACAGCCGCAGGTCGTTGGCGAGGATGCGGGCAAACAGCCTGGACTCCGCGCGCGTCATGTCAGGTCCGGCCCATCCCCTCGGTCGATCCGACCAGGCGCAGGAAGACATCCTCCAGCGTCGCGCCGGGCATCGCGGCCTGCACGCGCAGTTCCTCCAAGGTCCCCTCCGCGAGAAGTCTTCCCTTCGCGATGATGCCGATCCGTTGCGCCAGCCGCTCCGCCACCTCGAGGATGTGGGTCGTGAGCAACACCGTGCCGCCGCCGGCGACGAACTCGACCAGCATGTCCTTCACCAGCCGCGCGGCCGCGGCATCGAGCCCGGTGAGCGGCTCGTCGAGCATCAGCAGCGACGGCGCGTGCACGAGCGCGGAGGCGAGCGCGACCTTCTGCTTCATGCCGCGCGAGAACGATTCGATCCGATCGGCCGCGCGCGGGGCCAGGCCGAGTTTTGTGAGCAACTCCTCCGCCCGCGCGCGGGCCTGCTCGTGCGGCACGCTCCAGAGCGCGGCGGTGTATTCGAGAAACTCGATCGGCGTGAGCTTGGCGTAGAGCGCGGGATCGTCCGGGATGTAGGCGAGACCCTGCTTGGCGCGCACGGGGTCGGCGTGCACGTCGTGGCCGTTGATGCGCGCCGTGCCATAGTCGGGCTTGAGCAGGCCGGCGAGCATGCGCAGCGACGTGGTCTTGCCCGCGCCGTTGGGCCCGAGAAAGGCGTAGAGCATGCCGGGCGGCACGCGCAGGTTCAGCCCGTCGACCGCGACGGTGGCGCCAAAGCGTTTGCGCAGCGCGACAATCTCGCAGGCCGGTGTGGGCGGGAGCGGGGGTGGCGCCGCGGCGTCGGGAGGCGAGGGAAGGAGCGCTTCGTCCATCGGCGCCCATGATTGGCGCCGGTGTCGCGGCCGCAATGTGCTTCCGCCGGCCGCGCTGTGCCCAGCGGCGGAAGGCAAGTTTAGCCTTCCCATCGCCCCGCCCGGGGCCGTTGTCTCTTCGGCGTATGTCCGGCTCCAGCCCCCAACTCGATATCGACTACGTGGCCCGGCTCGCGCGCCTCGCGCTGACCGAGGCCGAAAAGCAGGCCTTCGCCCACCAACTCGGCGATGTGCTCACGTATATCGAGCAGCTCAAGGCGGTCGACGTGACCGGCATCGAGCCCACCGCCCACGCCTTCGAAGTGGTCAATGTGTGGCAGGAGGACGTGTCCGCCCCGGCCTTCCCGGTGGAGAAGGCGCTGCAAAACGCGCCGGCCGCGCGCGACCACATGATCGTCGTGCCGAAGGTCGTCGACGACGCGGGCTAAGGCCATGGACGCTCCGCTGCATTTTCGCACTGCGACCGAAGTTTCCGCGCTGCTCGCGCGCCGCGAAGTCTCCTCCGTCGAGATCACGCGCGCCGTGATCGAGCGCACCCGCGCCGTCGAGGACCGCGTGCGTGCCTTCACCGCGCGCGACGAGCAGCGCGCGCTCGCCCAGGCCGCCGCCTCCGATGCACGCCGCGCCGCCGACCGCACGCTCGGTCCGCTCGACGGCGTGCCCGTGAGTGTGAAGGACGTGCTCGCCTCCGAGGGTGAACCGCTCACCTGCAGCAGCCGCATGCTGGCCAACTTCGTCTCGCCCTACGACGCCACCGCGATCGCACGTCTCAAGGCCGCGGGCGCCGTGCTCTGGGGGCGGCTCAACATGGACGAGTTCGCCATGGGCTCCTCCACGGAAAACTCCGCGTTCCACACGACCGCCAATCCCTGGGACCTCGACCGCATCCCCGGTGGCAGCAGTGGCGGCAGCGCCGCCGCGCTCGCGGCCGGCGAGTCGATCGTGACGCTCGGCAGCGATACCGGCGGCTCCATCCGCCAGCCCGCCGCGCTCTGCGGCGTGTCCGGCCTCAAGCCCACCTACGGACGCGTTTCGCGCTACGGCCTCGTCGCCTTCGCCTCGTCGCTCGACCAGGTCGGCCCGCTCGGCCGCTGCGTCGACGACCTGGGCTTGCTCCTCGGTGCGATCTCCGGCCACGACGAGCGCGACTCCACCTCCGTGCGTGTGCCCGTGCCGGACTTCAACGTCGAGGCCGCGGCGAGACTCGCGCAGCACCGCGAGCGTCCGCTGCGGATCGGCCTGCCGAAGGAGTATTTCGGCGAGGGTCTCGACCCGGAGATCCGCGCCGCGATCGAGCACGCGATCGCGTTCTACCGCGCGCAGGGCTGCGACGTTCGCGAGGTCTCGCTCCCGCACACGCAGTACGCCATCGCGACCTACTACATCATCGCGACGGCCGAGGCCTCCTCCAACCTCGCGCGCTACGACGGCATCCGCTACGGCCACCGCAGCACCAACATCTCCGACGCGATCGACATCTACGCGCAGAGCCGCGCCGAGGGCTTCGGTGCCGAGGTGAAGCGCCGCATCATCCTCGGCACCTACGTGCTGAGCAGCGGTTACTACGACGCCTACTACCTGCGTGCCCAGAAAGTGCGTACGCTCATCCGCCGGGATTTCCTCCAGGCCTTCGAGCAGGTCGACGCGCTGCTCACGCCGACCTCGCCCATCCCGGCCTTCAGGAAGGGCGAAAAATCCGCCGACCCGCTCGCGATGTACCTGGCGGACATCTTCACGATCTCCACCAACCTCGCGGGCCTGCCCGGCCTCTCCATCCCCTGTGGTTTCACCGCGGGCGGCCTGCCCATCGGTCTCCAACTCCTCGGCCGCCCGTTCGAGGAGTCCACGTTGCTCGCCCTCGCCAAGTCCTACGAACAGTCCCACGACTGGCATCTGCGCAGACCGTCGCTCTGAATTGAACCACAGAGGTCACAGAGGACACAGAGGAAGGCCATGAGCGAATTGCCGAACACGATTACGGATCAGGTCATCGGGGCTGCGATCGAGGTGCATCGTGAGCTTGGGCCAGGGCTGCTGGAATCGGCGTATGAGGCTGCGCTCGCTTACGAACTGACGCAGCGTGGCCTCAAAATGGAGCGCCAGAAGGACCAGCCCGTGCGCTACAAGGGCCTTCCGATCGACCTGGGCTTTCGAATCGATCTGATTGTCGATGGTCAGGTGATCGTGGAACTCAAGGCCGTTGAATCGCTGCTTCCCATTCACGACGCCCAGGTGCTCACCTATATGAAACTCTCGGGATGCCGCCTCGGCCTTCTCATCAACTTCAACGTCCCACTTCTCAAGCAAGGCCTTCGACGCCTCGCCCTCTGAAGCTCTGTGCCCTCTGTGTCCTCTGTGGTTCAAAATCCGTCCTCGACCGACTTCGAAGCCGTCATCGGCCTCGAGGTGCATGTGCAGCTGCGCACGCGCTCGAAGATGTTTACGCGCGTGCCCACCGGGTTTGGCGAGCCGCCGAATACGCTGACCGACCCCGTCATTCTCGGGCTGCCCGGCGCGCTTCCGGTCATGAACCGCGAGGCGCTCGACAAGATCATCACCACCGGCCTGCTCCTAGGCTGCACGATCGCGCCGGTCTGCAAGTGGGACCGGAAAAACTACTTCTATCCAGACAGCCCGAAGAACTACCAGATCTCGCAGTACGACCAGCCGATCTGCGTCGGCGGCTCGGTCGAGATCGAGCTGCCCGGACCGTCGCGCAACATCATGGGCGCTCATCGCCAGGTGCAGCTCACGCGCATCCACCTCGAGGAGGACGTGGGCAAGCTCAACCACTTCGCCGCCGACAGCCTCGTCGACTACAACCGCGCCGGCACGCCGCTCATGGAGATCGTGACCGAGCCCGACCTGCACTCGGCCGACGAGGTGTTCGCCTTCCTCACCGCATTGCGCACCGCGCTCGTCGCCGCCGGCATTTCCGAGTGCGACATGGAAAAGGGCCAGCTGCGCTGCGACGCCAACATCAGCGTGCGCCCTGTCGGTGCCACGAAACTGGGTACCAAGGTCGAGTTGAAGAACCTCAACAGCATCTCCGGCGTGCGCGACGGCGTGGCCTACGAGATCAAGCGCCAGACCGCCGCCGTGCGCCGCGGCGAGTCGATCATCCAGGAGACGCGCCGCTTCGACCCGGAGGTCGGCTCGTCCACCTCGATGCGCTCGAAGGAGATGGCGCACGACTACCGCTACTTCCCGGACCCCGACCTCATGCCGGTGAAGGTCGACGAGGCCTGGCTTGCGCGCCTGCGTGCGCTCGTGCCCGAGCTGCCGTTCGACAAGCAGCGCCGTTTCTTCGAGCAGTACCAACTGCCCTACACGATCACCTCGGTGCTCGTGCCGGACCGCGCGCTCAGCGATTGGTTCGAGCAGGCCGTGGGTGGCATGCCGGCGCGCGCGCAGGCCGTGGGCAACTGGATCGCCAACGATCTCCTGCGCGAGCTCGCCGCCGCCGGGCAGACGCTGGCCGACTGCCGAATCAAGCCCGCGCACATCGCCGGCCTCGTCGCCGCGGTGGAGTCAGGCGTGATCTCCAGCAGCATCGCCAAGGAGGTGTTTGTCGAGATGTTCGCCACCGGCGACGCCGCCGATGTGATCATCGAGCGCAAGGGATTGAAGCAGTCGACCGACACGGGCGAACTGGAGAAATGGTGCGCCGAGGCCATCGCAGCCAACCCGCGCTCCGTCGCCGATTTCAAGAGCGGCAACGAGAAGGCGATCAATGCCTTCAAGGGCGGCATCATGAAAGCGAGCAAGGGCAAGGCCAACCCCAAGCTGGTGGACGAGATCCTTCGGCGGTTGTTGTCCGCGTAGGCCGCCCGCTCGCGGGCGCCGTCTCGTCTGCCAGTCCGGCCCCGGGCCCGTCATCGGGCAGCCCTGGGGATGCGGTCCACCTGCACCTGCGGCTGGCAATTTCGCCGGGCGCGAGTAAGCCTGTTGCGCCATGAATCCATCCTCGCGCCTTTCCGCCCCCGTGTCCCGACGTGATGCCCTCCGCGCCTTCGGCGCGAGTGCCGTGACTCTCGCGGCAAGCATGCTTGCCCTGCGCGCGGCCGCGGCGGACGACAAGCCGGCGGCCTCCGAGACTCCAAAGGAGAAGGAAAAGCCGGCGGGCCCCGCAGCGCCGCCGCCGCCGAGCGGACCGTTCACGCTGCCCGAGCTCGGCTTCGCCTACGATGCACTCGAGCCGGCGATCGACACGGCGACGATGCAGATCCACCACAAGCGCCACCACCAGGCCTACATCATCAACGCCAACATCGCGCTGAAGGATCACCCGAAGCTTCACGCCTGGTCGGCCGAGCAGATGTTGCGCGACATCAAGAAAGTGCCCGGGACCATCTCGACCGCGGTGCGCAACAACGTCGGTGGTCACGCCAACCACACGCTCTTCTGGGATATCCTCACGCCCGGCGGCCCGAAGGAACCGAGTGGCGCCCTCAAGAGCGCGATCGACCGCGATCTCTCCAACTTCGGCAGCATGGTGGTGAAACTCGGCGAGGCCTGCATGACCCGCTTTGGCAGCGGCTGGGCGTGGCTCTGCGTCTACAACAAGAAGCTCTCCATCTACTCCACGGCGAACCAGGACTCGCCTCTCATGGATGGCGCGACCCCCATCCTCGGGATCGATGTGTGGGAGCACGCCTACTACCTGAAGTATCAGAACAAGCGTGCGGAGTATGTGAAGGCGGTCACCGGCCTGATCAACTGGGACAAGGTCGCCGAGCGCTACAAGCAGGCGCTGGGTTGAGGATGTGGAGCGGGCAGGGAGGCGTCGCCGCTCCCGGGATCATACACATCGCGAGAGGCGGCTTCCCGGGCGCCGTGCCTCGGGGCAGGGCGGAGTCTCCGGCCCCGCCCCGAGCAGGAAGCGGCATGGGAGGCGCGCTCGGAGGGCGCGCCCTGCCTTTCGGATTCAGAACACCCACCGCGCCCCGAGCGTGAAGCTCCGGCCGGGCAGGGGCGCCAGCTCCTTGAGAAACGACGTGTGCGGCCGCGCCTCGTCGTCGGTCAGGTTGCTGCCGCGGACAAAACACTGCAGCGAACCCCGCTCGAGTGGCACGGTGTAGGCCACGTGTGCGCTGACGAGAGTGTAGCTGTCACTGGATTCCTCATACGGCGCGACGCGGTCCTGTTCGAAGGCGTGGCGCGCCTCGGCGCCGAAGGTCCAGCGGCCCGCGACGCTGGCAAAGCCAAGTCCGACGCGCCACGGCGGCAGGCGCGGCAAGGGCGTGTGGTCCGTCTCGTTCGTCCCACGCACGGTGTCGACGAGCGCGTAGATATCGAGGCCGCGTCCCTGGGCGTCGTGCGCGTGCCAGGTCGCCTGCGCCTCGGCGCCGTGGAACCGCGCCTCGCGCGCGACGAATCGATAGACGGGCAACTCGTCGATCGTTTCGCCGGTCGGGTTCTCGAAGATGAAGGCGTCGAAGTCGTTCACGAAGACGGCGAGGGACCCCGTGACGGCGCCGACGCGGCGACGTAGTTCCACGTCCACGCCCGTGCTCTTTTCCTTACCAAGGTCGGCGTCGCCGATCTCGTAGGCCGCCGTGGCGGCGTGCGGGCCGTTCGCGAAGAGTTCCTGCGCCGTGGGCAGACGCTCGTTGCGCGTGAGCGAGAAGGCCAGCGCCCACGCCTCGGAGAACGACCAGACTCCGCCGGCGGAGAGGCTGAGCGCATCCTTGTCGCGCGAGACGCCCGAGCCGTCGCGCACGTCGATGTCCTGCGACTCGAGTCGGGCGCCGAACTGCCAGCGCACGTCGGCGGTCGGCAGCTCCTCGAGGATGAAGAGCGCGCCGTTGCGCGTGCGGGTGGGCGGCATGAACGCCTCCTCGCCCTCGGCCTCGAGCCGGATGTCGGAATACTGCGCGCCCACGGCGCCCTCGAAGACACCGACCGGCTGGTGCAGCAGCTCGAGACGGCCCTCGCCGCCGCGCGAGTCGAAGCGCGTGCCGACCTCGTCGCCCTCGAGTTCGCGGTGGGTGTAGTCGGCGAGGCCGGCCGTGAATTTGGCGCTGCGGAAGATGCCGAAGGGCGCGGTGCGTTCCGCGCGGAAATCCCAGCGGCGTTGCGCGAGGTCGATGCGCACGCCGTCGGACTCGTCCACGCCCGCGGGCGCGTAGACGGCCAGCGCCGCCGGTGAGGCGCCCCCGCCTTCCTCCTCCTCCTCGTGATGATGGTGCTCGTGTCCAGGCACGCCATACAGCGTGTCGAAGTGCGTGTGGGAGATGCCGGCCGATCCGGTTTCCCAGAACCACGTGCCGCCGACGGAGAGACTTGTGGTCTCGATTCCGCTGCCGGGCAGCGTGCCCGGGACGTGTTCTTCCTCTTCCGCGCCTTCGTCCTCGTCGTGGTGATGTTCAGCGAGTCCCGGGATGTCGATGTCGTCGCTGTCGCGCCAGAGGCCCGAGGCGTGCCAGGCGAAGGCACCCGAGCCTCCGGTGACCGAGCCGAGAGCGGTCCTGCCGTTGGCCCCGGTATCGTAGCGGCCTTCGAGCGTGCCCGAGAGCGGGACGGTGGCCCGTGCCGCCGGGATGCGGTCGTCGACGACGTTGACCACGCCGCCGACCGCGGAGCTGCCGTAGAGGAGCGTCGACGGACCGCGCAGCACCTCGACGCGCTCGCTCAGCGCCGGCTCGAGGCTCACGGCGTGGTCGGGGCTCGTGGCCGAGACGTCGATCGTGCCGAGTCCGTCCGTGAGCACGCGGATGCGCTCGCCGCCGAGCCCGCGGATGATCGGCCGGCTCGCGCCCGGTCCGAAATAGGTGGATGAAACACCGGGCAGGCCGTCGAGCATCTCGCCGAGCGAGGGTTGGTCGCGATGGCGCAGGGCCTCGTCCGTGAGGACGGTGGCGGATTGGCTGAACTCGTCGGTGGATCGGGCCAACGGCGAGCTGACGATGTGGAGCTCATCGAGCGTCACTTCGTCGGCGTGTTGTGGAGACCGGGCCGCGGCGGCCGGAGTCTGGGCGAGAGCCGCGGGTGCGGCACTGGCGAGGAGCCCGGCACCGCCGAGGACGAGCGGGCGCAGGCGAGACGTGATCGAAAAAGAGGACATGGCTGTGGCTGGCGTGACGTGTGCAGCCGCCGCGGGCGTACGCGCGCGGGCAGGCTGCGGGTGGACAAGGCGAGACAGACAACGCACTCGATGCGCCGCATGCGGGATGCGGACGCCGGTGCGGAGGCATCAGGGCGCGGTCACGACGCGCGCACCGGCGGAGCCAGGGCCGGAGTCAGCCAGTAGTCCGGAGCCGACCAGACAAACGTCTTGGGGCTGAACGCGAGAAGAGAGGGAGCGCGCGTGCCGGGCGCGATCTCGGGCGCCGATGCGGCAGTGTCGCAAAAGCCCGTCGCCGCGAGCGTGATCGCGCAGACGTGCTCGGGATGCGCCGCATCGCCGTGCACATGCTCGTGCGTCTCGGGGCTGCGCGCCGCCAGGCCGATCGCGAGCACCCCGAGCGCAGTCAGCAGGCCCGCCAGCACGCGCCAAGGCGCGAACGCGCGCGAGCGACGCGCGAGTCGGGCGGTGGTGCGATGGGACGACATGGCGGGAGGGAGGAAGCGCATCCTACCGAAGTCGTCAACCGGTGACCGCGCGGCCGCGACCGATCGATTGTCATCTATTGGATGACAATCGATCGGCGGGTGTGGCTACTCGCTTTCGATGAACTCGCAGAGCGCGTGCACGGGCGCGCCGGTCTCGCGCAGGCGTCGCGAGCCACCCAGCTCGGGCAAGTCGATCACGGCGGCGATGGCGGCGATCTCGCCGCCGAGGCCGCGAAACAGCTTCACCGCCGCGAGGAGTGTGCCGCCCGTGGCGATCAAGTCGTCGACGAGCAGCACGCGCTGGCCGGGGGCGCAGGCGTCGGCATGCACCTCGATCGTCGCGGAGCCGTATTCGAGTTCGTAGTCCGCGGAGACGGTGATGTGCGGGAGTTTGCCCTTCTTGCGCACCATCGAGAACGGCAGGCCGAGGCGGTAGGCAAGAGCACCGCCAAGGATGAAACCGCGCGCATCGACCGCTGCCACGAGGTCGACGCGGTATCCAGCGGTCAACTCCGCGAGCCCGTCGACGACGAGGCGCAGGCCGTCGCGGTCCTGAAAGAGTGTCGCGACATCGCGGAAGTTGACCCCGGGCTTGGGCCAGCCGCGCACGGTGCGGATGCGGCGCTTGATTTCGGCGGAGAGAGTGGGGTCGATCACCGGGGGAGTCGAACGTGTCGGGCGCGGAGGCGCAAGGCTGGGAGGCGGAGGGCGATTCTGGAGTACGGTGCCGAGGCACCGCGCCCCAGAGCCGGTCACCCGCTCTTGGGTCGGAACGCCCGGATCACGGCCTCGTTCGTCTCCAGCCGTGGGCCGCCGATCAGGTCGATGCAGTACGGCACGGCGGGGAACACGGCCTCGAGGCACTCGCGGATGGATTTCGGTTTGCCCGGGAGATTGACGATCAGGCAGCGGCCGCGGATGCCGGCGGTCTGGCGCGAGAGGATGGCGGTCGGGACGAACTTCAGCGACGTCGCACGCATGAGTTCGCCGAAGCCCGGCAGCATCTTCGCGCACACCGCCGCGGTCGCCTCGGGCGTGACGTCGCGGAGGGCCGGTCCGGTGCCGCCGGTCGTGACGATCAGGCAGCAGCCATCGCGGTCGGCCATCTCGATCATGGCGGCCTCGAGCTGCGGCTGCTCGTCCGGGATGATGCGATAGACAGGCTCGAAAGGCGTGGTCAGATACTCGCGGAGGGCGGCCAGCGCGGCCTTCCCGGGCAGGTCTTCGTAAATGCCGGCGGCCGCGCGGTCGGAGACGTTGATGATGCCGATCTTGACCGTGCTCATTAAGGTGATCTACGGAAGCAAGTTACAGGTTGTCACGCAAATGCGCTTTCGCGGCCTCTGCACGGTTGCGCGGCGCGGTTGAATGGGCCAACTTGCCGGCCGTTGCAGCACGTATGGACGAACACGACTTCGGCGATGTGATTCACCTGATCCGGAAGGAAGACCCGCGCTATGAGCGCCGCGCCTACTTTTTCCTTCGGGACGCGCTGGACCATACCGTCTCGACGATCCGCAAGGCCGAGGCCAAGTCCGGCAAGAAGCGCGAGTCCAACCACGTGACCGGCCAGGAGCTGCTCGAAGGCATCCGCGACTACGCGCTCGCCCAGTACGGACCGATGGCCCACCTCGTCCTGTCGAGCTGGGGCATCACACGCTGCGGTGATTTTGGCGAGATGGTCTACCAGCTGATCGAGCACGGTGTGTTTTCCAAGACCGAGAGCGACCGCAAGGAGGACTTCGCGGAGATCTTCGAGTTTGAGGAGACCTTCGTGAAGCCCTTCCAGCCGAAGAGACGCCGCCTGCCCGCGCCGCCGCTGGCGAGCAGCGAGGTGCCCTGAGCGCCGCGACTCTCCGCATGTAGGAGCCTGCTCGCACGCGATCTCTGGCGTGTGGGGTCCTGCGTTAAGGATCGCCTGCAAGCAGGCTCCTACATCCAATCCCGCCACTTCATGCCCACCCGTGCCCCGTCCAATGCCCGCGCCGCGCGTCTCGTCGAGCCGCTCCTGCGCGAGCCGGTTGACCGCTTCGTCCTGTCCAACGGCCTCACCGTCCTGATCCGTCCCGACCACAGCGCGCAAGTCGCGTCGGTCCAGGTCTGGATCAAGAGTGGCAGCATCCACGAGGCGCCGCGCCTCGGCTCGGGTGTCTCGCACTACCTCGAGCACATGCTCTTCAAGGGCACGGAAAAGCGCGCCGGCCGCGACATCTCCGCCGTCGTGCAGGCGCACGGCGGCTACATCAACGCCTACACGTCCTTCGACCGCACGGTCTACTACATCGACCTGCCCTCCGAGCACACCGAGGTCGCGCTCGATGTGCTGGGCGACGCGGTCTTCCACTCGCAGCTCCCGGCCGCCGAGGTGACGAAGGAGCGCGACGTGATCCTGCGCGAGATCGACATGGGGCTGGACGACCCCGACTACCGGGTGTCGCAGGCGCTGATGGAGACGGCGTTCCGCGAGCATCCCTACCGTCATCCGGTGATCGGCCATCGTGAGGTCTTCGCCGCGCTCACGCGCGACGACCTGGTGGATTACTACCGCACGCGCTACGTGCCCAACAACGCCGTGCTCGTCATCGCCGGTGCGGTCGACCCCGTGGCGCTGCGGTCCGTGATTGAGAAACACTTCGGGTCCGTTCCGCGCGCCCGTCTCGCTCCCGTGCTCGTGCCGGACGAGCCCGGCCAGCTCGCCGGCCGCCGCATCGACCTCGCCGACGACGTGCAGGTCTTTCGCGCCGCGCTCGGCTACCAGGTGCCCGGTCTCGCCCATCCGGATACGCCGGCGCTCGACATCCTCTCGCTCATCCTCGGCCACGGCGACAGCTCGATCCTCTGGCAGACCCTGCGCGAGAAACGCAAGCTCGTGCACCACGTCGACGCGAGCAACTGGAACCCCGGCTCCAAGGGCCTCTTCTTTCTCACGCTCATCGGCGACCCCGACAAGGGCGCCCCGGCCCTGGCCGCGCTGCACGAGGAGATCGAGCGCGCCTGCGCACGCGGCTTCACCGAGGCGCAGCTGCGCAAGGCCGTGCGCCAGGCTCTCGTCGCCGAGATCAACGTCCGCCGCTCCATGTCCGGCCAGGCCTCGCGCCTCGGCATCGCCGAGGTGGTCGTGGGCGACCTCGACTATCCCGCGACCTACCTCCAGCGCCTCGCCAGTCTCACGCCCGCGACGCTCAACCGTGTGGCCCGCCAGTATCTCGTTCCCGCCAACCTCTCGACCAGCACGCTCGTGCCGAAAAACGGCGCCAGCGCCGCATCGATCGCCGCGCGCGCCGCGGCGGCGAAGAGCGACCCGGACTTCGACGCAGTGACGCTGCCCGGCGGCGCACGCGTGCTGTTCCGCGAGAATGCGCGTCTGCCGCAGGTGCACCTGCGTGTGGTCTGGCAGGGCGGCCCGGCCTTCGAGCCGGCGGATCGCCGCGGCGCCACGGCGCTGCTCTCCACCCTGCTCACGCTCGACACGAAGAAGCGCTCGTCCGCCGCGGTCGCGCTGGCGATCGAGGAGGTCGGCGGCTCGTTCAACGACTTTTCCGGCAACAACAGCTTCGGCTTCTCGCTCGAGGTCCTTCCCGACGACCTCGACCTCGCGCTCGATCTCTTCGAGCAGGCCATGGTGTATCCGGCCTTCAAGGCCACGACGGTCGCGCGCGAACGCGAGGCCCAGGCGGCCGAGATCGCGGAGGAGAACGACGACATCGTCACCGCCGCGCGCCGGCAGCTGCGCGAGAAATTCTTCGGCGCGCATCCGCTCGCCGCGGAGAGCGCGGGCACGGTCGAAAGCGTCGCGCGCCTCGACGTCGCGACGCTGAAGGCGCTGCATCGCCAACTCGTCGTGGCGGGCAACACGGTGATCGCGGTCTCCGGCGATTTCCGCCGGGCCGCTCTGCTGCCGAAGCTGAAACGCATCCTCGCCAAGTTGCCGAGGGGCGGCACGCCGGAGGTCGACACACGTTTTTCCGGCCCGGCCAGGACCGGCGAGGTGCTTGCGCCGATGGACCGCCAGCAGGTCGTGGTGATGGAGGCCTACACCGGCACCGGCCTGCTCGATCCGGACTTCTACGTGGGCGAGGTGACCGACGAGCTTTTCAGCGGCATGTCGAGCAACCTCTTCGAGCGCGTGCGCGAGGAAAAGAGCCTCGCGTACTTCGTGCGCTCGGCGCGCATCATCGGTCTCCAGACCGGCATGTTCTTCTTCATGGCCGGCACGAGCACCCAGGGCTATCCGCAGGTCGTGAAGGAGTTTGCGGCTGAGATCAAACGCGTCGCGGCCGGCAGATTCCTCGACGGCGAGCTCGAGCGCTGCCGTACACGCCTGAAGGCCGCCCGCCGCATGAGCATGCAGAGCAACGCCTCGTGCGCCGCTCAGGCCGCGCTCAATGCGCTCTACGGCCTGCCCGTGAACGACTGGCGCAACTACGACGCGCACATCGACGCCGTCACCGCCGCCGACGTGGCGCACTTTGCCAAGACGCGTTTCGTCGCGTCGCAGCAGGTGCGCCTGCTCGCGGGCGCGTTGAAAGGGTGACGCTCATCGAGCACGCGCCCTCGGGTGCTGGCCTCGCCCTACCTCCCAACGCCCTCGATCGTCTCGCAACCTGGCCCGCTCAGCCGCCACGCCTTGCCGAAGCCGAGCACGAGCGACCCGCTCTCGGGTACGAGACGCAGAAGCTGAAAATCCTTCAGGTCGCGCAGCATCGTCACCACCGCGCCATGACGCGCCTGCAGGGCGTCGAGCCCGCTCTTCCACGCGGCCGAGTCGCGCACGACCGGCTCGACGCGGCACGCGTACGTCACGCGGCGCCGGCCAAAGATCTGGCCCGCGGCGGACTCGTCCTCGATCAGCATGACCGAGACGCGCCGCCGCTGCAGAAGGTTGGCCGTGTGGCGGGCGAGCCCGCTCACCAGGATGAGCAGCGCGCCGTCGTGTCCGCCCGCGTCGACGAACGGCGCGTAGCTCGCATCCGGCACGCCGTCGGCATCGGCGGTGGCGAGCATGGCCGTGCGACACAGGCGCCGCAGTTCGCGCAGGAGGTCGAGCGGATCGGTCGGGACGGACGGGGCGGGCGAGGTCATCGTCCGCCAGCTCACGCGCGCCCGCGGCCGAGCGCGAGCCGGTAGCGCGGACTTCCAGTCGGCAGATCGGAGGAGCCGGTGCTACTTCAGGAAGCTGCGCAGCATCCAGATCGTCTTCTCGTGCCACTGGATGCGCCCGATCGCGATGTCCTGCGTCTCGGCATCGTTGGCGGCGCCGGAGGCATCGCGCAGCGCGGCGGCGTCGGCCACGACCTTCTCGTGGGCCACCACGAGCGCGGCAACAAAGTCGCGCGCGGTCGTCGCCTCGGTCAGCTCCTCAAAGCCGGCCCGGCGCGAGAATTGGCTCAAGCCGCCGATCGTGTAGGCGTTCAGGGCGCGCACGCGCTCGGCGATCTCGTCGACGGCGGTGAACAGGTTTTCGTAGTGCGCCTGAAAGGCCTCGTGGAGCGAGAAGAAGTCGGGTCCCTCGACATTCCAGTGCGCGAAGTGGGTGTTGACCATGAGCGCGTAGGACGAGGCGAGGAGCTGGTTGAGGTAAGCGACGACGTTCGAGGGGGCGGTCGCGGCGGTGCGTGGAGTGGATTTCTTCTTCATGGTTTTCGTGGAAGATTCCATGGTACCTGAAATCGTGCCGGGCGCAGCACCCGTGCGGGGTTTGGTTGCGCAGGCCTTGGCTTTCTCGAAGCGTCCGCGGTCGCCTTCAACCGGCGCAGCGGTTGACCTCGATATTGAAATGCACGAGCTCCTCGTGGATACGCAGGCGCTCCTTGTACTCCTCGGGCGTGCGATGGGCGTGGGCCACGACGGTGACGATGACCGCGAACTGATCCAAACCGACGCGGTGCACATGCAGGTCGGCGATCCGTGAGTCGCCATCGCTCTCGATCGCCTCGCGGATCTCCTCGACCACCGGCACATCCATCTCGCGGTCGAGCAGCACGCGCGCGGTCTCGCGCATCAGCCCGATCGCCCACTTGGAGATCACGAGTGCGCCGACGATGCCGACGACGGCGTCGAGCCAGGCCCAGCCCATGTATTTGCCTCCGAGCAGGGCCGCGATGGCGAAGACCGAGGTGAGCGCATCCGCCAAGACGTGCATGTAGGCGGCGTGGAGATTGAGGTCGCGGCCGTGGCCGTGCCCGTGCCCATGGCCGTGCCCGTGGGAACTCGCGCCCGACTCCGCCACGGAGCCACCGAGCATCCATGCGCCGAAGAGGTTGAAAACCAACCCGACCACCGCGACGAGCATGGCTTGGTCGAATGCGATCGCCTGCGGGTGTCGCAGCCGATCGACCGACTCCCAGATCATCGCGAGCGCGACCACGCCGAGCAGGATCGCGCTGGAAAACCCGCCGAGCGCGCCAACCTTGCCCGGGCCGAACGAGAACCGCTCATCCCGCGCGTGCCGCCGCGCGTAGATGTAGGCGAGCAGCGTGATGCCAAATGCCGCGGCATGCGTGCCCATGTGCCAGCCGTCAGCCAGCAGTGCCATCGAGCCGAAAACCAGGCCCGCCACGATCTCCACGGCCATGACCACGACCGTGAGCGCGAGCACGATCAACGTGCGCCGCTCGCCCGAGGCGTGGCCGTGCCGGAACTCGTGGCTCTGCTGCCAGCGATGCAGACAATCGTGGTGCATGGTCGCGCAGCGTACGGGTGCGCGACCGTTTGTCAGGCGGAAGTGCGGCCGTACCGCCCGCGGCCGACGCAATGTCATCCAATAGTTGACAATCCGCCGGCCGGCCGGCGCGCGCCATTGTCAACTATTGGATGACAAGGGCCCCGGGGCGGCCGATCAGCGGGCGGGGGCCACGACGGTCTCGCTGGTGAGCGTGGTGCCCGCGCGGTTGCGCACGAGGAGGCGGTAGGTGCCGGCGTCGGCCTTCTTCGGGTGCGGCACGTCGTAGGTGGGCTGGGTGGCGCCGGGGATCTCGGAGCCATCGCGCAGCCACTGATATTCGAGTGGCCCGGTGCCGCTTGCGGTCGCGGCCAGTCGCAGCGGGCGATCGAGGGACAACGCCACCTGGGCTGGCGGGGCGGCGGTGATCGTCGGCACCGTGGCCCCGCGCGTGCCGAAGCTGACACCGGAGGCCGAGAACGTCAGCCCGGCGACCTGGGTCGAGACGCGACGACCGCGCAGGTCGTCGACCGTGGCGATGATGGTGAAGATCTCGTCAGGCGAGAAGTCCGCGGGCGGATTCCAGAAGACGCGGTACGGCGCGGCGTCGTCGGTACCGAGCCACTCGTATTGGCCCGGCCGCGACGCGCGTTGCAGCACGAACGTCACTTCGGCCACACCGTCGCCGCCGCTCACCTCGGCACGGATCTCGCGCCGGCTGGGGAAGACGAGGGCGTCGACCTCGCGGCTGGTGAACGTGAGGGTCGCACCGTCGGCGGGCGTCGCGAGCGTGATGCGCGGCGCGCCCGCCGGCTTCGGCAGTGCAGCCTGGGCGCGCCACACGGCGAACTGGAGCGGCGCGAGCGTCACGCTGGCGGCGCCCGCGGCATCGACCGTGAGGATCTCCGAGCCGGCCATTTCGGGCGTGCGCGAGTCGAAGAGGCGGACGAGCTTGGCGCCCTTCGGCTGCGACGTGGGGACGCGCGTGGTGATCGCGGTGGAGCGCGAGCTGTTCAGCGCCACGAGGTACTCCACCTTTTCCCCGCGATCGATGCGGGAGAAGGCGAAGAGCGCGGGCTCGCTCGTCGTGCGCTGGATCATCGCTCCGGTGCGTAGCGCGGCGTGTGCGGCACGCAGGCCGGCGAGGCGCGCGAATACCTGGTAGAACGGATGCTGCGGGTCGAACTTGTCGTCGGCGCCGGTGCGGGTCGTGGCGAGGAGCGTCGCGGTTCTGAACTCAGGCGCCTGCGCGGCGAACATGCTCTCGCGCGCCTGCATGTCGTTCCCGCCGCGGCCGATCATGCCCTGCTCGTCGCCGTAGTAGAGCACGGGCTGGCCGCGCGCGAGATAGAGCAGGCCGTGGCCGAGGCGCGAGAGCGCGGCGAGTTGTTCCGGCGCGGCGCCGGGGTTGTCCTGTTGGAGAAAATACGCGAAGCGCCCGGCGTCGTGGTTGCCGAGGAAGGTGGTGGTCGAGTGGACGTTGCTGTCGTGGTCGGTGTAGTAGTCGTCGCGGGCGAAGAAGTCTGCGAGCGCCGAGGCCGTGCCGCCCTGCGAGACGAAGCGGCGTGCCGCGGCGAAAAATCCGAAGTCGATCGTCGTGTCGATCGGCATCGTGCTGGTGGAGAACTCCGCGAGCACGGCGGGGTCGCCGGCGTCGTTGTAGACCTCGCCGAACTGGATGAAGTCGGGCCGGCCGAGCTCGCGCGCCCGGGCGCGGATCGCCGGGATGAAGGCCTGCCAGAACTCGGTGTTGACGTGGCGGGCGGTGTCGATGCGGAACCCGTCGACCGCGCAGCTCTCGATCCAGTGCGAGAAGATCTCGACGAAACCCTTCACCGCCTGCGGATGCTCGGTGAAGACATCGTCGAGCCCGACAAAGTCGCCGTGCGTCGCGCTCTCGCCCGCAAAGGTGGAGTTGCCGCGGTTGTGGTAGAGCGTGACGTCGTTGAGCCAGGCGGGATTCTTCACGCCGACCTCCGCGGCGGGCACCGTCGGCGTGTAGGCGAAGCTACCCTGGGTGGCGAGCAGCGGGAAGGCCGACGCGTCGTTCAGGCCGTTGAAGGCAACGGCGCGGGGATCGAAGGCGGTCCCGCTCGCATCGCGGTAGGGCGCGACCGTCGTGTCGCGGTAGCTGTGGTCGCCCTCCAGTTGGATGACATCGGCCGTGTGGTTGACGATGATGTCCATGATCACGCGCATGCCGCGCGCGTGGGCCTGCTTCACAAACTCCTGGAACTCCGCGTTCGAGCCGAGGTGCGGATCGATCTGCAGGAAGTCGAGGATCCAGTAACCATGATAGCCGGCGGTGTATCCAAGGGCGCCTTTCTGCACCGGCTTGTTTTTGAAGGGCGGTGTGACCCACACGGCGGTGATGCCGAGGTTCTTGAGGTAGTCGAGCCGCGCGGTCATGCCGGCGAAGTCGCCGCCGTGAAAGTGCGAGATGCGTGTCGGGTCGAACCCGTGGTCGTCCGGGCCTCCGGAACCGCCGCCCAGGTCGTTGGCGGTGGACCCGTTGGCGAAGCGATCGGTGAGCACGAAGTAGAGCGTCTGGCCCGCGCCGGGGTGCGTGTAGCGCGGCATCGCCACGACCGGCGCTGTCGATGCTGACGTGGGCGCGGCGGCGGCGCCGTCGGCGGGCAGGGTGAGGGCGAGCAGGCTGGTGCAGGCGAGCAGCGCCAGGGCCGCGTGACGGGTGGGGTGGTCCATGGTGGGTAGACCATGGTGCACATCGGCCGCGCGGTCGAGTGGGTCGGCCGGAAGAAGGCTTGGAACGCGAGGAGAGAACTTAGGTGGCCGCGGGGCGCGACTGGTGGCCGGAGTTGTCCGACCCTTCTCGGTTTTATGCAGTCGTGCCGGCTGGCGCGGGCGGCGGGTCCGGGCACGGTGTCCTCCACCCTGCCTCGTGCATCATGCCGGGGCTCCGCCCTCCGCCCTCCACGATGAATCCGTTCCGCCGTTGCCTCCTGTCCGGTGTATCCATCCTCGCCGCGTGCGTCGCGCTGACCAGCCGCGCGGCCGAGACCTTCACCTTCGTCGAGCCGACCGAGGTCTGTTTCGGAAAGACCGCCGCCGCACCACTGCCGGCCTGGGTGCGCACCACCACGATCTACGAGGTCAACGTGCGCCAATATTCGAAGGACGGCTCATTTGCCGCGGTCGAGGCGGACCTGCCGCGCATCCGTGACCTCGGTGTCGGCACGCTGTGGTTCATGCCGATCCATCCGATCGGCGAGAAGAACCGCAAGGGTCCGCTCGGCAGTTACTACGCCGCGCGCGACTACCTCGCGGTCAATCCCGAGTTCGGCACGGCCGAGGACTTTCGCCGACTGGTGAACACGGCGCACGGGCTTGGCCTGCGCGTCATCCTCGACTGGGTCGCGAATCACACCGCCTGGGACCACGTGTGGATGCAGCGCCACCCGGAGTATTTCTGGCGCGACCGCGACGGGCAGCCGGTGCCGCCGCTGGGCTTTGACTGGACCGACGTCGTGCAGCTCGACTACCGCAAACGCGACCTCTGGCGCGCCCAGATCGACGCGCTTGCGTATTGGGTGCGTGAATTCGACGTGGACGGCTTCCGCTTCGACTACGCCACGGGCGTGCCGACGGCGTTCTGGGACGAGATGTCCGGGCAGATGCGCGCGCTGCGTCCGGACATCTTCCTGCTCGCCGAGGCGCAGGTGCCGCAGCACCAGCTGCGGGCCTTCCACGCCTCCTACTCGTTTGACATGATGCATGCCTACAACGCCATCGCGCAGGGTCGCGAGGCGGCCGGCCACATCGACGACGTGCTCGCCCAGTACCGGGTCCTCTTCCCGGCTGGAGGCGTGTTCATGCACTACACGACCAACCACGATGAGAACAGCTGGCAGGGCACGGTCTTCGAGCGGCTGGGCGGCGGTGTGCGTCCGTTTGCCGTCGTGACCTTCATGCTCGACGGCATTCCGCTCATCTACAACGGGCAGGAGGCCGGCCTGGACAAGCGCCTGAAGTTTTTCGAGCGCGACCCGATCGCCTGGCAGCCGCACCCGCTGGCGGGTTTCTACCGCACGCTCACGGCCTTGCGGCGCGATCATCCCGCGCTCGCGACCGGAGCGACCTTCGCGCGCGTGCCGACGGCGAAGAACGCTTCCGTCTTCGGCGTGGTCCGCGAGTCGGGTGGGCGCCGCGTGGCGGCCTTCTGCAACCTGACCGCACGCGACGTGACCTGCGACGCCGCCCACGAGCAGCTCTCGGGGCGTTGGCGCGAGGCTTTCACGGGCGAGACGCTTGTTTCGGCCGGGTCGGTCCGACTCGAACTGCGCAGCTGGGAATACCGGGTATGGGTCTCCGAGCCGTGAGGCCGCCGGCATGGGGTGGGTGATCGAACGCCTTGGGTCGGCCGAGGCGGGTGGGGCGCGACGGCCCCGCCCGAAAAGCGCTTGCGTTGCCCTCCCCAGCTAGGACACTCGCCGCTCAAACCGCCTGCCTCCCTCCACCTGCGGAATCGACTCACCGCACTTCCTCGGCCCCAAGAAAGCACCCGCTCCCGCGTAATTTCCCCGGGGCCTCGATCGCAAACATGGACGACACGCCAGCGAACCAGACGCCGGGCGAAGATTTCAACAAGCTCGACCTGAGCGCCCTGCAGGCGTTCCAGTTCGGCACGCAATGGACCGATGCCGGGACGAAGAAGCCCTCCGGCGGTTCATCGCACGGTTCTCCTCGCGAGGGCGAGAGCGGCGCACCCCGGCGTGATCGCCGCCCGCCGCGCCGGCCCTCTGAAGGAGGCGAGGGTTTTCGCGGAGGCGAGCGCAGCGATGCGCCGCGCGAAGATATCCAGGGCGGCGCGCGTCCCCCGCGCGAGCGCTTCGGCGGTCCGCGTGAGGGCGGTCCGCGTCGTCCGTTCCCGCCCCGTGAAGGCGGCGGTGAGCGCGGCCCGCGCCCCGAAGGTGGCGATCGGTTTGGCGGACGTCCGCGTTTCGAGCGCGGTGGTCCGGGTCGCGAAGGTGGCGAGCGAGGCGATTTCGGCCCGCGCCGTCCCTCGGGCCCGCCGCGTCCGTACCTCAGTCCGGTCTTCGAGATCACCTTCTATCCGGACGATACCGGCTTCAACGCGCTGGTGAAGGCGATGCGGTCCTCGTGCCGCACGTATGAACTCTTCGAGATCGCCCGCCTGATCCTCGGCAAGGTCGAGCGCTGCGTGCTCGTCTTCAAGCGCCGGCCCGAGACGCCAGGTGGCTCGAGCGGTCCGGTCTACCTGTCCGTGCCGGACGGCGTGCCCTTCCCGTCGGAGGAGGAGGCGATCAACCACGCACTCGAGCGCATGATGGACCAGTTCTTCACGACCGAGGTCGTGGAGGTCGAGCCGCCGAAGGGATCGTTCCAGTTCGTCAGCCGCTGCCCCATCACCAAGGACCTGCTCGCGCCGGCCAACTACCACCGCTACGCGCAGATCGTGCAGCATCACTACAACGCCCGCGGCATCCGCATGCCGTTCGACAAGTATAAGGCGGCGCTGGAGGTGGTGCGCGATCCCGAGGCGGTGACGCAGTGGCTGGAATCGATGAAGAAGGTCACGCGCTACACCTACAAGCTCGCGCCCGAGGGCGAACCCGCGGTCTTCGACAACATCGAGGACGCGCGCGCCCATGTCCTGCGCACGGCGCGCGACCGCATCGTGCGCGCGGCCGAGACCGCCCGCGTCGCGGCCAAGGCCGTGGAGTCCGTCGGCGGCAGCGAGGCCTTCCGCGCCATGCACGGCGCGCTCGAGATGCAGCGTCGTTTCCCGCTCGATACAGCCAACGCGTTGCGCGGGCGGCTGCGCCGCGAGAACTTCCACATCTTCAAGCGCGGCTCCAAGGGCATCACGTATGTGTGCTCGGTGCGCCGCAAGTTCCGCCAGCCCGGCCAGACCTTCTCCGACTCGATCAATGCGCTCATCGCGTTTCTCGATGCCAATCCACTGGTCAATGTCGCCGAGCTGCCGCTGAAGTTCCTGGGCTTCGCCCCGCCGGCCGCTCCGGCCCCGGCGACCCCGGCCGCCCCGGTCGAAGGGGCGCCAGCCGAATCGTCGGAGTCGACGCCCGTCCCGGCCGAGGCAGCTCCGGCACCCGCAGTGGCCGAACTCGGTGCCGACCAGAAGGCGACGCTCAACCGCCTCGTGCTCGATCTGCGCTGGCTCGTCGCCGAAGGCTACGTGGCCGAGTATTCGGATGGCCGGCTCTTCGCGCATCCGGTCCTGGCCCAGGGCCAGACCGAGCCGACCGAGGAGAAGGATCACGAGCCATCATCGGCCGGTGGCGAAGCGGCACCCGCCGAAGCCTCCGCCGGGAATGAGCCCGCCGCGGAAACTCCCGCGAGCGAGGCCGCACCTGCGGCCGAAGTTGAGACGCCGTCGGCGGTCGAGCCGGCAGCCGAACCTGCGGCCGAGGCGCCCACCGAGCCGAAGCCGGAAGCCTGACCTTCGGGTTTGTTCCGATTTTCGACGAGCCTCTACCGCACCGCGGGGAGGCTCGTCTTTTTTCTCACGCACGGCGACGGATCGATCGCGCGCCGTCGCGTGTGATCGCGAGGTCGAGCCAGAGCGTGTCGGCCGGCAGGATCGAGGCGATGCGCTCGGGCCACTCGACCGCGAGGCACCAGGGCGAGACAAGAAAGTCCTCCACCATCAGCGCCTCCCAACTCCCGGGGCCGTCCAGCCGGTAGGCGTCGACGTGCACGAGCAGGCGTTCGCCGCGGTGCAGGTTGCACACCGCGAAGCTCGGGCTCGTCACGGTCTCGCGCACGCCCCAGGCCGCGGCGAGGCCCTTGACGAAGGTCGTCTTGCCGGCACCGAGATCGCCGGAGAGCGCGAGCACCCGGTCGGCCGGCAGGGCGGCGGCGAGCCGGGCCGCGATCGTGCGCGTCTCGGCCTCGGTGGCCGCGAGCAGCCCGGCATGCAGCTCAGCGAAAATGCTCATAACCCCGGGTGAGTACGCCGCCGGGTAGGGCGGGTTCGAAACGCAGCGCGCGGCCCGAGGGCTCGTCGCTCGCGTTGCGCAGGATGCGGCCAATGCAGGAGAGCGGTGTCGGGTGCGCGCGGTGCCAGGCGATGATGAAGTCCTCGATCGCGCGCGGCGCCACGGCGAAGAGCAGCTCGTAGTCCTCACCGTCGTTGAGCACGCAGTCGAGCGGGTCGCGGCGCGTGCGGCGTGCGAGCCGGCGCGCCGCGACGCTGACCGGGAGCGTGCGCGGGTCGATGACGACCTCGCAGGCGTCGGGCACGAGCGCGGCCAGGTCCTTGCCCAGCCCGTCGCTCAGGTCGATGGCCGCGTGCACCTCGCGGCGCCCGGCCAGCCAGCGCCCCTCGGCCAGGCGTGGCATGAAGCGCGTATGCTTGCCGAGGATACTGCCGCCGAGCGCGCCGGTGACGAAGAGCAGGTCGCCCGGCCGCGCACCGGCGCGCGTGAGCGGTCGCGCGGGCGCGTCGCCGAAGAGCGTGAGAAAGGCCGAGAACGGACCGCTCGTCTGCGCGCAATCCCCGCCGACGATGTGCACGTCGTGGGCGCGCGCGCAGGCGGCGAGACCGCGGTAGAAGCCGCGCAGCCAGGCGACCGGGAGCGTGGGCGGCGCGGCTAGCGCGATAACCGCGCTGTGCGGGCGACCGCCCATCGAGGCGATGTCGCTGAGGTTGCGTTTCAGCAACTTGGCGGCGACGGCGGTGGCGGGCACACGATCGTCGAAGTGACGGCCCGCGATCACCGGGTCGACGGTCACGAGCTGCTGCGCGCGCCGGGGCGGCAGGACCGCGCAATCATCGCCGATCCCGTGCGGCGGCGGCGGGTTGGCCGCGCCGAGCCAGTCCTGGATCGCCTGGATCAGGCGGGTCTCCCCGAGTGAGGCGAGCGTGGCGGAACGGGCCGAGGGCATGGGAAAGGGCCGGGCTGGTGCGGCGTCAGGCCGTGGCCACTCCCGAGATGATCGAGAGCAGCGTGTTGAGGTTAAACGCGGCGTGCAGCACGATGGCCGCGAGGATGCGGCCACTCCGGTGGTAGACGTGGGCCAGCGCGAGACCGAGTGCGAAGAGCGGCAGCGCGGCCTGGAGGTTCCAGTGCATCGCGGCGAAAAGCGCGGCGCTCACGGTCGCGGCCAAGGTCGGCCGCATGCGGTTCGCGAGGAACCGGAAAAACCCGGCGCGAAACACCAGTTCCTCGCCGACCGGTGCGAGCACGGCCACGACGAAGAACCATTGCGCGAGCATCCACGGGGACTCGGTGGCGGCGATGACACGGACCGCATCCTGGACGTCGGTCGGCAGGCCGAGGGCGCGGATCAGGGCGCTCCAGCCGAAGGCGAGCAGCGCACACACCGGCATGAAGTAGACCAGCCCCAAGGCCCCGATGCCCGCGCTGCGCAGCAGGCTCTCGCGTCCCTCGCCCGGGTGGCCGGTCGGCAGCAATCGGAAAAGCAGCGCCGCCGCCGTCAGGGCCAGGCCCATCGCGTAACCTGCGGCGAGGAGGGCGGTGCCCGAGGGCGGGTGTGTTGTCTCGACGCGGGCCAGCCAGGAGATCCCCTGTGTGACGAATACGAGCAGGACGACGGTGAAAAACGGCAACAGCAGAAAGTCGCCCCAGCCGATCGTCCAGGCGGGAAGGCGCGGACTGCCATCGATCCAGCGTTGCGCCCCACCGCCGACCAGCGCGCGTATCCACAGAATGGTGCCGACGATCAGCAGCGTGATGGCCGCCGACCAGTAGAGGGCCTGGGCTACCGGCATGATGGACTGGAATAATCACACCCGGCTCCCGGGGCGACGGGCGGGGTGGCGTGATGGAGGGTTACGGAGGGCGGCATCCTCTCGATAAGCGCGACGGACTCCGGCCCGGTCGACCTTTTTCGACGGGCGGGACCGGCGGTGTGTGCGCGACCGCGCGCCGTCGTTCACTCGCCGACGCGTTTGAACGTGCCTGGGTTGGTAAACAGGTCCGGGTCCCGTGCGTGTTTCTTGAATGCCTCGCGCAGCGCCGCGCGGCCGGAGAGCTCGGAACTCACGAGGCTGTCGTTGAGCGTGCGGATCTCGAGCTGCCCGGCGACCAGGCGGTACGAGACCACCTGATAGCGCCCCGTTCCGGTGGGCAGGCCGTCGTGCGATCCCAACAACTCCACCTGCACGCACGGCACGCCGGCCTCGGTGATGGCGTAGGCGCGGAAATACATGCTGTCCGCCGGTTTGGTGGGGTAGTGCACCAGGTATTCGGTCTCCGAGAACCGCAGGATGACCATCGTCTCGGGCCCGTCGTCGTCGGGATCGACGGCTTCCCACACGCCGAGGACCGCGGGATCGACCGGGGTGGTGTGTCGCGTCTCGAGCGGCGCGTCGTAGATGCAGCCGGTGAGCAGCAGGGCCGACGCGACGGTGGCCGCCGCGGGAAGTAACGCGCGCCAGGGCGGGAGCATGCGTGTCTTCATGACGGAGAGGATGTTCGAAAAACGTGGTGGCGCGAGGGCGATTCGTCCCTGCGGGTGGCGCCGACACCCGTTTCTGTTAAAGTCGGGCGGGGTTTTGGCCGGAGAAAGACTGAGTAAATGCACCGGTCCCCCGGACACCCAAGCGCATGTTAACCACCACGATCAGCGACACCGCCCAATGGTCGGGCCCTGGCGCGCGGACGTGGCGTTGGCGCGAGTTCCGGCTCGGGCGGTTCCTGCTCTCGCTTGTGATCCCGCCGCGCGGCCAGAAGGTGCTGCCCACCGCCGCCGGCGTCGCGATGATCGTGATCGCCCTGGCCATCGGCCTCGCGGCCTACAACACCTCGAGCAACATCCTGTTCATCGCGTTCTCGCTGCTGCTCTCGACGCTCGTGGTCAGCGGCATCCTTTCGTGGATGAATTTCGGGCGCACGGCCTGGCGCATGACCCTGCAGCCGCCGCTGCGTGCGGGCCAACAGGCCGTGCTCAATCTCGAGGTGCACAATCACAAGCGCTTCCTGCCGACCTACTGCCTCAACTTCGACCTCAGGGCCTCGAGCGGCGACACCGGCCGGCTCGTGCTCCGCCAGCGACTCGATCCCGGCGAGACGCGCAAGATGGAGTGGGCGTTTCGACCGCGCCGGCGCGGTCGCGAGATGGTCGAGATGACCGGCGTGAACTCGAAGTTCCCCTTCGGATTTTTGCACAAGCATTTCGGCGGACGCGTGGCCCGCGAAGTCTATGTGTGGCCGGCGCGCATCGTGTATCAGATCATGATGGACGCGTCCGGCACGGCCGAGACGGTGGGCGAGACGGTGCCGCGGCCCGGGCATGGCACGGAGTTCATGAGCGTGCGCCGCTACCAGTCCGGGGACTCACATCGGCACATCCACTGGAAGGCGAGTGCCCGCCAGCGCAAGCTCATGGTCAAGCAGCTCCTCGCCGAGAACCAGCGCGGGTACTTTCTCTTCATCGAGACGCCGCTGGTCGTGTGGGAAAACCCGGCGCAGTTCGAGCAGATGTGCAGCCTCGCGGCCTCGATGGCCGAGGACCTCTTCCGCCAGGGCCAGCTCGTCGGCGCCGTGATCAACGACGGCGCCCCGATCCTCACGCGCCGCGTGTCCGACCTGGAACTGCTCCTCGACCAGCTCGCCGTGGTCGAGCCGGTGGAACACTTCGGGGGCGGGCGCCTGCTGCCCCTGCGCAACGTCATCACCTTCGAGCCCGGGCGACCGGACGGAGTCCATGCGATTCTTCGCGGTAGAAAAGCAGCCTCAGCTTAGCCTCGAGGAGCTGTGCCACGTCCGGTGGCTGCTGGGCGGGCTGCTGGCCCTGCTCTCGGTCTGGACGTTGTTCCACCTGGAGGTCTCGATCTGGCCGTTCGCCGCCGTCGCGACCGTCACGATCGTGGGCGTGATGCTGCACCCGGCGCTGCCCGGCAAGGTGCCGCGCCTGGTCTGGAGGCTGCTCGTCCCGCTCATCGTCGTGGTGTTCGTGGTCGACGTGCTCAGCAACGAGATCGTGCTCTCACTCGTGCGCCTCAACACCATGCTGGTGTTGTATCGAGCCGTTTCCTACCGCGAGCGCCGCGACGACCTGCAGCTGATCGCGCTCAGCCTTTTCCTCGCCGTGCTCACCGGTGTGCTCACGGTCTCGATCGTGTTCGTGGTGCAGATCCTCCTGTTCACCGCCGTCGGGATGGTGCTGCTCTTCGTCATCAATGTCGTCGACGACGCCCTCGCGGGCGCGCCTGTCTCCACGGTGCGGTGGGTCCGCATCCCGCGCCGCCGGCTGCTGCTGCGCCTGCGGCAGGCGGCGGACGTGCGCGTGGTCGTGCTCGCGGGCGGGCTGTTTGCCGCGGTGGTGCTCGTGACCGCGCTCATCTTCCTCGCCGTGCCGCGGTTCGAGGTGAGCAATCCGATCAACTTCCTCGCGCTCAATCGCAAGAGCAGCCTGACGGGATTCTCGGAGAACGTCGCGCTGGGCGAGGTGACCGACATCCAGACTGACGACGGCGTGGCCATGCGCGTCGATGTCCGCGCCGGCGCCGTGGTGCCCGAGGAACCCTACTGGCGCATGGTTGCCCTGGATGAGTATTCCGCGGGCGCGTTCCGGATGTCGCCGTCGGCGCGCAGCGCGTCGGGTGACCGGGCGCTGCCTTATCTCGACCTCGCGCCGATGCAGCAGCCGGTCGGCGACCGCGACGGCCGGCCGCGCGAGAACGGCCGCATTGTCATCTTCCTCGAGCCCGGCGTCAGTCGCTACCTGCCGCAGCCGGGCGGCTTCTCGGAGATCCAGTTCCGGGAGACGCAGGAGATCATCCCGAACGACGTGCTGCGCGTCTACGCGATGCGCGAGGCCAGCGCGGGCCTGCTCAGCTACCAGATCGAGGGTGCGGACTTCGGCGGCGTCATCCCCGATCCGTTCTTCGCGCAGGAGCGCACGCGCGCGGCCACGCCCTCCGGCCGGAGGGCGGCGCCGCGCGGCGGATCACTCAGCCTGGGCGGTGCCGGCCTCGAGCCGGCGGCGCGTGGTGGTGTGGCCTATCCGCACACGACGCTTGCGCTGCCGGAGGCGCCGGAAGCGCGCGAGTACCTCGCCGGCATCGTGGCCGAGATCACCGGCGGTCGCGAGGTCGGCGCACAGGAGTTCGCCCGCCTGGCCTGCGTGTATCTGGATCGTCGGCACAGCTATTCGAGGCAGGTGCGCCTGCCGCCGGTCGAAGGGACGCGTATCGAGGACCCGGTGATCCGCTGGCTGCAGGCGGGGGCCGGCGGGCACTGCGAGTTTTTCGCCGCCGCCTTCACCCTGCTCGGACGCGCGGCCGGCCACCCCGTGCGCGTGATCGCGGGCTTCAAGGGCGGCACCTGGAACGGGTACGAGAACTACTTCATGGTCCGCCACGCCCACGCCCACGCGTGGTGTGAGATCTACGACGGCGCCGGGGCGTGGTTGCGCGTCGATCCCACCCCCGGGGCGGGCGGCATCGGCACTCAGTCCGAGCCGCTGAACCAGGCCCAGGTCGCGCTCGCCTCCGACCGCAGCACCAGCGCCTACCTCGACAGCCTGCGCATGATCTGGTACCGGCGCATTGTCAATTTCGACCAGCGCAGCCAGCAGGGCGTGATCAGCTCGCTGCGCACAGTGGGCCGCACCGCGCGGGTCTGGAGCGAGGCGGTCGTCCAGGTGGTGCGCGAACAGTATGCCGCGTGGCAGAAAGCGCCTCTTTCGTTCGCGAGCAAGGGCGACATCCTCGTCTTGTCGATCGTCCTCTTCCTTGTCGCCGTCCTCCTCAAGCGCCTCGGCCTGGGCAAGAGCGACGTCCTCGAGTGGTTCCAGCGCGGGCAGATGTCGACGCGGCGTCGAGCCGGCCTGCTCCTGCAACGGCTCGAGGCGCGCGTCGCCCGTCCGCCGCGGCGCCGCTCGTGGGACGAGGAGCGCGCACTCGAGCTGGCCGGCCAGCTCATGATCATCCGCTTCGGCCGGGTCGAGACCTGGCCCGAGCCCTTGAAAACCTTCCGGGCTGTGCGACGCATCCTGTGACCGGACCGCGCCCGAGCCCGGCGGTGAGGATTGTCCTTCGGTCCCCCGGCCCGACGTCGATTTATCCACCAAATACCACCACGCGATGCGCTCCCGCCACCATGTCTCTCCCCAGGCCGACTGGAGATCGAACCGATGAGTGACTTCGTCCAAGCCACCCATGTCGCCGAGGCCAAGTCCGCGATGGAGCGGCTCAAGGGCAGCATCCGCCAGTACGTCCGCGGCAAGGACGACGTCATCGACAAGGTCATCACCTGCCTGCTCGCCTCGGGCCACGTGCTCATCGAGGACCTGCCGGGCGTGGGCAAGACCACGCTCGCCTACTGCGTGGCCAAGTCGATCGACCTTTCCTTCAAGCGCATCCAGTTCACCAGCGACCTGCTGCCGACCGACGTCACGGGCATCTCGATCTATGACGAGAAGACGCAGGAGTTCATCTTCAAGCCCGGTCCGGTCTTCGCCAACATCGTGCTGGCCGATGAGATCAACCGCGCGACGCCCAAGACCCAGTCCTCGCTGCTCGAGGTGATGGACCGCGGCAAGGTCTCGGTCGACGGCCGCACCGAGACCGTGGGAGCGCCGTTCATGGTCTTCGCCACGCAGAACCCGGTCGACTACGAGGGCACCTTCCCGCTGCCCGAGAGCCAGATGGACCGCTTCCTCATGCGCCTGCAGATGGGCTACCCCGAGGCGGCCGACGAGATCGAGATCCTCAAGGGGGCGCGGCACAACTACGACAGCTTCGCCCTTTCGCCCGTCGTCTCGGCGCGCGAGGTCTCGCGTATCCAGCAGATCGTGCCGCAGGTCTTCGTCGAGGACAGCGTGCTCGACTACATGCTCAAGATCGTGGCCGCGACGCGCACGGAGAGCGAGTTCAAGGCCGGCATCAGCGTGCGCGGCTGCCTCGCGCTCAAGCTCGCCGCCCAGGCCACCGCTTTGCTCTGCGGCCGTGACTTTGTCGTGCCCGACGACGTCACCCGCATCGTGCACGAGGTGCTCGTGCACCGCCTGAGTCTGCGGCGTGCCTTTACCGATACGCTGGAGGAGCGCCGCGTCGTCACGGCGATCCTGCGCCGCATCATTGCGGCGATTCCCGAGCCAGTCTGAGCCGAAGGCTCAGACTGGAAGGATCAAGGATCAGGTATCGAGTGACAAGGGACAGCCGCGGCGGAGCCGCGGACTCCCTTGGCACTTGCGACTTGATCCTTGGAACTTGCGACGAACCGCCGCGTCCGTCGCTCAGCCCCGGATGTCCGGCGTGTCGGTCGGAGTCTCTGCGGCCGGCGACTCGTCGCCGCCGCCTTCCTCGTCCTTGACCTCCACCACGCGGGCCAGGCCGAGCAGCTTGTCGCCCTCGGCGAGGTCGATGAGCTTCACGCCCTTGGCGCCGCGGCCGGTCTCGCGGATGTCATGCACCGGGCAGCGGACGCTCTGGCCCTTGGCCGTGAGCAGCATGATCTCGTCGTCGTCGCGCACGCTGAGCGCGCCGGCGAGCTTGACCGAGCCGTCCTCCGGCAGGTCGATGGCCCACACGCCGGAGGCGCCGCGGTTGACGAGGCGGTAGTCCTCGAAGCGCGTGCGCACGCCCAGGCCGGCCTCGCTCGCGACGAGGAAGAGCGCGGCGTGGTCGACGACCTCGATGCATTGCACGAAGTCGCTCTCGAGCTTGAAGCGCATGCCGGTGACGCCGGCGGTGGCGCGACCCGTGGCGCGGAAGAGTTCCTCGCCGGTCTCGGGGTCGCGCTCGCGGAAGCGCACGGCCAGGCCCTGGTTCGAGACGAGGATCAACTCGTCGCTACCGGTCGTCAGCACCGTGCCGATCACCGTGTCGCCTTCGTCGAGGTTGATGCCGATGAGGCCGCCTTCGCGCGTGGCGTTGGCGTAATCGGCGAGGGCGCTCTTCTTGATCACGCCGCGCTTGGTCGCCATGACGAGGAAACGATCCTCCGAGAACTCCTTGATGCAGATCATCGCGGCGAGCTTCTCGCCGTCGGTCAGGCGCAGGAAGCTGGTCACCGACTTGCCCTTGGCCGTGCGTGCACCCTCGGGGATCTCGTAGACCTTCTTCGCGTGGCACTGGCCGGTGCTGGTGAGGAAGAGGATGGAATCGTGCGTCTCGGCGGTGAAGAGGCGCTCGATGAAGTCCTCCTCGTAGGTGTCGCCGCCGATGATGCCCTTGCCGCCGCGGCGCTGTGCGCGGTACTCGGCCACGGGGGTGCGCTTGATCATGCCGGCGTGGGTCACCGTGATGATGCAGCCCTCGTTGGCCACGATGTCCTCCATGCGAAATTCGCCCTCGAGCGGGACGATCTCGCAGCGGCGCGGCGAGCTGTACTTCGCGGCGCATTCGAGCAGCTCCTTCTTGATCAGGGCGCGCAGGAGCGCGTCGCTCCCGAGGATGGCGCGCAGCTCCTCGATCAGGCGGATGAGCTCGAGGTACTCCTGCTCGATCTTGTCGCGTTCCAGGCCGGTCAGCTGGTAGAGGCGCAGGTCGAGGATCGCGTTGGTCTGGATCTCGGAGAGCGGGTAGCGCGCCATCAGCTTCTCGCGCGCCTCGTCGCGGTTGGCCGACGAGCGGATGATGCGCACGAAGTCGTCGAGGTTATCGAGGGCGATCTTGTAGCCCTCGAGGATGTGCGCGCGCTCCTCGGCCTTGCGCAGGCGGTAGGCGGTGCGCCGATACAGCACTTCGCGGCGGTGATCGACGTAGCATTCGATCAGCTCCTTGATGTTCATCTGCTTCGGCCGCTTCTTGTCGATCGCGAGCAGCGTCACGCCGAAGGAACTCTCGAGCGCGGTCTTCTGGTAGAGCTGGTTGAGCACGACCTTGGCCGGCTCGCCGCGCTTGAGCTCGATGACGATGCGCGTGTTCTCGTCGGACTCGTCACGCACGTCGCGGATGCCATCGATCTCCTTGTCCGTGACGAGCTCGGCGATGCGCGAGACGAGGGTGGCGCGGTTGACGTTGTACGGGATCGTGGTGATCACGATCTGCTCGCCGCCGTTCTTCATCTCCTCGGTGTGCGCGGTGCCGCGCATCTTCACGATGCCACGGCCCGTGCGCAGGTACGAGTCGATGCCGGCGATGCCGACGATCTGGCCGCCGGTGGGGAAGTCCGGGCCCTTGATCAGGCGGCAGACGTCGTCGAGCGAGGTGTCGGGATTGTCGAGGACGGCAACCGAAGCGGCGATGATCTCGTCGAGATTGTGCGGCGGGATGTTCGTCGCCATGCCGACCGCGATGCCGGTCGAGCCGTTCATCAGCAGGTTCGGCAGCGCCGACGGGAGCACGGTGGGCTCGGTCGTGCTCTCCTTGTAGTTGGGTGCGAAGTCGACCGTCTCCTCGTCGATGTCCTTGAGCAGTTCCTCGGCGATGGCGGTGAGGCGCGCCTCGGTGTAGCGGTAGGCGGCGGGCGGGTCGCCGTCGACCGAGCCGAAATTGCCCTGCGGGTCGATGAGCGGGTAGCGCACGACCCAGTTCTGCGCCAGGCGCACGAGCGTGTCGTAGACCGACGAGTCGCCGTGCGGGTGGTAGTTTTTCAGCACCTCACCGACCACGCCGGCGCACTTGTCGAACGCGCGGTTGTGCAGCAGGCCCTCGCGCAGCATGGCGTAGAGAACGCGGCGCTGCACGGGCTTGAGGCCATCGCGCGCGTCCGGCAGCGCGCGCGAGATGATGACCGACATCGAATAATCGATGTAGGCCGTCTGCATGATCTCGGTGATGTTGGCCGGGGAGACTTTTTCGGAAGGCGAGGACACGGAGGAGAAAAGGGTCTGAGGAGAGGGTGGTGCGGTGCGCCGGATCAGACGTCGAGGTAGGACACGTTGAGTGCGTTGTCCTCGATGAACTGGCGGCGCGGGGCGACTTCCTCGCCCATGAGGATGGTGAACATCTCGTCGGCCTTGGCGGCGTCAGCGATGTTCACGCGCAGGAGCCGACGTTTCTCCGGGTCCATCGTCGTCTCGTAGAGCTGCTTCGGGTTCATCTCACCGAGACCCTTGTAGCGCTGGATGGAGAGACCGCGGCGGCCGATCGTGCGGATGTGGCCGACGATCTCGAGCGGCGACTTCAGCTCCGTGCGCGATTCGTTCTTCTGCCCGGCGTTTTCCGTGATGACGTAACGCGGCTCCTCGGTGGCACCGAACTGGCGGATGTCGAGCCCGAGGCGCGCGATGGCCTGCAGGAGCTTCGACATCTCGTTGCCCTCGAAGATCTCGTGGATGGTCACGCGGCGCAGCGGCTTCGGGAAGCCGGGGACCGCGGGGGCCGCCGGGGCGGCGTTGTTGCCCTCGGTCGAGTCGGCCTGGTCGGCGTCGAGACCCTCCCGCGTGTAGAACTCCGCGCGCGCCACGTCGTCGGCGAGGAACTCGTGGCTCTCCTGGTTGCCCTCGCGGATGCGCGCGATGTATTTCGGGAGCGTGAGCGTCTCGCCGGTGTGGCGATCGAGATAGTCGGCGAGGTTGACTCCAAGGCGTGTCACGCCGCCGCCGAGGCGCTCAAGCGCGGCGAAGGACTCGACGATCTTGTCGACCTGTTGGGGCTCGAAGGCATGGCCGTCGCGCAGGCGCGTGAGCGTCACGTCCTCGGAGCCGAGCTCGAGGAGGATGCGATTGAGTTCGTCGTCGTTGTCGACGTACTGCTCGCGCTTCTTGCGCTTGATCTTATAGAGCGGCGGCTGGGCGATATAGACGTAGCCGCGCTCGATCAGGCCCTGCATCTGGCGGTAGACGAACGTGAGCAGCAGCGTGCGGATATGCGAGCCGTCCACGTCGGCATCCGTCATGATGATGATCTTGTGGTAGCGGGCCTTGGCGGCGTCGAAGGCGCCGTCGCCCTCGTGGTTGCCGATGCCGGTGCCGAAGGCCGTGATCATCGTGCGGATTTCCTCGTTCGCGAGGACCTTGTCGATGCGGGCCTTCTCCACGTTGATCACCTTGCCGCGGAGCGGAAGGATGGCCTGCGTGCGCCGGTCGCGGCCCTGCTTGGCCGAGCCGCCGGCGGAGTCGCCCTCGACGATGTAGAGCTCGCACAGCGCGGGATCGCGCTCGGAGCAGTCGGCCAGCTTGCCGGGGAGGCCGCCGCCGGAGAGCGCGCCCTTGCGCACGGTGTCGCGGGCCTTGCGGGCGGCCTCGCGGGCACGCGCGGAGTTGAGGCACTTGTCGACCACGCGCTTGGCGATCGAGGTGTTCGTTTCGAAATAGAACTTCAGCTTCTCGCCGACGACCTTCTGCACCATGCCGTCGACCTCGCCGTTGGAGAGCTTGGTCTTGGTCTGGCCCTCGAAGCGCGGCTCCGGCACCTTCACCGAGATGACGGCCACGAGGCCTTCGCGCGAGTCGTCGCCCGTGATCGCGGGGTCCTTCTCCTTGATGAGGTTGTTCGACTTCGCGTAGTTGTTGATCACGCGCGTGAGCGCCGTGCGGAAACCGGAGAGGTGCGTGCCGCCCTCGATGTTGTTGATCGAGTTGGCGTAGGCGAACACGCGCTCGTCGTAGGAATCGTTGTACTGGAAGGCCAGGTCGATGACCGTGGGTGCGCCGTCGGGGTTGGCTTCGTTCGGTATCGAGTCGCTGATGACGATGACCTTGTCGTGCAGGACCGCCTTGGTGCGGTTGAGGTAGCGCACGAACTCGGCGATGCCCTCGTCGAACTTGAACTGCTCGGTCTTCTGCACGCGCTCGTCCACGAGTTCGATGCGCACGCCCGGGTTGAGAAACGCGAGCTCGCGCAGGCGTTTCGCCAGCAGGTCGTACTGGAATGTCGTCGTGGTGGTGAAGATCTCGGGGTCGGGCTTGAAGGATATCTTCGTGCCGGTCTTCTTCGTCTCGCCGATGACGGCGAGCGGCGAGGTGGTCTTGCCGCGCGAGAAGCGCATCTGGTGGATCTTGTTCTCGCGGCGCACCTCGGCCTCGAACCACTCGGAGACGGCGTTGACGCACTTGGCGCCGACGCCGTGCAGGCCTCCGGAAACCTGATACGCGCCCTTGCCGAACTTGCCGCCGGCGTGGAGGTTGGTCAGCACCAGCTCGAGCGCGGAGATCTTGTGCTCGGGGTGCATGTCCACCGGGATGCCGCGGCCGTTGTCCTCGATCGAGCAGGAGCCGTCCAGATGGATGGATACCGTGATGTGCGTGCAGTAGCCGGCAAGGGCCTCGTCGATGGAGTTGTCCACGACCTCGAACACGCAGTGGTGCAGGCCGCGCTCGGCGGTGTCGCCGATATACATGTCGGGGCGCTTGCGGACGCCTTCAAGGCCCTCGAGTTTCTGGATTTTCGATGCGTTGTAGTCGGCGGCCGCTCGCGTGGCGGACTCGTTCTGCGACTCCGATTCGGGGGATTCCATACCTGTGTTTTGCAAGGGGCCGAGTGTTCGAAAAAGGGGGCGGAGTCACAACCCCATTTTCCATGAAACTCAATTTTTGGTTGGCAACCTAAGATTAGCGTGTAAGCCCCTGTCCTCGTGAAGCTTTCGGTGAAGGTCGAATACGCCTGTCGGGTCCTGGCCCAGCTCGCGCGCATGCACGGCTCGGGCGAGCTCGCGCACATCGAAAAGCTGGCCAAGGTCGAAGCCGTTCCGGCCAATTATCTGGTGCAGATTTTGAGTGAGCTGCGCACGGGTGGCCTGATCGTGAGCCGGCGCGGCAAGCAGGGGGGGTACGCTCTCTCGCGCACCCCGGAAGCGATCTCGGTCTACGAGATCGTGAGCCTCATCGACGGTGGCTTTTTCGAACTCAACGGGTCGCCCGCCGGATTCTCCGGCCGCCGTGTGCATCAGGTCTGGCAGGATTTGCGGCGCGCTTTCGAGGAGCGTGCGAAGGCCGTCACGCTCGACCAACTCGTGGGCAAGGGCGGCGAGGAGATGTATTACATTTAGGGCGCGGGGCGATGGCCGATAGGCCATGGGCCGCCGGCGGAGACGCGCGACGCCGCCGGGGCAGGGGACTTTCTGGGGTTGAGGCTTGGCACTGAAGACGTGCCCGCGAAGCTAGCGGGTCATGCTCCCCGAAAGACTGCAGGCGTTGTTGATTCTCCAGGATCGCGATCAGCGACGCGTGCAACTCGAGAAGGCCCTCACCCAGGTGCCGCGTGAGCGTGCGACGGTCGAATCCAGGATCGCCGCGCACAAGACCGCGATCGACGCCGCGAAAAAGGCCGTCACCGATCTCGAGCTGAAACGCAAGGAAATCGAGGCCACGCTCCAGGGGTTCGAGGAGCAGATCCGCAAGTATCGCAGCCAGCAGATGCTCGTGAAAAAGAACGACGAGTATCAGGCGCTCACCCGCGAGATCGAGCTGACCACGGCCAAGATCGGCGAGACCGAGGAGGCCGAGATCAAGGTCCTCTACGATCTCGACACCGAGAAGGAGAAGACCAAAGCCGCCGAAAAGGCGGTCCGGGCCGAGATCGCGGCCGAGGAAGCCCAGCTGGGCCGGCTTGCCGAGCGCGAGAAGCAGGCACGTGACGATCTCGCGGGTGCCGTCGCCGAGGTGGACAAGGCGCGGAGCGCCGTCCAGGCGGAGTTGCTGCCGCGCTACGACCGCCTGGCCAAGACCGCCGGGCTGCCCGTCGTCGTGGCCCTGCACGCCGGCAAATGCGGCGGCTGCCACCTCAAGGTGTCCAACGGCGTCGAGACCGAGGCGCGCAAGGGCAGTGAGATCGTCTGCTGCGACAACTGCGGGCGCATCCTCTACTTCCAGGCCTGATCGGGCGTGGGCCGGGGCCGCGCACCGTGGTCGGCCCACCACGCGCCTTCGCGGGCCGGACGAAAGCCGGCATTGCGCGCGCCGCGCGAATATGCGACGGTACCCATCTGGCTTCGGAGGCGGGCGTTCGCCCGCATGTTCTTTGACCGGTCCCGCCTCGGCGGGAACGGCGGATGTGCCGGGAGGAAAGTCCGGACACCGCAGGGCACGACTCCCTTCGCAAGGAGGGGCGCGCCGGGCCATATCCCGGTGCGACGGACAGTGTCACAGAAAACAAACTGCCATGCGCCGCCGTGCGGTTCGCCGTATGCGCGGCGTGCGGTGAGGGTGAAAAGGTGGGGTAAGAGCCCACCGCGCCGGCAGTGATGGCGGCGGCACGAAAAACCCAGTCGGGTGCAAGGCAAAATAGGGGACGGAGCGGCCCGCTCATTCGTCCCGGGTATGTCGCACGCGATTCCGCCACGGTGGGGTCGCGGCACGCGCCTCGCGCGCGGAGCAGAGAAATGAACGTCACGCGTCGGTCGTGAGGCCGGCGCGCACAGAATCCGGCTTACAGCCTCCGAAGCCAGGCCATCACGGCCCCACCGGGCCGTGATCGTCTCACCAGCTTCTTGCCTGGCTAGAAGCGAGAGATGGGCGCGCGGCGCCCCGCGTCGCTACTCGGCCGTCAGGATGGCGATCGTGCGCACGCCGCGCGGCACGCGCAGCAGGCAGATACCCGCGCCGGTCGCCGGGCAGATCTCCAGCGCGGCGATGCCGACGCCGTCGGGCTGCGCGAAGCAGGCGCCGTGCAGCCAGTGCCGGTCCTCCTCGTGGCGGCAGAAGAAGTAGAAACGCACGGGCTCCTGGTCGGGCGGCTCATCGCCCTCCTCGGCCCAGCCGTGCGATTCGGTCGAGCTGTATCCGGCTTCCGGATCCACGCTCATCCCGGGCTCATCGGGCGTGAGAAAAGCAAAGACGTCGTCGTCGCTCTCCGCCACCAGGGCGAACGCCGCATCCCGGTCGCCGCAGCTGAGCTCGGCGCGGGAGGCGGGATCGTCGACCACCGCGTGGATGGAGCCGACGACAAGGAGCCTGGTGGTGTGGAGCATGAACGGATGGACCTCGGATCTCCTTCATCGCCCGTTTGCGGCGGAATTTGAGGCCTCGAGCTCTTTCCCCCTTCCAATCGGTCCGGGCACCCGGGGGCCCGTCGAGTGGGCCCCGTGCGTCAAAACACGTAGACGAGGGCCGTGACGATGCGCTGGTTGTCGCGCAGCGCGAGGTCGAGCGTGCGGTCGTATTCGTACTCGTAGCGCATCGTCATGTTGAACGCGTCGGTCACCTTGCCCGTCAGCGCGGTGTTGATGCGAAACTTGTAGTCGTCGCGATTGGCCGGCGCGACCACCATGGACGCGTCCTGCACGAGGCTCATCCGCGGGTTGATCTCCCAGCGCAGGTCCTGGAAGCAGTCCACGAGGTAGTCCCACTCCCCGGGCAGCGTGCGCTCGTCGCGATAGCGCGCGGCCGCGCCGGCGCCGAAGGCCAGGACGACCGAGTCGGTGTTGATGAAATTGCGACCGAGGCCGAAGCCCTGTTCCCCGTCGAGATCGATCTCCTTGATCGCGTCGCGGCTCGCGCGCGTGGAGCTCTGGGCGAAGGTATTGGCCGAAAGGTTGCGGCGCAGGCGCAGGCTGGACTCGATCAGATCGGAGGTCTCGTCGTCATTGCTCTCGCCCCAGAGGTAGCGGGCGAGGAAACGGGCTTCCGAGCGTTTGCCGCGGCGCCCGGCCTCGAAGTTGAAGGCGAGGTCGGACTTTTCCGCGCGACCGCTCTGCGAGGTGAAGCCGAACTCCATGCGCCGGACCCATTCCGTGCGCTCGGCGCGCTCGGCCTGTTGCGGATCCTTGGCCGCCGTGCGCAGGTCGAGGGGCTTGAACTTGTAGTTGGCGTCGGGCTTTTTCTTCGCGGGTGCCTTGGGCACCTCGACGCGGGCGACGTCGGCGGCGACGATCAGCTCCCCGAGCAGGTCGGAGTTGAACACGATCTTGCCGTCCTCCTGGCGCACAAGAGTGCCCGTGATGCGGTCCTTGTTGGCAAGGACGAGGACATCGGCGAGCAGCGTGGAGGAGAGGAAGGTGGTGAGGAGGAGGATCAGGAGCGCGCGCGGCATGATGGGACGGCGGAGAAGACGTGTGGGTGAGTAGAAATATTCAATGAAACCGGAGGGATGCCGCGGCGTGGGTGCCGGTGTGTACTCTATCATTTCGGCCCGGCCGTAAAGACGGGACCAGGGAATCCCGGTTTCGCCGTTTTTTTTCAACCGAAGCGCTCAAGGGATCCGCGAGTTCCGTCGTTTAGCCCCAGCATACGGCCCGTGCCGTCGTTCAACATCAACCATTGGTTATTATTCATCATATGAAGAATCGGAACAGCAAGAAGGGTTTCACCCTCGTCGAAATCATGATCGTGGTCGTCATCATCGGCCTCCTCGCCGCGATGGCTATCCCCGCCTTCCAGAAGGTCCGTCAGAACTCCGTCCACTCGAAGATGGACAATGACGCCCGCCAGATCGCCTCGGCGGCCCAGCAGTACTTCCTCGAGAGCAATGAGACGACCGTCGACTCTGGCTATGACAGCGTGACCGGCACGATCGGAGCTCCGCTCAGCTCGTGGGTGAAGATCGTCGGACAGAAGTACACGACCTTCCCGGACACCCTCAACACCACGGCTACCTTCCAGATCGATCACAACCTCGCCGACGGCGCTCGGACCTACAACTCCGAAGGCCAGAAGCAGTAAGCTGAACGATCAGGAATTCGGTTTCGGAGGGAGGTGCTCTGGCACCTCCCTTTTTGTTTCTTGAAGCTCCCGCTCGAGGCGGTCGAGCAGCGTCGCCTCGGAGGTGTTCAGGGGCGGGCGCGATCGGGCTTCGGCAATGGCCTCGAGCGCTTCGGCATGACGTCCGGACTTCTTCAGAAAGATCGCGAGGTTGGTGTAGGCGACGGAGGCTCCCGGCCGCAAATCTGCATAGTACCGGCACAGCTTGATCGCTAGATCAGTGTTCCCGAGGCAGAACTCGGCGACGGCCAGATTTTGGATCGACGCGAGGTGTGTCGGATCCATGGCTAGAATCTTCCGACATAGGTCTGCAGTTGCCTGATATTCCCGGGCCCGGAGGAGAATTGTTGCTTGGATCCCCAGGATTTGTGGATGCGGGCCGACGCTTTCCTCCGAAGCCTTGGCGAGTGCGTAAGAGTTATTCCAATACTGCACCTGCTTGAAAGCGGTGATTGTGGCGAAGGCCAGCCACGCGGCGAGTGCCCAGATGCCGACTCGGCGCAGGTTCCGTGCGGGACCGTGGTCGAATATCCCGCGGGTCAGCCCGGCCGCCGCAATCAGGAGCCCGAGAATCGGGCCATACATGTAGCGGTCGGCGGAAGCCTGATCGCCGACCTGCACGATCCCGATGACGGGGACGAGCATGCCGAGGAATAGAAACCAGCCGAGCAGGGGTGTCATCCCGCACCAGCGTCGCACGAGCAGCAGCCCGATCGTCAGGGCGATGAGGGTGCCTCCCGCGAGGGCAAGCTGGGACAGACTCCAGCCTTCGGTCCGGGGATAGAAGACGGACAGGCCTTCTGGATACACAAAATGGAGCAGGTAGGTCTTGAAGCCGAACAGTGTCGTGGCGAGGCGGCTGCCGAGCGAGAGATGCTCGAAGGACTGGACGGCCTCGTCCTTGGCCTGGGCGAGATAAGTCGCCCATGAAAACGCGAGGGCGAGCGCGATGTAGGGTGCCATCCGCGCGGCGAGGCGCCGAATCGATGACCAGCTGAGCAGCTGTCTGAGTGAATCGTCATCTGCAGAATCAGTGCTTGCGGTCTTGCGCGCCTGATCGGCCCGCAGCATCTCCAGGATCGGGAGAATCGCCGGCATGGTGACGTACATGCCCTTGGACAGGAGGGAGAGGGCGTAGCAGGCGAGAGAGCCGAGGAAGGCCACCGTGCGGGCTCGTGCCGTAGTGTTCCTGGAGGCGCGCAGATAGAGAAGGGCTGAAGCGAGCGCGAAGAGAGTCGCAAGGAGCGTCTTGCGCTGCGAGATCCAGGCGACAGCCTCGACCAGTTTGGGGTGGATGGCGAAGACCACGCCGAGGGCGATCGCGATTCCAGGCGATCCGAAAAGCATCAGCATGAGTCGGGCGACAAGCATCGCGTTGAGCGCGTGGAAGACGGCGTTCTCAAGGGCGAAAGCTCCTGGCGAATTGCCAAAGAGGTCGAAATCGAGCATGTGGGACAGCCAGGTCAACGGATGATAGTTGGCGACGTGGCTGTCCTCAAAGGCCCAACGCACGCCCTCCCAGGTCAGACCCTGCACGACCATCGCGTTTTCGTAAGTGTAGTGCTGGTCGTCGAAATCGATATAGGTATGTGTGACCACCTGGGCGTAGACCAGCAGTGCGGCCAGACCAGGCAGGAACCATCGTGCGGCTCGAAGACTGTGTTGGAACTTCTGATTCATGAAGGGGGATGACGCAGATCGGTCAGGGGAGTACGGAGTCGCCCCGGGCGCGCAGCTCGATCGCCGCGGCCTGGAGACGAGCGAGCGCGTCCTGCTCGGAGGCGGAGAGGTTGCCGGTCGCCCTCGCGCGAGCGATCCATTCCAGGGCATCCGCAGGACGGTTGGTTTCGACGAGCAGTGCGGCGAGGTTGATCATGGGCGCGGGCTTTCCCGGCGCGAGCTGGTTGCTCAGGCGTAGACAGCGTTCAGCGTCATCGAATCGGCCGGTCCGCAGGAGACACACACCGAGGTTCTGAAGGGCGACGAGGTCACGTGGGTTGGATTCGATGAGTTCCTGAAAAAGCTGACTCGCGGCCTCGAAGTGGTGGGCGCGCAGCAAGAGCGTGGCCTCGATGCCGGTGAACTGCGGATGACTGCCCACCGCGGCTCGGGCGGAGCGCACCAGAGAGAGAGAATTGCTCCAGACGCCGACTTGGACGTGAGCCATGGCCGCGAGGGTGGCGATCCATCCGACGGCCAGCGTGATCAAGCCGAGACGGACGTGTTGCCAGGGGCGCCGTCGTGCCAGGGCCTCGATGCCGCCGCAGGCAAGGATAAGCAAGCCGAGGATCGGGCCGTAAAGGTAGCGATCGGCCGAAGCCTGAGTGCCGACCTGCACCAGGCCGAGCACGGGAGTGAGCATGATCAGGAAGGTCACCCAGCCGACGATGGGACTGATGCCGATTTTCGTGCGCCAACGAATCAGCATGACGGTGACTCCGGCCTCCCAGGTGACGGCGCGAAGGCTTCCGAGCCAGTCCACGGTGGCGGGTAGGGGGTACAGAAACGAGAGGTCGGTCGGCAGCAGAAAACTCGACACGTAGCGCTCGACGGCGAGTGCGGCGTTGGCCAGTCGGGCGACGGCAGATACCTCGGCGAATTCGCGCATGGCCCCGCCAGCATGTTGGGCCCATAGGGTGACCAGCGAGAAGAGGCAGGTCGCGATCGCGAACGGGAGGAGCCTCACGCACATCCCGTGCAGCCATGGCCGCGAGGCGCGCGGGGCGGCACCACGGTCGCGCCGGTTGTGTCCCGCCTCCATCCAGGCCAGCAAAGGGAGCACGACCGGCAGCGTGACGTACATGCTCTTGCATAGCAGCGAGAGGATGTAGGCGCAGAGCGCGCCCACATACCAGCGTAGGGGGCTCCGGCGGCCGGGATCCCCCGCGTTGAGGAAGAGCAGGATCGCGCCCAGCGCAAACGCTGTGGAGAGGACGGTCTTGCGCTGTGAGATCCAGGCCACGCCCTCCACCAGAACCGGATGAGCCGCGAAGACCGCCCCGACGGCAAGGCCCGCGAACTGCGACCGAAACAGCCGAGCAAACAGCGCCGACACAAGAAGTGCGTTGGCCGCGTGGAGGAGTGCATTGACGGCGGCGAAGGCGCCGGGCCTGTCCCCAAACAGCTCGAAGTCGAGCATGTGCGAGAGCCAGGTTAGCGGGTGATAGTTCGCGGCGAAGGTCGTCTGGAAGGCCCAGATCAACCCCTCCGACGTCAATCCTGCCCGCACGTGCGGGTTGTCGAAGGCGTAGAGGTTGTCGTCGAAATCGACATAACCGTGGTCGAGCACCTGAGCGTAGATCGCGACGACCAGGACCAGTGGAATGATGAACCATGCCCGCCGCCATCGCGACCCGGTTGGATCGCCCAGGCCGGACCTGGTGCCGGTCGAAGCCGGATTCGCCACGTCGGGCCACATTGGATTCAGTTTTTCGACCGCTCGTTGGCCGCGAGGTACGGCGGAGGTCGGCGCGACAGCCAGCGTGATGCGGCGAAGGCAAGAGCGACCCGGAGGCACCCGAATCCGTATTTCACGCTACGCCTGAAGTTGATCGAGGACGCCTCGGCGAAGTACTTCGTCGGGCAGCTGACTTCGGCGATCTGATAGCCGCGCCATAGCGCCTGGGCGATGAACTCGTTGTCGAAAACGAAATCGTCCGAGTTGTGCTCGAGGTCGAGTGACTCGAGAAGCTGGCGCGAGTAGGCGCGGTAGCCGGAGTGGTATTCGGAAAGCTTGGCCCCGAAGAGCCAGTTCTGCGTCGAGGTAAGGACCCGGTTCGCGATGTATTTCCACCAGGGCATTCCGCCCGATCGCGCGTAACCGCCGAGAATGCGTGACCCCATGACAAAGTGGTAGAGCTCGTTGGCGATCAGGCTCGCCATCGCCGGGATGAGCTTCGGCGTGTATTGATAGTCCGGATGGACCATGATGACGATGTCGGCACCCTCCTCAAGAGCGAGCCGGTAGCAGGTCTTCTGGTTGCCGCCGTAGCCGCGGTTTATCTCGTGGACATGCACGCGCACGTCGGGCAGGTGTTCGGCGATCCAGACCGTGGCGTCGCGGCTGCGATCATCGACGACGATGACCTTGTCGACCACTCCCTGGGCCATCACCTCGCGGTAGGTCTGCTCGAGGGTCAGTGCCGCGTTGTAGGCTGGCATCACGACGACGACTTTCTTTCCGGAGATCATGGGGACAGCGAGATCTTCCTAAGCGTGTATTCAACCGTCGCACCTCGGCCGAGGGCGCTTTCAATCACGTCGAGACCGATGGCGAACGGCAAGAGCAAGCCCGCAATGACCTTCTGCAGCAAAATCGAAAGCCAGCGATATTCCGGTGCGTAGCGTGTGTTGCCCTTGAGTCGCTCGTAGAGCAGGTCGCGAGGCAGTCCAAGCGAGTTCAGCGCGCTCTGGATGAAGCCGAACGGGTTCTGCTCGATCGAGAAGAAGCGACGTTCAGTCACAACGAATCCGGCTTCCCGCATCGCGTGTTCAAAGGCATCAGTTGGGAAGAGAAAGAGATGTCGTGGCGGATCAAGGTGCAGCCAGTGGCCCTTGAACAGGCGTGCCTGGAGACTCGAGATGTTGGGAAAGCTCATGACGAGCCTGCCGCTGGGTTTGAGCGCCCTGTGGATAATCTTCAACGTGGACTGGGGCTCGGTCAGATGCTCAAAAACATGGAACAGGGTCACGAGGTCGAGTGACGCGTCTTCAAAGTCGCCCTGTTCGAGCACGCCGATCTTGAGCCGGATTCCAGGCAGGCGAGCTGCCCGTCGAGCGCTCCCCCCCTCGAGTTCGATGCCATTCAAGGAGTAGCTCCCGATCGCGCCCAGTGCGGCAAGGAAACCTCCGTTTCCGCAGCCGACATCAAGGACGCCGTCTCCCGGCCGCAGCTCGCGCGCCAGACGCCTGGCCCGGCCTCGTCGGCAAAACTCGATGAACCGTTCGACCGGTCCGTTGAACTTCGTATCCCGGATTCCATAGTAAGACGCGTCGTAGGCTGTCGCGAGTTGCTCCGTGGTGGGGTGGGGCGTAAGCGAACTGGCGCCGCAGTCGCGGCAAAGAGCCCACGACCACGCTTGCGAGCGCGTGTCATGGCACGAGAACTGGGATACAAGCTCGGCACCGTTGCAGTAGGCGCAACGCATAGCGTTTGTTTCGATCATGCGGCCGCGATTCACGGTGATGCCTGTGTACCGGCTGACAATGGGAAACGGGCGGTATGCGGTAGTAGGTCGGCGCGCAACTCCACTTGTTTCGTCCGTTTTCCAGTCAGCTCCCGTGGGCTTTGGGCACAAACCGGTGAAGATGGTAGATCGTCTCCGGCTTGTGGACCATGAATTTCTGGCGGAGTCGGGCGAGTCGGTCGCTCCGTCCTGCTGGTCGGTGTGAACTGCCGGCTTGGTTTGCAGTCCTGGAAGTTTCGCGGTCGTCGACGAGAAAGGCATCGCCTGCACCGCCCCTGAAAGGTCGAAGATGCGATTGGGTTAATGCAGCCTCAGGGTGCGTCCGATTGAGCTACTGTGTGTCAATCGCGGCTCCAGGGGTTCTCGGCGTGGCCGTTCGAGCGGATGGGGTGGACGATGGTACGCTGTCGGTTCGCGAAAGGAGAATCTTGTGTTGATCGCCGGGAGCAATTCGCCCCGGCTTAGCTTCATGGACCTAGGCAAATCTATTCCTGAAGCCGGCCGAGATGCTTCGATGCCGATCGGGTTGCTCGGGAATCTATTGTGGCTGATCGTTGGACGAGTTTTGCGCATGGGCCTCGGGCTCGCCGTAGGAGCTTGGGTCGCCCGGTACCTCGCGCCGGCTGACTTTGGGGAGTTGAGCTACCAAATCGCAATCGTTGCACTCTTTGTTGCCGTGGCTGGCGGGGGGCTCGATGGAATTGTTGTACGCGAACTCCTCGATCGACGCCGCGAGCCGGGAGTGGTTCTCGGAACAGCGTTTATCGTGCGACTCGCCCTGGGTGCCGTCCTCTACCTCGTTCTTTTGGTCGGCTACTGGTGTTCGATGGGAGGAGGTAGCGAGCTCATGATGGTGGGGTTGTTGGGGACGGATCTAGTCTTCCAGGCCGCGGGTGTGTTTGATCTCAGTTTTCAGGCACGCTCGGCGAACAAGTGGACGGTGGTCGCAGGGACGATGGCGCTCGTGGCTGCTTCCTCGTTGCGGATCGGGCTTATTCTGGGAAAAGCAGGTGTCGTCTTTTTCGCAGCGGCGGTCATGTTTGAGGCGGCCGTTCTTGCGGCTTCGCTTGCGTTCCTCTATCGCCGGCGCTTTGCCGAGCGCGAACGATGGCAGTTTCAGTGGGATTGTGCTCGGGCGCTCCTTGCGGAGAGTTGGCCGATGATTGTGTCGGCGGTCGCGATCGCCGGATACATGCGTCTAGATCAGGTCTTGCTCAAGGCGTTGGCCGGCGATGCGGCGGTTGGGATATACGCCGTGGCTGTACGCCTGGGAGAAGCTTGGTATTTCTTGCCGATGTTTCTGGGGACGTCGCTCAACCCGTGGCTGATTCAGGGGCGTGCGCTTGGTGTCGGGGTTTATAGGCGTCGGTTGATCCGGCTCTATAGAATCACGCTCTGGTCGTCGGCAGGCGTTGCTGTCCTCGTGGCTGTTATGGCCGAGCCCGTTGTCCATTGGCTTTTCGGCATCCAATACCTTGGTGCTGTCGTACCCTTAAGACTTCACGTCCTTGGGGGGGTACTGCTTGCCGTTGGAATCGCCTCTGGCAAATGGTACGTGGCTGAAGGTCACACAGTTGGACTGATGCGAAAGGCCCTCTTGGGACTATTTGTCGGCGTCTTCGTGAGCATCCTTCTGATTCCCCGCTATGGCATCGTTGGTGCAGCCGTGGGCTCGGTCGCGGGTCAGTTAGCGGCCAATGTGCTCTACGACTTTCTGGATCCGCGGGTGCGTCCGCAATTGACCTTGAAGCTGCACGCCTTGGTGCCTTGGACTAGGGATGACCAATGAGCGGTGCGCGCAAGTTCGCGGTGGTGTACACGACGGGCGCCTTCGACCCGTTTCATTTTGGCCATCTGAACATCCTGCGACGAGCGCGGGAGATCGCGGACACCTTGATCGTGGGTGTTTCGACGGATGAACTCATTCGGCAGGCCAAAGGCCGCGAACCATTCATGCCCTTGGAACAGCGGATGGCCATTATCGCCGAGTTACGCTGCGTTGACCGCGTGGTCGCCCAAATCGACAAGAACAAACAGCGTGTCGTCGACGAATTGAAGGTTGACGCGATCGTGGTCGGTTCTGATTGGCGCGGCCGGTATCCGCCGGTCTCGTGCGAGTTGATCTACTTCGACTATACTGATGGGATCAGCTCATCGCTGCTGCGCGGCGCACGGGGTGAGAGCCATGACCGGTGAATCGTCGGGGCTCTCGGTCCGTTCCCCGGTGCAGCTGTTCGTGTTCTCGATTACCGTGGACTGGCGGTCCCTGGAGGCAGAGGTCTCCACGGCCACGGGTCGGAGCAACTGCGTCCTCACGCCCCATGTGTTGTTCCCCTATGAGCGCGCGCGCCTGATGCGGTTGGGTGGCGCATCTTGGACGTTTCGGACATTTCACGATCTGCTCGATGCGGACGCGACGGAGTTCTGCGATGAGGAGGCCGACCGCCAGATGTTGGAGCTGTATGGGCGCCGCGAGGGGCGGGTCACCGAGTATTTCGCCGCGATCAAACGGGTAAAGAACCGGCTTCTGCTGGCCCGTCTGCAGGAGGAGTTCGAGATCGCTGATGGGGTTGTGCTGAGTGATGATCTCGGTATCGAGGCGTCGATCTGGCTGGCGGCGGGACTTCGCTCTCGAATTCCATCCGGGGCCAGCCCGAATAGACCTCCACTCTGGAGGCGTGTTCGTCGATTCTTTGCAGGCCGCGTACCATGCCACTACCTCGAGTGGTCAGGCGAGAGCTGGATCTTGATCGGGCGGCCTGAGCGTGTCGGGCAATATCTTGACGCTGGATCGGCGGTGCTTCGCCCCGCCGGACGGAGCGTGACGGCGTTGATCAGCTACGTTCTTGCCATTGGTCAAAGTGGGAAACTCGGTCCTCGTCCGCTCTGTCTGCTCCTGTGGATCGTGCGAATCGCAAGAAACGCCATGAATATGCGCGTCTGCCGTATGGCTGCCACCGTGCACGAGGACAGTCAGGTGGCTGCCATGTTGGGTACGGCTTTGGGACTCGAGTACGTGAATCTACAGGACAGCTTTCTGCCGGAGTACTATCCGAGTCGCTACCTGCTATATCGCCCTTGGGTGCGTCGCTACTATGTTTGGGATCAGTTTTCGCAGGGAATCTTCCGGCGTCACGGTCTTGAGAGCAATGTGTGGAGCGCCTATCGATCTTGGGTGTTGCCCGCTATCAAATCGAGTTCGCTCAGGACGGCTTTTCGCATCGTGTATTTGGCTAGCGGTGCAGGCGATTGGACGGCCGCGAAGAACCGCTCCGACGAGGATCTGGCCTTGGCACTCCTGCTCGAGGTCGCGAAGAGGCGTCCTGATTTGGCCCTGCGCTATCGTCCCCATCCACTCTGGCTGCACCCGGAGCATCAGGGGTTGAACTCCATCCAGCGGGCAATCACGACGATCGAGGAGAGCGGCATGCCGAACATCATGGTCTCTCAGGGAGCGAGGATGGATGGCCGGCAGTTCTCCCTGACTGGGAACCTCTCGGCGGTTTCTTCATCGGTCGACGAGGATATCGCGTGGGCCGACCTGGTCGTGGGAGAGCATTCGCAAACCATGCTGGTGGCGGCGCGGCGCGGTAAGGTCATCGCGGGAATCAATGTGTCGCGCCATCCGCCGTTCTTTCGTGACTACGCTGCGCTTGGGTTCCCTCTCCTCACATCGGCGCAGGACCTGATCACGCTGGTCAATCGGATGCAGACCGACGCAAGTTTCGCCGACAACTATAACGCGACGATCTTGCGGCACAATCAGGCAAACTGTGGCGCCAATTCGAGTCTAGCCGCGGGCCGCTTTTGATTGTGCATATGTCGCGACATCAAGAGGTCTGGAGTGTCATCAACCGGGTTTCCCCCGTGGCGCTGCTTCGGGAATGTCGCGAGAGGATGCGGGCCATCTTTGGCTGGCAGTGGTTTAGAGGCAACTACAGCACGTGGGACGAGGCTTTGCGGACGACGACGGGATACTCTTGCGAGGAGATCCCAAGGCGCGTGCTCCGATCCACACGCGAGGTGATCGCTGGTCGCGCCGCTTTTGAACGCGACAGCGTTCTGTTCGCCGTGCCGCAGCCGGATGCGCCGTTGCTTGCGGCGCTTAGCCGAGTAAGCGAGGCGCTTGCAGGTCGCTTGCGCGTGCTCGATTTCGGCGGGGCACTGGGCTCAACATATTGGAGACATCGTGTGTGGCTGGAGTCTGTGCCAGACCTGTGCTGGGACGTCGTGGAACAGCCGGCGTTTGTCGAAGTTGGTCGCAGTGAACTGGGTGCCCACCCGGTTAGGTTTTTCTCCTCCGTCGAGGAAGCATGCCGCACCGAACAGTACGATGTTCTCCTGGCTTCTGGCGTGCTCCAGTACCTGGAAGATCCCGACTTGATGATCCAGGACTGGGTCGGCCGGGGATTTCGCTGGCTGCTCATCAACAATCTCCCACTGCATGGTGGAGCCAGCACGATCACCGTCCAGCACGTGCCGCCCTCCATCTACCCGGCTTCCTATCCCGTGTGGTTCTTCAACCGCGAGAAGTTCCTGGAACGTTTTTCAGGCCGTTACGAGGTTGACCGCGAGTTCGCGTCAGAGGCTGTTTGGCCGATGCGGTGGCGGCGCTTTGCTTCGACTGGTCTCCTTCTGCGACGGATCTCCTGAGATGAGCCTCGTCGACGACATTCTAGGAGAGCCGGAGTTTCGTGATAGGCCTCCGGTCCTGGTCGACATCGGAGCTGCCGGCGGCGTTCACCGGCCGTGGCGGAAGATTGCGCGCTATGCGATCGGAGTTGGATTCGAGCCGGATGTCCGCGACACCGCGGCACTGTCGGATGCCCAGCGCCTCTTTCGTCGCTGGGTGTTCGTGTCCGGTCTTGCCGTGCCGACCTCGCCCGAGGGAGGCGTGCTGCCATTTCACCTCACCCGATCGCCCCAATGTTCAAGTGTGTTGCGGCCGGATGCTGAGAAGCTGGCACCTTGGACATTTTCCAGCCTCTTCGAGGTGGTCGCCACGCAGCGGGTTTCCGCGGTGGGACTGTTGGATGGGCTCAGAGGGCAGGGCATTGAGTATGTCGATTGGCTCAAGTGCGACACGCAGGGCATGGATCTGCGGCTCTTCCGGAGTCTCCCGGACACCTGGCGGCATCGCGTGCTTGCGGCCGAAATGGAGCCAGGCTTCATCGACGCTTACGAAGGCGAGGATCGCCTTGCCCAGGTGCTCGAAACAATGCGCGCCGAGCCGTTCTGGATGGCGAGCTGCAATGTCCAGAACACACCGCGGGGTCGTGCGGCCGCGATCGAGGCCGAACTGGGTTCGCGTTTGGCCCGGAGACACACGTTCTTCGGGGCGGGCGCACCGGGATGGGCGAACCTTGCCTACCTGCTCGATTTCGAAAGGGCCGCGGGCGCGCTTGACCGGCGCAGTCATCTCTTGGGGTGGGTGTTCGCGGAGTTGCTGTGCCAGCCCGCGGCGGCACTCGACATCGCCGTGCGCGGGTCGCGGTGTTTCGGAGATGATCTCTTCCGGCGGATGCGCGCGGCGAGCCGCGGTCGTGTCCGGCGCGCCGTTTGGCGCGGATGGCTCCGTTCGATGCCCCGGCGTTTGCTGCGACGATGAGGCACTACTGCACGTATTTCGATTCTGGATTCCTGATCCAGGGTGTTGCCCTTTGGCATTCGCTACAGCGGCATGACCCGGGGTCGGTCCTGTGGGTGCTCGCCCTCGACGAGGAGGCTGCGTTGGCGCTCGAGCGGATCGGTAGTGCCACGCTGCGCGTGGCTCGCCTCTCCGATCTCGAGGCTGCAGATCAGGAACTCGCCGCCGTGAAAACCGGGCGATCGCGGGCCGAGTACATCTTCACCCTCTCGCCCTGTCTGCCGCGGTGGCTCTTGCGGACGCATTCAGCACTCGAGCGTATTGTCTATCTTGATGCGGATGTCTTGCTTTGGGGGCCGCCCGACCGGATCTACCCGGGGCAGTGCTGCCCTGGGGCTCATGTCGTGATCACGGCGCACCGGTTTCCATCGTGGGCCGGTTACCTCGAGCAGCACGGACGCTTCAACGTTGGCGTCCAGGTCTTCGCCAACACTCCGGAGGCCCACGCGGTGCTCGACGATTGGAGGTCTCGTTGTCTCGAGTGGTGTTACGACCGGCTCGAAGGCGATCGCTATGCCGATCAGAAGTATCTCGATGCGTGGCCGGAACGATTCGGTCCGGTGGTCGGAGTGCTGGAGGATCCGGGGGTGAATCTCGCGCCATGGAACTGGATGGCGCATCAATGCGAGGTCGACATGGATGGGGAGGTGAGGGTGGACGGCCGCCCGCTCGTGTTGTTTCACTTCGCGCGCTTTCGTCCACTCGCGGGCTCATGGTTCTGGCAGTCCGGGCAACTTCAATACGGAGTGATGCCATGGTCGCTCCGCCAGGCCATCTACGGCGTCTACTGGCAGGCCCTTGAGGAGGCGCGTCGCGAACTCGCCCGCTGTGGTCTTGATCGGGCGATGCCGGTGCGGGCGACGCGTGCGGGCGACCTGTCGATGGGCGGTTGGCTCCTGCGCCTGGTCTGCGGTTCGGACTGGGTCCGGATCGGCTCGCGGTTCTTCTCATGTCGCCTGGGCCTCGGACGATACTCAGGACGCGTCCTCGCCTGGCGTGCTCGCCATGCGGAATCGACTAGCCGGACCGCCGGATCAGGGAAATAAACGGAAGTCGGTCCTCGTCGGCTTCCGACGCGCACACGCCCACGCTTCCGATGACGACAACTTCCAAGCACGATCCCGCCGCGCTGTTTCGCGACCGTAGGGTCCTCATCACAGGAGGGCTGGGCTTTGTCGGTTCGAACCTTGCGAGGCGGCTTGTCCAGGCCGGAGCGCGGGTGACCATCGTCGACAGCCTCATCCCCGAATACGGCGGCAATCGATTCAACATCGAAGACATCTCGGGCGAGGTGGCCGTGAACATCTCCGATGTGCGCGACGTCCACAGCATGCGCACGCATGTGCACGGCCAGGAGTTCCTTTTCAATCTGGCCGGGCAGACCAGTCACATGGATTCGATGCAGGATCCGTTCACCGATCTGGAGATCAACTGTCGCGCGCAACTCTCCATCCTTGAGGCCTGTCGCCACCACAATCCCGGCATCAAGGTCGTCTTCGCCAGTACGCGCCAGCTCTACGGTCGACCCGACTACCTGCCCGTCGACGAGAAACATCTTCTGCGCCCGGTTGACGTCAACGGGGTGAACAAGATGGCCGGCGAGTGGTTTCACATCCTCTACAATAACGTGTACGGAATCCGAGCCTGTGCCTTGCGCCTCACGAACACGATCGGCCCGCGCATGCGCGTAAAGGACGCACGGCAGACGTTCGTCGGAGTCTGGGTGAGATACCTCGTCGAAGGAAAGCCCTTCGAAGTCTGGGGCGGCGACCAGCTGCGCGACTTCACCTACGTCGACGATGCCGTCGACGCCTTCCTGCTCGCGGCGAGCAGCGAGTCGGCCAACGGGCGCGTCTTCAATCTCGGTGGCGATCGTGTCGTGAGCCTGCGCGAACTCGCGACGATGCTTGCGAAGCTCGGTGGGGCGAACGATGCGTTTGTCGTTCGCGAGTTTCCCGCCGACCGCAAGGTGATCGATATCGGCGACTATTTTTCGGACTTTTCCGCCATCCGCGACGCGCTCGGCTGGAGTCCGCGCGTGACTCTGGCGGAAGGCTTGGCGCGCACGGTGGCATTCTACCGTGAGCATCTTGTGCCCTACCTGTGATGGCTGCGCCTCGAATGATCATCCCTCCCGCCGATCCGCATGCCGCCTATCTCGCGCAGCGCGAGGCGATCGACGCGGCGATCCGGCGCGTGCTCGACAGCGGGTGGTATATCCTCGGCCGCGAGGTGGAGTCGTTCGAGCGCGAGTTTGCCGCGTGGCTCGGCGCGGCGCACGGGATCGGCGTGGCCAACGGGACAGATGCCGTGGAACTGGCGTTGCGTTCCATCGGCGTGGGGCCGGGCGACGAGGTGATCGCGCCGGCGCACACCGCGACGGCCACGATCGCCGCGATCGAACACGCGGGCGCGGTGCCGGTCCTCGTCGACATCGAGGCGGAGACCTTCGGGCTGGATCCCGAAAAGGTGCAGGCGACCGTGCGGGCTCGCGCCGCCTCGCGTCGGCTCAAGGCGATCGTTGTCGTGCACCTTTACGGGCACCCTGCTCGCATCGACGAACTGGCGCGGATCGCCCGGGAGCACGACCTTCGCCTCATCGAAGACTGTGCGCAGGCTCACGGTGGGCGGTGGATGGGCCAAGCGGTGGGAACCCTCGGTGACGTGGCGGCATTCAGTTTCTATCCGACGAAAAACCTCGGCGCGCTTGGCGATGGTGGCGCGGTCGTGACGGGCGACTCCGATGTCGCGGCGCGCCTGCGTCAGCTGCGTGAATACGGCTGGCGCGAGCGCTACCGGAGCGACGAGCCGGGCATCAATTCGCGGCTCGACGAGATGCAGGCGGCGATCCTGCGCGCGAAGCTCGGTCGGCTAAGCGAAGACAACGGCCGCCGGCGCGCGATTGCCGCGCGTTACGATGCGACCTTGCGCGCCTGCGGCATCGTACCGCCCGTCGTGCGTGTCGGTGCCGTGCATGCGTATCACCAATACGCCGTGCTGCATCCCGACCGGGAGCGCTGGCGGGCGGAGTTGCGCGCGCACGACGTCGGCAGCGCCGTGCTCTACCCGCTGGCGCTGCACCAGCAGGCAGCCTATGCGGCGCGTCTGCCGGTCGGGGTCGGCGGACTGGCGACCAGCGAGCGCGTCTGCCGTGAGGTGTTGTGCCTGCCGGTCCACCCGCAATTGGAGGAGCACGAGATCGAGGCGGTTGCGCGCGCCGTCGCTGCAACGGTCGCGACCGGCCGGTGAATCGGGCTGTGTGTGCCCGACCTGGAACATGACGACGCTGGTGATCACCCCCACGCTGGGACGATCTCCCCATCTGGCCGCGGCGGTGGCTTCGATCCACGCCTCGGGGATCCGTATGCGCCATGTCCTCGTTTGTCCCTCGAGCGAGGCGGCCCGCCTGTCGAGGGATTGCGAGCGATGTGAGGTCGTCGGTGACGACGGTCGCGGCGTCTACGCGGCGATCGAGCGCGGATTGCGTGCGGACGGCGATTGGGACGCGTGGACCTGGCTCAACGACGATGATCTCTGGCAGCCCGCGGGGATGCGGCAGGTGGTCGACCTGATGACCGGTGACCCGGGTGTCGATCTGGCCTATGGGCGCGTGGGATTTCTGAGTCAGGCAGGTGGCTTCCTCGGATATCTTCCAGTGGCGGCCCGGCCTTCGATGTTGCGCCGATTGATGGCAGCCGGTGTGGCTGCGCTATCACAGCAGGGCACGATCGCCCGGAGACGACTGCTGGAGGAGATCGGTCCGCTGGATACGCAATATCGGCTGGCTGCGGACTTCGACTGGTGGGTGCGGGTCGTTGGGCGTGGCGCGCGGCTGGCCTTTGTCGACGCCCATGTTGCGGACTTTCGGGTGCGTGCGGGGCAACTCTCGCAGGACACCGGCGCGATGGCTGACGAAATGCGACGAATCGTCGCGAGCCACTTCGGCCCCCGGGTCTCACTTGTCGATCGGTTGGCAGCCGGGTGGTTCAGGGCATGGCGATACCGCGAGATCGTGGAGCGCTACCGCCGCACGGGGTGTTGGCGAACGTCGACGCTTTTGCGGCGGCATGGAGGCGGGGTATGACCGAAGCCCTCGGAGTGGTCGTCGTGACGCGCAATCATGAGCGGACGATCGGCCCGGTCCTCGAGGCGCTGGCGGCGCAGACGCAACCGGCGGAGAAGACTGTCGTCGTGGACTGTGGTTCGGACCACATCAGTTGGATGCGCGTATGGCAGGGGCGCGCAGACATGGAGTTCGTCGCGCTGGGTCGCAACGCGGGGTTTGCGGGGGGGAATAACGAGGGTTGGCGTCGGCTGGGCCTGCGCACCGGCTTGGTCCTGTTCCTGAATCCCGATGTGATCATGCCTCCACGCCTGCTCGAACGCCTGCGGATCTTTTCGAAAGAAGCGCGCGCCCATGATCTCTCGGCCTGGTCGGTGCGATTGATGCGCTGGGACTTTGCGCGCGGTGCGGCGACGGGCGAGGTCGACTCGACCGGGCTGTTTCCGCACTGGACGGGTTGGCGTGATCGACGGGGAGACGCGTCGTCCCCGGGCGACATCGTGGAGCCGGTGCCCGCGTTGTGTGGTGCTTTCTTTATGGCGCGTGTGCCTGAGTTGCACGCCACCGCCTTGTCCGGAGGTGCGGTATGGGATGAGCGCTATCTGGCCTATAAGGAAGATGTGGAGCTTTCGTTGCGCCTGAGGCGTGCCGGAAGGCGAATCGGTGTCTGGCACGGTGCCGAGGCCTGGCATGGACGCGGGTGGGCGTCGAATCGCCGCGAAATGTCGCGTGAGGTGCGCCTGCTTTCGGCCCGCAACGAAGTGATGCTGCATCGAGAGTATGCTCCGTGGCGACTCCCCGTGTCGCTTGTGAAGCTGGCGGCCGTGCGCTGGCTCGATCTCTAGGGCCGCCTTCCCGTTTCTCGTGAAATCAATCGACTCGCAGCATGATGATGTGCGCCTGGCTCACCACTGGTTCGCAGCCCGACGGGGTGGTGAACGCACCATGGAAGAGATCGCGTCGTTGTTTCCAGGAGCGCCGGTCTCCACGCTCGTGCTCAATCGCGCGGCGCTCGGCGGTGACCTCGTTGATCGGCGCTTCACCATTTCGCCGCTCGGCCTGATTGCGCCGCGCTGGGTCGAGCATCGGAAACTCCTGCCCCTCTTTCCGTGGGCGATTCGGAGGTTGCGCGTGCCGCAAGGCACTCGGTTGTTGGTTTCCAGCGATGCGGCACTGATCAAAGGCATGCCCAGGCCCCCCGGGTGCGTGCATGTTTGTTACTGCCACACGCCGCCGCGGTATCTCTGGGATCAGGCCGACGACTATGCCAGACGATCGGCCGGACTCGGTCCCGGCGGGCGGTGGCTTTTTCGCCGGACTCTCGCCGGTTTGCGCCGATTCGACCTGCGGGCTGCCGCCAACGTCGATCATTTCATCGCGAACTCTGCTACAGTGGCCGACCGGATACGCCGAACCTACGGCCGCGAGGCGGTGGTCATCCATCCGCCGGTCGCAGTCGACCGATTTGCGCCAACAACCGCGGTGGGGGACTATTACCTGGTCGTGGCGGAGTTGGTTTCCTACAAGCGCGTCGATCTCGCCGTAGAGGCGTGCTCGCGCTTGGGACGGCGCTTGGTCGTCGTCGGCGACGGGCCTGAACTCGGACGCCTCAAGGAGGCCGCTGCCCCGTCGGTGGAGTTTCGAGGCCGGCTTGGCGACGCCGAGGTCGCGGCGCTGATGGGCAGCGCGCGTGCCTTCTTGCATCCGCAGATGGAAGACTTTGGCATCACCGCGGTGGAAGCCCAGGCTGCCGGCCGACCGGTGATTGCGCTGAGGGCGGGCGGGGCGCTGGAAACGGTCATCGACGGGCGAACTGGCGTCTTTTTCGACGAGGCATCGGTGGACGGCATGATGGATGCCGTACGGAGGTTTGAGCCGATGGCGGCCAGTTTCGATTCCGATGTCTGCCGGACCCATGCGACAACGTTTGCGGCCGCGCGTTTTCGGCGGGAACTCAGCTCTTTGCTCGCGACGCTGGGTGTCCTGTAGCCGCCGCTCGCGTAGGGTAGTCCAGACGACTCAATCCGATGGATCCGGTATCGGTGTTGTGGTGCCTGAAGGGCGCCGCGGCCGGACTGGGATCCACGCGATGGCGAGAGCCAGCAAGATCGACAGGAACGCCGCGGCGTTTGCGTGCGCGAGGATCCATCGCGTGCCGCGGCCGAACGGACCGGGGGGACGATCCGGTTGAAAGGTCGGTGGCAGCCGGCCTGCGAGGCGCGTGTCGTGCAGCACCTGCTGCATGAGGTCGAGATCTGGGCTCGGCCAGAACATCCGCGGAACCCCTGCGAATACGGTGGGATCGCCGGTTGTCTGAAAGGCGGCGGCTCGCATCGCCGGAGCATTGGGCGCATCCCAGCGGGGCCCGATGACCCAACGCCAGGTTTCGGTGGCCACGCCGACCAGTCCAACGGTGATGAATACCGCCCACGCGCCGACAATCCAGGCCGTCCGGAGACGGCCGAAGCTCGGCCACGATCGCATCAGGCAGAGGAGGCCCGACAGGGCGCTTATCGTGAGCAGCATCAGGAAATCGATGTAACGCGAAGGTATCACGGCCGTGAATGCATCCCCCGCTCCCCGGCTCCAGGCCAGTGCGGCCGCCAGCAGCAGGGCCCAGGTCCCAAGCAGGATTGTCGCCGATTCGCCGGGGCGGAGCGTGTCGGCGCGAGCCAGCCTGATGCCCAGCACCGCAAGGATGGGGGCGATGGTCGCGAGCGTCGCTACGGGCATGCCGACATGGGGCCACGCGAGTACCCGAAGAGTGGCGACGATCGCCTGGGACGGCGTTCCGGCCTTGAGCGGGTCGTGTCCCGGTGCGGGCGAGAAGAGAAGCGCGGACACGGCAGCCAATCCAAGCAACATCAACCACGTGCGTCGCGCGGGTCGATCGGCGCCGCGCAGCCGGAGGAGCAGCCAGAAAAGGAGCGCCGGAAACGCGGTCAGGCCGGCGCCCATCGCCAGCGACGAGAGCCCGGTCAGCAGCCAGCCCACCGCGTGTCTCCATCCATCAGGCGGTGCATGGGCGATGAGGGCGAAGCCCGATGTGACCAGGATGATCGAGAACGTCACCTGGCTCTGAAAGCCCCAGAGCACGTTCTCCCAGGCAAGCAAGGGAAGGAAGATGACGGCCGTCGCAGCAGAGAGCAGCCACTGGTGCGCTCGCGGGATACCGGTGATCAGGAGTCGGGCGACGCACGTGGCCGCCAGGGCACGCAAGCCCACGCCGACGAGAAGCTGGACCAGGGGATCCCACGCTTGATTGGCGATGAAGAGGCCAAGGTTTAGCGCGCGGGTGAATGCGATCCGGTGTTCGCTGTGCGGCCGGAAGAGGTCTGAGAACTTGAGGCATCCATCATGCCATTTTGGATACAGGTCACGACCCTCGGATCCCCACTGATCCCAATGGGGTATGTCGTTTCCCAGCCGTGCCACGAACCACAGTTGGGCGGCAGCGACGAGAAGCCACACGACAAGCAGAGGTCGGATATGCGATCGTGGAGTGCGAACCGGATCCAAGTGAAGGGCGGCTGATTCGCGGGATGAAGTGGGCATCGGGAGGTGCGGCGGAAGTCGGGCGCGACCGGGTCAAGGCCCGGCCGGAGTCGCGTCGCCACGAGACGGCCGGGCGAAATACTCGTCCAGAACAGGCACGGGAAAAAGCGGGCGCATCAGGGAGACCAGGGGCGAGACGGGCAACTCGGTTAGGTCACTGAGCCGGTCGCCGTCGAGTTGGCGGAACAGGATGCCGTCAGCTGGGCGGTCGACCCGGCGAGTCGCCGTGCCCGGAAACGAGCGCAGAAGGTCGGAGAACGCCACCTGGCCAGCCGAGCTCACGTGCGTGTCCCACGCGGCGGCGAGATCCGGAGGCACCAAGTCACGCGAAGGAGGGCGGCCCGTTCGCCATGAGTCGCGTAGGGCCGCGAGCCCCGCGGGCAGAGTGCCGGGCTCGAGATCGAGAGTGCGGTCGTCGATGCAAAGGAGTGCGGCGAATTTTTCGGCGGATAGCGCGGCACGTGCCGGCGCCTGTTTCTGTTTCCACCACCATCGCCCGAGGGTAGCGATCGATGCATCACCCGCGGCTCCCGGATCCTGGGCGCCGGGCAGCCAGCCTTTTTCGAGCAGGACAAGGACGCGCGGTCGCAGGGTATCGAGCGGCGGCTCCCGCCATGCGGGCGATGTGATGAAGCCCGGATCGAGCCGGATCTCGCGAGCAAGAGCGATGGCGGCAGCATCTTCTTGTCCGAGCGCGATGCGCGTCATCGCTGTGGCAAACCCAAGGCCGGTCCTGCGCGGCTGGATTGCTGCGGCGCGCGTCAGGTATTCGGCCGCATCTGCGGGGTGGCCCCCCATGAGTGCCAGCCACCCCAGGTTCAGCCACGGATGATCTTGCGCCGGCGCTGCGAGGAGCGAGCGCTCCCAGGCCGCCCGTGCTTCGGCGCGCAGGGCCGCGGCCGTTTCCGGAGGCAGGTGGGCGGCGATCCCGGCGAGCGCGCGGGCGAGGTGATTCTGGTAGTAGGGTTGCCACGGCGCGGCGTCGGCGGCGGTGCGGAGTCCCTTGAGGAAGCCGTTGGCGTCGCCGATGTCCTTGGCGTGCCATGCGCTCGCGAATGTGGCGCGCGCCTGCCACGAACCGATCAGGAAAAACGCGCCGACCAGCGGCGTGACCGCGAAGACGAGCGCGGACTTTCGGGCGGGAGCGGAGTTGACTTTGACCTCCGAACACGACTCGGCAACGAGGACTGCGACCGCCAGCGCGAGCACGGCCGGAAAGATCGGTGCATCGAGTTGGTAGTCGGTCAGCCACAGGCCTCCGTAGCCGCCCAGCAGGCCGAGTGCGGCGACGCCGGTGGGCGAAATCGTGCGGCGGGCCCGCCAGAGGCTCAGCATGAGCTTCCCGCCGGCGACGACGAGCGCGAGCAGGCCAAGGGTGCCTGTGTCGACCCACCACTGGATCGGACCGCAGTGCAGTTGAAAGGAGTTCTCCAGGCTGCCTGGCAGGTCGACGCGGTGTCCGGGATAATGATACGGCGTCGCGCCCGGGCCGATGCCGGCGACGGGATGCGCCTTGGCGATGGCGATGCCGGTGAGGATGAACCCGAGGCGCTGCTGCTCGCTGGCTCCGAGCGTCAGCGCGCCCGCCGGATCGATGATGAGTTGGCGCAACCGCGGGTTGGCCATGAACGCCACCGCGAGGAGCAGGAGCATCGAGGCAAATCCGAGCGCGAGCGCACGCCCGGAAAGTCGGCTGCGAAGGATCGCCGCCAGTGCCGTGAGTGCGGCGCCGGTGGCGAGCCCGAGGACCGCGCCGCGGCTGCCGGCGCTCACGAGCAGCGCCAGTCCGAGCATCGCGGATACGCTCCAGGCTGCACGAGCGATTCCTCTCTCACGCCACGTCAGCAGCACCGCGATCGGCAGCAGGAGCAGCGCGAGTCCGCCGGTGTAGTTCCAGTGGCCCAGGGGGTGCGGGTTGCGCTGGGTGAGAAACCAGGCGAAAACGTTTGAGTCGGGTGCGTGCGCCAGCCAGCGGATCAGGCTTGTCGTGGCGACGAGGGCGAGCGCGGCTCCGGCCAGGCGCGCGCCGGTAAGTTGCTGCCTGGGGGAGGCGCACCGCCAAGCCCGGGCAAGGAATGGGATCAAGAGCAGCGGGGTGGCCAGCACGAGGGCCGCTTCAAAGGCGACGTGGCGGTGCGCGCTTGCGACGATCGAGACGCCGAGTGCGGCGACGAGCGGCAGGGCGATCGTCCAGCCCACACGCAAGCCGGCATCTCCGCGTGCCGTGCTCCACGCGCACCAACCCCACGGCGCCAGCATCGCGGCCTGCACGTAGAACGCCCAGGGCCATGTGTAAATCCGCGTCGCGCCGTCCGGCGCGAGCGTCGCCGCGATGATGATGAGCGCTGGAAGTCCGAGCAGGACGACCCCGATCGGTCGATCCCAGCGCGGCAGGGGGGATGTGTTTTCGGTCACGAGGAGATCGGATTATTCCGGCGCCCGCCAGTGGAGCAGGGTGAACAACATGATCTGCAGGTCGAAGAGCAGCGACCAGTTTTCGATGTAGTGGATATCCAGTTGCAGGCGGCGCTCGAGGTCGGAATCACCGCGGCAGCCGCGCACCTGGGCCCAGCCGGTCATGCCGGGCTTCACGAGGTGGCGCGGCAGGTAGTGGGCGATCTTTCGCGACAGCGAATCCACGTGGTACGGACGCTCCGGCCGCGGGCCGACCAGGCTCATGTCGCCACAGAGCACGTTCCAGAACTGGGGCATCTCATCGATGTTCCAGCGCCGCAGGATGCGGCCGATGCGCAGCACGCGCGGATCATCGACGGTCGTGCTCTGGCGGGCGTTGTCCTCGCGCTCGGCGCCGACGCGCATCGTGCGCAGCTTGAGCATGGTGAACGGCCGATGATTGGCTCCGATGCGCGTCTGGCGAAAGAGCACGGGCCCGGGCGACTCGCGGCGCACGAGCAGCGCACCGGCCAGCATGAGCGGCAGACCCACGGCGAGACCCACGAGCGCTCCCGCGATGTCGATCGCGCGCTTCATCGCCCGATTGAAAAGCGAACGGATGGCCAGCTGGCCTACGCCGAGGATGGGTATGCCCCCATACGATTCGAGTTGGAGGTTCGACACGAACAACTCAAACGCCGATGGGATGATCTTCCACTCCACGTAGCGGCGCTCGCAGGCTTCCATCGTGGCGGCCAGCACGTCGCGCGGAATGTCGAGCGTGGCCGTCACGACGATGTCGATCTGGTGACGTTCAAGGACGGCGGAGATCTGGTCGAACGGTCCCAGGTGGCGCGCGCGGGGGATGCCGGCGCGCTCGGGATCTTCACCCGGCAGCGAGACAAAACCCGCGATCTGGAACGGGTGGGCCGCGCTGCCCGCGACCTCGATGGCGAACTCCAGCGCGCGTGTCTCGCAGCCGAGGATCAGGACGCGGCGCTTCACGCGCTCGAGCAGGCGCGTGCGCGTCAGCAGTGCGTAGAATCCGGTGCGCCAGACATAGAGAAACAGCAGTGTCGTGCCGAACGCCACAAGTGCGAGCAGTCGCGAGATCGGCGGGTCGAACTTGATCGCGAGCGACAGGCCGAGGTAGGCGGCGAGCCAGAATGCCATGCCCTTGAGGATCAGGTTCAGGCTGTAGTCGCGGCGCAGCAGCAGGCGCGGGTCGTAGAGCCTGAGATAGGCGAAGGTCACGACGAGCAGCACGATGCCGAGTTGCAGAATGGGCAGGTAACGCGGAAGCGTCGCATCGGGCACGCGTATGCCGAGGTCAGCGATCGGCGTGTGAAAACGCATCATGTAGCCGGCGACCAGTCCTCCTCCTGCGCACACAAGGTCTCCCATGAGCAGAGCCGACGGAAGGATCACCTCGCGCAGGCGATGCGTGCTGGCTGCGCAGACGGACGAGGGATTCGGATCCTGGGGCGGGGACGTCGCCATGGGAGGGTGGTGCAGGCAAGGGAGACGGCTCCGCGAGGCGAAGACAAATGCGAAGGGTGCTGGGCCGAGGTCGTTGCGCCTCGGAGTTTTGTGTAGCCTCGGCCCGCCTCGGCGTGATGAATCCCGGTGTGGCGTTCCGCATTCCCAGGCTCAAGGTGTGGCAGTGGCTCGTGCTCGCGGTGCTCGCGCTCGGCGCGGCGGCGGCCGGGTGGTTTGTGCTGCGCCGGGTCGACTGGGTCGCGGTGCTCGCGCCGATCAAGGACCGTCCGGTGCTCTTCTTCTCGGCCCTGGCCGTGCTCCCGGCGGTCGGGGCCCCGATGTCGCCGTTTTATGTGGCCGCCGGTGCGACGTATCCGCTCTCGATCGCGATCGGCGGCACGGTGCTCGCGATGAGCGCGAATATCGCGCTCTCCTACCTGCTCGCCCGCGGGGTGCTGCATCCCGTGGTCGAGCGCCTGGCGCGCCGCTTTGGTTATGCGATTCCGCAGATCCCGGAGAAACACCGCTGGATGGCGACGCTGCTCATCCGCATCACGCCGGGCCCGCCCTTCTGCATGCAGCATTACCTGCTGGCGCTAGGCCGGGTGCCGTTTGGCATCTACTTGGCCGTGTCGGTCCCCGTGTGCGGTTTGATGGCGTCGGCGTTTGTCGCGGCGAGCGCGGGCGCGAAGTCCAGCCTCGCGACCGGAAGCCTCACGCAGGTGATCGTGGGCGTGATCGTGCTCGTCGCGATCGTGGTCGGGATCCGCGCATTGCGCCGCCACCTGCAGCGACGCGCACACATGAAGGTCAGTGAACACGGCGAGATCGAGGCGGACGACTCCCGCGACGACCTCGACGACAAGCACAACCCGCCGAAGGCCTGATCCAGCCGCTCCCGTGGCCCGTTCGAACTACTCGATCCGCGAATCCCGCCCGCGCCTCGTGCGCGAGGAGGATGGTGGCGCCGCCGTGGAGTCGGTCGCCTCACTCACGCGCCGGATCAAGGCACTGCTCGAGGGCGGCATCACGCCCTGCTGGGTGCGCGGCGAGGTGTCGAATGTGCGGCACCAGGCCAGCGGCCACGTGTATTTCTCCCTCAAGGACGCGGAGAGCCAGATCAGCTGCGTGATGTTCCGCGGGGACGTGGCGCGCAGCGGTGTCGGCGACCTGCTGCGCGACGGCGCGCAGCTCATCGTGTTCGGCGAGATCAGTGTCTACGAGCCGCGTGGCAACTACCAGCTGCTCATCCGCGCCGCGATCGACGACGGCCGGGGCCGGCTGCAGCAGGAGTTTGAGCGACTGAAGGCGCGCCTCGCCGAGGAGGGTCTGTTTGATCCGGCCCGCAAGAAATCCCTGCCGCCGATGCCGCGCACGGTGGGATTCATCACGTCGCCGACCGGCGCGGCCGTCCAGGACTTCATCCGGATCCTCAAGCGCCGCCAGTGGCGCGGGCGCCTCGTGGTGCTCCCGGCCAAGGTGCAGGGCGAGGGTGCCGCGGCTGAGCTGTATGCGCAGCTCGAACTCGCGCACGAACTCGCCGAGTCGCCGGCGGGCCCGCACTTCGACCTGCTCGTGATCGGGCGGGGCGGCGGCAGCCTCGAGGACCTCTGGGCCTTCAATGAGGAGCCCCTCGTGCGTGCCGTGGCCGGATCGCGGATACCGATCGTCTCGGCCGTGGGACACGAGATCGACTTCACGCTGTGCGACTTCGCGGCCGACGTGCGCGCCGAGACGCCGAGCGCCGCGGCCGAGTTGATCAGCAGTGGTTTCCTCGCCGTGATCGAGCGCTTGCGCCAGGCCTGGGACGGACTGGACGGCACGGCGGACGAGACGATCCGCCGGCTCCGGGACCAGGTGGAGATCTCCCGCGGACGCCTCGCGACGGTCTCGCCGCGGGCGCGGCTCGAGCGCGCGTTGCTTCAGCTCGACGATGTGGCCAACCGCCTCGGCCACGCGATCGAAGTCGACCTGCACCGGCGCGAGCGGCGTGTCGTGGAGGCGGCTGGTCGGATGGCGGCGGTCGCGCCGGAGCGTCGGCTCGAGCGGCTCGGTGAGCGGTTTCGCGCCGTGGCGACGCGCTTTGTCCGCGAGGGCGACCTCGCGCTCGCGGCCAAGCGCGACAGACTCGAGACTCTCGCCGCGCGCCTGGCGCAGCTCGATCCCGACGCGGTGCTTCGCCGCGGCTACACGATCGTGCGCGATCAGGACGGGCGCCCGGTCCCGGCCCGGGCGGGCCTGGCGGAAGGGCAGTCCGTGCGCGTGCAGTTCTCCGACGGCGAGGCCGCCATGCGTGTGGACCAGCCTCGGGCGGGTCCCGGCGCGTAACGGGGGCACACGGCTTTCGTGGAACGTTCGGCGAACCGGCTGGTCGGCGACGCTGCCGCTTGCTTGTGTCGCACCGCACCATGAATCCAGCGCCCACCTCGCCGCCGCGCCGCCGCCGCCTTTGGCGGCGTCTGGTCGTGGGGGCGGTCGCGGCCGTCGGCGTGGGTGCGGTGACGCTTCCGTGGTGGCTGCCTCCGCTTGTGGTGCGCGTGGCCGCACGGCAGGGGGTGACGATCGGCTCGTGGGAGACTCATGGGTGGCACGGTGCGACCTATCGCGACATCCGTTTTGCCCGCGACGGCGTCGAGGTGGGCGTCGATGAGGCGCGCGCGCCTGTGCTCCTGGTGTTTCCGCGCGGGCGCACGCCGGTGCCCGCCGGCCCGCGACTCACGGTGGGGCAGGTCGACGTGCGCGTCGCGGCCGGCCCGCGCCCTGCGCCGGCCGAGCCGCCCGGAGCGGCCGGGCTGATCCGGCGCGTGGACGAGCTGTGGACCACGCTCGATGCCTGGCTGCCGAATGCGCGCGTCGGGCGCGCGACGATCGTCGCCGGGGCGGAGTCGTGCGTGCTGGAGTCGCTGATCTGGGACGGCGCCAGCCTGCAGGGCACGGCACGGATGCCGGGACGGAAGATCGACGGTGTTGCCTCGATCGTGCGATCCATGCCGGGCCACTTCGCCGTCCACGCGCGCGTGCCGGACCGCGAGGCGACGGCCGAGGCCACCATCACCCTGCCCGAGCACGCGGGCGCGACGATTCGGGGCCGGCTCACGTGGCGGGGCAATCCCTTCGAGGTCTCTGCGGAATTCGGCCCGACCGGGCGGCTTCCCGACCGCGCGACCCTGCTCGCCGACGCGGTCAGTGTGCCATCGTCCGACCTGGGCCTGACGGGCTACGGGCCGGCGCAGGGCCGTGTGGAGGCGCAGTGGTCGCGCACCGCCTTCACCCTGGCCGTGAGCGCGCGGGCCGAACCGGAGCGTGGTTCCGATTGGCCGGCCATCGCGGTGGACGTGCGTGCCTCCGGCGACCTCGAGCGCGTCCGCATCGAGTCGATACAGGTGGACCTGCCCCGGTGGCGTGCGGCGCTTTCCCAGCCGGTCGAGTATGTCTTGGCGCGCGGACTTGCGGGCGAACCGGCCGAGTTCGCCTTCGAGGGCGAGTTGGCGGCCATCCCGGCACTTGAGGCGCGCGGTCGAGTGTCGGGGCGGGCGAAGGTCCGGCCGACCGCCGGCGGGGAAGCCGAGGTGGAGTTCTCGCTCGGTGGCGACGGCCTCGCGTGGCGCGAACTCGAGCCGATCCAGCTGGCGCTCGCCGGTGCGTGGCGCGGAGACGAAGTCGTCGTCGACTCGGCCGTGGTCGACCTGGGTGGCGAGAATCGCAGCGAGGCCTCCTTCACCATCGACTTCGGCGGGCGCGAAGTGCGCGAGGCGCACGTGCGGGCCGTCGTGCCGGCGATCGCCTGGCGCGTCGCGGCGCCGGACCTGCCGACGTGCGAGCGTATCGAACTCGAGGCCTCGGTCGAGGGACCATGGGCGTCGCCGCGGCACCGGGGCTCGATGCGTATCCAGGACTTGGAGTGGACATCGGGGCGCCGGGTGAGCGGACGGGCGTCATGGAGTGGCGAAGGCGTGCAGGTCGCGGCGGACGGGGAGCTCGGGCTCGCGGGCGGCGGCACGCTGCCTTTCGCGGTGAGTGGGCGACGCGATGCTGATGGGGCGTTGCGCGGATCGATCGAGCAGCTGCGCTGGGTCGATGCCGAGGGCGAATGGTGGCATCTGGCCGAGCCGGTCATCGCGCGTCTCGAGCCGGCGCTGCGGATGGTCGAAGTGGCTCCGTGGCGTCTGGAAGGCGACGGGCTCGAGATCGCGGGCGAGGCCCGCCTGCGCTGGCCGTCGGTGGGAGAGGTCGACTTCGTCGTGCGCGGCCTCGAAGGTCGGCGCTTCGGCGGTGTGCTGCCCGAGGCCATACGCGGCGGTCGGATCGAATCCCTGCAGGTGCGGGCGGCGTGGGATCACGGGCCGGCCCGGATCGAGGGCACGGCGCGTGCGACCTACACGCCGGTGGCGGGTGCGGTCTATGCAGTCGAGGCTGATTTCGTCACGCAGATGGGCGACCTCGCCCTGGGCTCGGTGCGCGTGGCCGACGCGAGTGGTGTCGTCCTGCGGGGCACCGGCCGCGTGCCCCTCGAGATCATTGGCAGCGACGCGGGTTTTCATGCGGCGCTGCGGCGCGACGGGGCGATCTCGCTCGAGCTCAAGTCCGAGCCCAATCCCGTTTTCTGGAAATCGATCGCAGATCTCACCGGGTGGTCGGTGGAGGAGCCGCGCCTGGACTGCAGGCTCACCGGTTCGCTCGGCGCCCCGCGTGGCGAGGCGACCTTTGCCGCCGCCACCGTGCGTCCTCCGCCGATGACGGCCGCGGGCGGCCAGCTGCCGGATCTCGCCGGTCTGAAACTCACCGTCGCCGCGGACGATGCCGGCCTGGCGATCACCGAGGGCATGGTCGCCGTGGACGATCGTTGGGTGACGCTGACCGGCCGGGCGCCGTGGGAGGTCTGGTCGACGTGGCGCGAGACCGGGTCCGTCGCCTGGAGGGGCGCGACGTTCGAACTCGCGTCCAACCCGCTGCCCATCGCGATCGCTTCGCGCATCTTCCCGACCGAACTGGCGCCCGTCGGCGAGGTCTCGATCAAGGTCGCGCACGCGCCCGGCGACGGGCTCTCCGGCCGCATCTGGTTGCACGATGCGGCGCTGCGGCCGATCGGCCCGCTCGGGTCGGTCCGCGAGGTGAACAGCGAACTCGATTTCGCCGGCTACGTCGTGACGCTCAACGGACTCGAGGGCCTCCTGGGTGGACAACCGATGAAGCTAACGGGTCAGGCCGACCTGAGCGAGCCGGGCCACACCGCGTTTGGCCTGCGGCTGACCAGTTCACGCGTGCCGCTCGTGCGGCGGGCGGGACTGATCGTCCGCACCGAGCTCGATCTCGAGCTGCGCAAGCTCCCGAAGCTGCCGGCACGGGTGACCGGCCGCGTCGATTTCGGGCCGAGCCTGTATCGCGCCGACCTGCTCGAACTCATGCCGAGCGGTGTGGACAGCCCGTCGACGCGACCGCCGTATTTCAGCATCGAGGAGAAGCCCTTCGCCGACTGGCAGCTCGATGTCGCGGTGCACGGCGAGGGTTTTCTCCAGCTCATCACCCCGTTCTACAAGGACGTCCTTTCGACCGACCTGCGCCTCACCGGCACGCTGGCCGAGCCGCGGGCCGAGGGCTGGGTGTGGGGCACCGGTGGCGTCGTGATCTTCCCGTTCGGCAGCCTGCCGGTCGAGCAGGTCCTCGTCACCCTCACGCGCGACAATCCCTACGAGCCGCGACTGGTCGTGAGCGGCGAGGGGCGTGTCATGGGCTACGACATACGCATGGAGGCGAGCGGACCGGCGAGCGAGCCGCGGCTGCTGTTCACGAGCGACCCGCCGCTGACCTCGCAGCAGGTCTTCCTCATGCTCACGACCGGGGCGGTGCCGGACGAGTCCCACACCATCGGTTCGTCCGACCGCGCCAGCCGGCTGGCCATGTTCCTGGGCCGCAATCTCGCGGCCGGGCTCGGTCTCGGCGGCGGTGCCGGCGGCGACGAGCGACTGAGCATCCGCTCGGGTGAAGACTTCACCCGCGAGGGCCGCGAGACCATCTCGGTGCAGTACGACCTCGATGGCCGCTGGTCGATCGTCGGCGAGTACGACCGGTTCGATGCCTACAACGGCGGGATCAAGTTCCGCCTGATCAACCGATGAGCCCTCCGGTGCCCAGGCCTGATCGTCCCGCCCGACGCCATGCGTGGCCGCGTGTCGTGATTTTGTGGATGCTCGTCGTCGCGGCGCTGGCTGGTCGGGCGGAGGCCGATCCGGGCCCAGGGGAACCGCCCGGCGCGGAACCCGCGGCGGCGCGCGTGCGTGTGAGCGGTTTCTGGTGGGTCAAGAACCGCGACTTGCGCGAACTCCTCGGCGTGCTCGAGCCCGAGGGCCGGCCCCTGCCTGTGCTCGATGCGGCCTTCATCGAGGATGCCGTGCTCGTGCTGCAGAGCGCCCTCATCGACGACGGTTTCCTCCGGGCCTCCGGCACGGTCCGGCTGCGCCTTGAGGACGGATCGGCGCGTGCCTACCCCTGGTCGGCGCCGGGGTTGCCGGAGTTGCCGCGCGATCTCGCCGCGGTCGACGCGGAGTTTTCCATCACGCCGGGCGTGCTCTATTTCTACGACCAGCTCCAGGTCGACGGGCTCACCAGCATCAGCGCGGCCGAAGTCCGGAGCTATTTTGTGAACGACGGTGCGCTGCTCGGCGGGCGCAAGGCGCGGAAGTTTTCGGCCGAGAGCCTCGACCGCGGGTGCGAGAGCGTGCGCGTGAGGCTGCGCCGGCTCGGTCGGATGGATGCCCGGGTCGTCGTGGCCGAGAAGACCGTCGATGACGCGACCGGGGCCGTGTCGGTGCGGCTGCAGATCGAGGAGGGTCCGCTGCATCGCCTCGGCTCGGTCGGACTCACGGGCGACCTGCCCGAGGACGTGCGATCGGCCGTCGAGGCGCGCGTTCGCCCGGCCGTGGGCGGAGTGTACTCGACGTTGGCGCGGCAGGATCTGGTCCATCAGGTGCACCTCGAGCTGTATGCGCACGGTTACGCCAACGCCGAGGTCCATGTGGCGGGCGATTCGGTCCGGGATGCCGGGGACGAGCGCCTGCATGCATTAGACCTCGGCGTCGGCACCGGCCCGCTCGTGCGGGTGGGAGAGGTGCGATTCGCCGGCGACGAACAGACGCGCGAGTCGGTGCTGCGGCGCGCCACGGACGCGCGGCCAGGCCAGCTCTTCGACCGCAACCGCGTCGAGGCCGACCGGCTCAGCCTCAGCAGCCTGGGCGCGTTTTCCGCCGTGCGGGCCGATGTGGACGAGCAGGCGCCCGACCTCTGGGACCTCACCTATCAGCTGCGTCCGTCCAAGCGCCTGGAGGCGGGCCTGCTCGCCGGCTACGGCAGCTACGAGCGGTGGCGCGGCGGCCTCGAGGTGTTTCACGCCAACCAGTTCGGCCGGGCCGAGCGCGGGCGTCTCCAGATCGTGGAGTCGACCAAGTCGCAGTCGGCGGAGTACCAGCTCACCGTGCCCCAGGTCTTCGGGACCACGGCGACGGCCAACATGCGCGCCTACGGGCTCGACCGCGAGGAGGTGTCCTTCGATCGCATCGAGGCCGGCGTGAGCGTGGGCGCGAGGCGGCACTCCGAGCGTTTCGGCGTCGACGTGGCCGGGCGCTATCAGTTCGAGTCCCTGCGCGCGGAGGATGTCGTCCCCGACCTCCGCGACGAGGCGCCGGAGGACTCGCGGGTGGGCGCCATCACCTTCGACATCTCGCAGGACCGGCGCGACAACCCCCTGACACCAAAGGGCGGATACGAGCTGAGCCTCGCGCTCGAGACCGCGGCGCAGGCGCTCGGCGGCGACGTCAACTACCAGAAGCTCGACCTCAAGGCCTCGTGGCACGCACGCGTCGGGCGCACCGCCGTGCTGCACGCGGGCCTGCGCCACGGCGTGATCTGGGGCTTCGGCGACAGCACGCAGGAGATCCCGATCAACAAGCGCTTTTTCCCCGGCGGCGACACCACCGTGCGTGGGTATGCCGAGGGCACGGCCGCGCCGCGCGGCGAGACCGGCGAGGTGATCGGGGCGGAGGTGTCCACGATCGCCAACCTCGAGCTGGAGGCCGCGCTCATCGGGCGCCTCTCCGCCCTGGCCTTCGTCGACGCCGGCCTGACCAGTGCGTCGATCGACAACTATCCCGGCGACGAGCTGCGCGTCTCCGTCGGCGCCGGCCTGCGGTACAACTCGCTCATCGGGCCGATCCGGCTCGAATACGGATACAACGTCGTGCGCGAGACCGGCGACGACACCGGCCAGCTGCATTTCTCGCTGGGATTCCCGTTCTGACCGGCCCGGTCAGGTCCGCGCCGGGACCATGCGTGGCGCGGTGGGCGGAGTGCTGACTGAGGCGCGAATGACCAGCTCAGTCGGAAACACGTAGGGCGATGGCGGCTTGACCGCGGGGCGTGCGGTGTTGTTTCCGATCTGTTCGAGCAGCAGATCGACCGCCTTCGCTCCCATCGCGCGCAGGGGCTGGCGCACGGTGGTGAGCTGGGGCACGGTCGTGCGGGCGCCGAGCGTGTCGTCGAAGCCGGCGACGGAGACGTCCTCGGGCACGCGGATGCCGGCCTCGGCCAGCACCTCGATGCAGCCCATGGCCACGGCGTCGTTGGCGCCGAAGATGGCCTCGGGGAGCTGTGCGCCGCGCGAGCGGGCGAGCCAGCCGCGGAGCGCCTCCTTGCCGACCGGGGTCGTGTATCCGGCTTCCAATAACAGCGTCGGGTCGAAGGCGATCCCGGCCTCGGCGAGCGCGCGGCGGTAGCCGTCGATGCGGCGCTCCGCGCCAAGCAGCCCGCGCGGGCCGGAGATGTGCATGATCCGGCGGTGGCCGCGCGAGATGAGATGGCGCACGAGATTGCACGCGCCGGCCTCCTCGTCGGACTCGAGGTTCACCATGCCGGGCGGCGCGGCGATGTTGGCGTGGATCGAGACGAACGGCGTGTGGTCCGGGAGATGATCGACGACCTCGCGCGAGCAGATGGGGGCGAGCAGGACCATGCCGTCGATGCGGCCGTCGCAGAACTGGGAAATGCGCGCCGCGTCGCCGGCCCAGTCGTGCAGGGTGAAGACGGTGGTGTTCTGGTTGTGACCCGAGGCGGCGTCGAGCACGCCGTTGATCACCTCGAGGAAATACTGGTTGAGCTCTCCGCCTTCGATCACCGCCGCGACGCCCAGCGTGTCCATGCGGCGGTTGGCCAGGGCGCGCGCGGCGGCGTTGGGCCGATAGCGCAGCTTGCGGGCGGCCTCGAGGATGCGCTCGCGCGTCTCGGGTGCGATGCG
>JACSRI010000171.1 GCA_014879845.1 Opitutaceae bacterium
GCGGCGAGCGACATCGCCGGTCAGCTGGTGTTCTGCTGGGTGATGTGGTACCTGCCGTACTTTTATACGGATACCTACCAGATCCCGGCCGCGACCGTCGGCACCATCCTGCTCGTCGCGCGCTGGGTCGATGCGATCGACGCCCCCGTGTGGGGCGTCATCTTCGACCGCACCCGCAGCCGCTGGGGCAAGAGCCGCCCGTGGTTCCTCTGGCTGTGTGGGCCGTTCGCGGTGTTCGCGGTGCTCACGTTCATGACGCCGGACCTCGGATATCGCGCCAAGATCGCCTATGCCGCGGTCACCTATATCGCGGTCAACGTCCTCTACACCGGGATCAACACGCCGGTCACCTCGATCCTCTCCGCCCTGACCGCCGACCCGCGCGAGCGCGTCACGCTCACGACCTTCCGCATGTTCGGCTCCAAGCTCGGCGTGCTCATCGTCAACCTGACCGGGCTCGAGCTCGTGCACCGGCTCGGCGGGGGCGACGACCGGCGCGGCTTCATGCTGGCCGTGCCGGTGTTTGCGGTGGTGGCGGTCGCGTTGTTTCTCGTCGCGTTTCGCAACCTGCGCGAGGTCGTGCCGGTGGAGACGAAACCCCAGCCGATCCTCGGGACCTTCGGGGCCATCCGGGGCAACTGGCCGTGGCTGATCATCTTCTCGAGCAGCCTGCTCTTCTGGATCGGCTTCATCTCGCGCGTGACCGTCGCGCCCCACTTTCTTGAATACGTGCTGCACCGGCCCGACCTGCTCAAGCTCGCCAACGGCCTCGACTTCGCCTCGCTCATCGTGGCGTTCCTGCTGCCCTGGCTGTGCCGGGTCACGTCCAAGCGCAACGTCTGGGCCCTCGGCCTCGCCGGCATGGCGTTGGGCCAGCTGCTCATCTGGGTCGGCGTGCAGCAGGGCTACTCGCTCGGCATCATCATGACGGGCTGGGCCCTCGGCTTCATCGCCAGCGGCGCGGCCATGGCGATGCCGTTTTCGGTCCTCTCCGACAGCGTGGACTACGGCGAGTGGAAAACGGGCATTCGCGCCGCCGGCCTGCTCACCGCCGTCGGCGCGGCCTTCTGCCTGAAGGCCGGCGCCGGGCTCGGTGGCGCCATCCCGATGTGGATTCTCGATGCCGCGGGGTATGTGCCGAAGGTCGCGCAGTCGGCGGGATCGATCCGGGCGATCGAGTTCGGCGTGATCTGGCTGCCGGCGATCTGCTTCATCGCGGCGACCATTCCGGTGCTCTTCTACCAGCGCTTCGAGCGTCTGGAGCCCGAGGTCCACGCCGAGCTCGAGCGTCGGCGCGCCGCCGCGCGTGTGTCGTAGGCCGCCCGCTCGCCGGCGCCACTTCGACACGGCTGTGCCTCACGGCCGTCCGCCAGCGGGCGGCCTACGGCGCGAGCGCCTGGACCGCCTCGACAGGCGGCAGGCCCCAGGTCGCGACGCGCGGCGGGTAGTCGGCCCACGGCAACAGCAGGTAGTGCGGTTTCCGGTCGGCGCGCAGCCAGCGGATCATCGCCAGGAGATCATCCTGCGCCATGACCGTGCAGCCCGCGGTCTTGCGCTCCGGGCCGCGGCGTATGTGGAAAAATATGACACTGCCCGCACCGGCGAGCGTTGGCTCGGCATTGTGGCGGATCTCCACGCGCCAGCGGAAGGCCGCGTCGCCGACACGCATGCGGTGTTTCTCGAACCACGCCGGCGGATTCGCGGGGTCATCGATCACGACGTGCTGGTTGTAGAGAGGGTGCTGCGGGTCGTCGACCCAGGCGTCGCGCGCGGTGACCTGATGGTAGGGAAAGTCCGCGCCGTCCGGGAGGCGGGGGTCGTCGCCGTAGATCGTGCCGATGGCAAAGAGCCCGGCCGGCGCGCGTCCGTCGCCCTCGCGCTTGTGCCGGCCGGTTTCCTCGGTGCCGGGCACACCGCGGCCCCAGGCCAGGCCGTGTTTGCCGTAGAGCACGGCGATGACCGGTGAGGCGGGCCGCCAACCGTCCGGCGTGCGGTCGAGCAGCAGCAGCTTGCCGCGTGGAGCGTCCCACGAGGGCGCGAGGCTCACGATCAGCTGCGTGACGTCCTCGGCAAGTGGCGCACCGCGCAGCACCGGCGCGGCGAGCACGGTCACCAAGGCGGCAAGCCCGACAAGACGGCGCGGAAGCATGGCCTTACGATGAAGGTGCGGGCGCCGCGGTGTCGACCTTCGGGCGCTCGATCTGCACGCGCCAGCTGTCGGTGCGGAAGGGCACGACGGGCAGTCCGGCGGCGTTGACGAGATTGGGATTGGCCGTCTCGTGCCAGCCGAAGCGCACGGCCAGCGGTGCGGGCACTTCGGGGCTCGAGACGATGATCGTGTCGCCGTCGATCGCAGCGTGCGCGGGTTTGAAGGCCTTGTCGCGTCCGGCGACGGCGAAGTGCGTGAGCGGCTGGCCGTCGCGGCTGTGCAGGGAGCCGCCGGTGTTCTTGAGCCGGACCCGGATGCGTCCGCCGTCGAGCGACTCGGACGAGACGAACTGCGCGAAGCCGGGAAAGTCGGGTTCGCGCCCATAGGTGCGCCAGAGCGCGAGTCGGGCGAAGCGCAGGCCGACATCGCGCTTGTTCGTGGGGTGGATGTCGCGGGCATCGCCGGCGAGATCGGTCGTCACCACGAGCGCGGTGTTCGGCACGGCGAGCGCGCGGGCCTGCGATTCCCAGAAGAGCGGCAGCGCCTCCGGCGTGAGCCATTTCTGGAACTTCTCCCACGCCGAGTAGTTGAAGGGCGCCAGTTGCGCGAAATAGAACGGCGCCGTCTCGTCGCGGAAGAGCGTGCGCCAGCTCGTGATGAGGGCGCCGAGCTTGGCGGCGTAGATCGCGTCGTCGGCGTCCATGCAGTTGGCCTCGCCTTGGTACCAGAGGAAACCGCGCAGGGTGAACGGCACGAGTGGCGCGATCATGGACTGGTGGAGTTCGGTCGCCTGCACGCCCTCGACCCAGGCGAAGTACCGGCGGTCGCGCAGCGGAGCGAGTTTGGGCGACGACGCGAAGGCCTCGGGTGGCATCCACGCCTCGATCATCGTGCCGCCGTAGCTCGCGTGTATCAGGCCCACGGGCACGCCGAGCTCCCGCTGGATCTCGCGGCCGAAGAAATAGCCGGCGGCGGAGAACTGCGTGCCGACAATCGTCTCGGGCGTGCACGCGACCCAGCGCAGGCTGGCGATCTTCTCCGTGGGCCGGCCGCCCTGGGGCACCTGATAAAGACGGAGCAGGGGGTGCTCGGCCGACGCGATCTCGGCTTCGGAGTCGTCGGTCGGTCGCTGGCCTTTGCGCGGGCCCAGCGGCTTTTCCATGTTGGACTGGCCGGAGCACAGCCAGACGTCGCCGACGAGCACGTCGGAGTAGGTGAGTGTATTCCGACCGCGGACCGTGAGCGTGCGTGGCGTGGCACTGGCGGCGAGCGGGTCGAGATGAACCGCCCATCGTCCATCCGCGGCGGCGGCCGTGGTGGTGGAGTGATCATCGAACTCGACCGCGATGCTCTCGCCTGCGTCGGCGGTGCCCCAGACCGCGACTGGTTTGTCGCGCTGCAGGACCATGTGATCCCCGAAAACTGGTGGACAGCTCACGTCGGCCGAAATGGCTCCGGTCAGGGCAAAGGCGGCGGCGAGCAGGGTAATGCAGCGGAACGACGGACGGGTGAATCGCATGGGGCGGGGTGCCGTGGACGGAAGAGTGACGCGCTCGGAAGAGCGATCGTTTCCGAACGCTCTGTGCCGGCAACCCGTTTACTCCCGAACCTCGCTGGGGTCGGGCGAACCGTCCGGGTATATCTTTAATCCTACGAAAATGATCAACTTTAGCCTTGCGATCATACCCTACCGAAATAATCAACTATCCAATCGTCGACTATGAAGCTGTCCAAGAAAGGTGAGTATGCCCTCCGTGCGTTGATCGAACTCGGGATCGCGCAAGAGGTTGGCCGTGAGCTCGTTCAGGTCACGGAACTCGCTGGCAGCAAGCAGATCCCGATTAAGTTCCTGGAGCAGATCATGGTCGATTTGCGCGGGGCAGGGTGGGTGGAAAGTCGTCGCGGCAAGTTCGGCGGCTACCGACTCAGGGTCCCGGCCCGGTCGCTCCCGATCGGCCAGATCGTGCGCGCGATCGAGGGGCCGCTCGCTCCGATTGGCTGCGTGAGCCAGTCCGCCTACGAGCCCTGCAGTTGCCCGGACGAAGACCACTGCGGCCTGCGCATGCTCATGATGGATGTGCGCAACGCCATCGCCGGCATCCTCGACCGCTACACCCTGGCCGACGTCGTCGAGGTGACGCTGCGCAAGATGCGCCGGGACGGCCTGCCGCTGCCGTATGCGGATTCCCACGTCGCGCCGCGACCCGTGGCGGTGCCCGTGTCGGCCGCGCGCCGCCGCTCGGCTGCGGCACCGGCGTCACCGATTTTTCCGGCGCGGCTCGCGCCGGTCGAGGGACTGATCAAGGACCTTTTCGAGGACTACACCATATGACGACCTCACATGCCGCCGGCACGCGCTTGGCTGTGGCGCCCGACTGGCTCGCGCTCGTGCGTGAAAAGGTCGAGGGGCTCAGCTACGGCGTCGTTCAGATCACCGTGCACGACCGCAAGGTCACGCAGATCGAGCGGACCGAGAAGACCCGCCTCGATGCGGCGCCCTCGCCACCGACGCGGCGCGACCGCGCCTGAATTTATCCAGCCGACCGGCACACCCGGAGGCTTTCGTCACCGCCAGAACCCGCATCTCGCGCCCGACCAGTCCACTGGAGGTCCACGTGTCCAGGAACACCACACCGTCCATGAATCACACCCGTCTCTTCATCCGCGCGGCGCTCGCCTCGGGCGCGCTGCTCGCGGGCATTTCCACGGCTCAGGCCCAGACCGAAGCCGACGAGATCAGGGCGCTGCGCGAGCAGATCGCCGCGCTCGACCAGAAACTCCGCGTCCTCGAGCGCAAGCAGGAGCTCAAGGAGGAGGAGGCCGCCGCGGCCGCCAAGAAGCAGCCGGTGGTCTCCGCCGGCGCAAGTGGCTTCGGCATCACCGCCGGAGACAAGAGCTACGACCTGAAGCTGCGCGGTCTTGTGCAGGTGGATGGTCGCCTCTTCTTCGACGACGGTGCGCCGAATCGCGACAGCATCCTGCTTCGTCGTATCCGCACCAGCTTCACGGGCACGGTCGCGTCGATCTACGACTTCAACATCACGCCGGAGTTCGGAACGGGCACGAACAACACGACCTCGGTCTCGCTGTGGGACGCGTTCTTCGCGGCGCGGTTCTCGCCGGAGTTCGGCCTGAAGTTCGGCAAGTTCGCGCCGGGAGTGACGCTCGAGCCGGGCAACAACCGGCACTTCAACGAGTCGCCGTTCCCGAATCAGCTGCAGACCAACCGCGACCTCGGCCTCGAGGCCTTCGGTGCCTTCGGCGCATTGGACTACCGCCTCGGCGCGTTCCTCGGCGTGGCCAACAACACGACCAACTTCGGCGGCGCGTCGGCCGACCTGCTCGACGGTGACCGCACCCTCTCCGGTCGTGTGTCTCTGAGCCCGTTCAAGGGCCGTGAGGGTACGCTCTCGAAGCTCTCGCTCGGCCTCGGCGCCAGCCACGGCAACGAGATCGGCACGGCCGGCTCAAACATCTCCAACGGCCTGGCCAACATCAGCAGCAACGCCCAGCAGCAGATCTTCAGCTACGGCGCGGTCCTCCGCGCCAACGGCACGCACCTGCGCGTCAGTCCGGCGTTCGAATGGTACACCGGCACGCCGTTCAGCGTGGTCGGCGAATATACGTGGGAGTCGCAGGACATCTCGGTCAACCCTGCCGGGTTGACCCGGAGCTTCGACAACGAGGCCTGGCGCCTGAGCGCCGCGTGGGTGCTCACCGGCGAGGAGTCCGGCAAGTCCGGCGTGACGCCGAAGTCGAACTTCAACTACGCCAATGGCGCGTGGGGCGCGTTCGAACTGGTCGCGCGCCTGAGCGCACTCGATCTGGACGAGGACCTCTTCGTGCCGGTGACCGACGGGGGAGCCGGCCTCAACCGCAACAACAACGTCGAGTCGGCCTTCGCCGTCGGACTCGGCCTCAACTGGTATCTCAACCGCAACGTCCGGTTCCTCATCAACGTCGAGAATACGACCTACGAGGGCGGCAAGACGCCGACCGCCGCGGTCGGTGCCCGCGACGACGAACTGGCCCTGCTCACCCGCGCGCACCTGAGCTTCTGAGTGGCGTCCCCACTGGCGATCCAAGGCACGCACGACACGAAACACCGAAATCCACGAATCACATGAATTTCCGCACGATCACCCACACGCTCCTCGCCGCTGCCGTCCTCGGTGGCGTCTCCGCCTCCGCCAAGGACATCGAGTTGCTCAATGTCTCCTACGACCCCACGCGGGAGTTGTATGAGGAAATCAACGCCGCGTTTGCCGCCCAGTGGAAAGCCCAGACCGGCGACACGCTCACGATCAAGCAGTCGCACGGCGGCTCCGGCAAGCAGGCGCGATCGGTCATCGACGGCATCCGCGCCGACGTGGTCACGCTCGCGCTCGCGGGCGACATCGATCCGCTCGCCGAAGTCGCGGGCCTGGTCCCAAAGGACTGGCAGACCCGCCTGCCGCACAACTCGTCACCCTACACCAGCACGATCGTCCTGCTCGTGCGGAAAGGGAATCCGAAGAACATCCGCGACTGGGACGACCTCGTGAAGCCCGGTGTCTCGGTCATCACGCCCAATCCCAAGACCTCCGGCGGTGCGCGCTGGAACTATCTCGCCGCCTGGGAATTTGCCCGGCGCAAGTACGGCAGCGAGGACAAGGCGAAGGAGTTCGTCGGCCAACTCTTCAAAAACGTGCCGGTGCTCGACAGCGGCGCACGCGGTTCGACGATCACGTTCGTGAAGAACGGCATCGGCGACGTCTTCATCTCGTGGGAGAACGAGGCCTTCCTCGCCAAGAAGCAGTACGGCGCCGACGCCTTCGAGATCGTGGCTCCCTCGATCTCCATCCTGGCCGAGCCGCCCGTGGCCTGGGTCGACAAGGTGGTGAAACGCAAGGGCACCGAGGTCGTCGCCAAAGCGTATCTGGAGTTTCTCTACACCGACGAGGCCCAGGACATCATCGGCCGGAATTTCTACCGTCCGACCTCGCCGGCTGCCGCGGCGAAGTACGCGGCTCAGTTCGCCAAAATCGAACTCGTGACGATCGACAGCGCTTTTGGCGGCTGGGCCAAGGCGCAGAAGGACCACTTCGCTGACGGGGCGATCTTCGACCAAGTCTATCTGAAGTGATACACTCAGCGCGCCGGCCTGCACCTTGTGCCGGCTGGCGCGTCTTTCCTGAGCGACGACACAACGACGGATTCTTCCACCGAACGATATGACGATCCCACGCACACGATCCCGCGCGCCCCTGCCGGCAGAGGCTGGCAATGCGGTCCACGTTGGCCCGGAAGGTCTGCGCGGGGCGTTCGCGAAGCTGCTCGGGCAGGCGCAGTCGTCCGACCATGTCTTCGGCTCGCCCCTCGGGCCGTTCACGCTCGGGCAGCGTTCCCATTGGCTGCCTCGATTCGCATATTTCGGCCCGCAGTTTTCCGATGCCTCGGTCCGCCTCGCCATCTATGCAGGGATCGATGGCTCTGACGCGCGTTCGACTCTCGCCCTGGTCCGTTTCATCGAGCGATTGATTCTGAAGCCCGATCTCGGGCATGGGCTCAACCTGACCTTCTTCCCCCTCGTGAATCCCTCGGGCCTTGAGACCAGCTCCCGCTTCAATGCGCGCGGTGTGGATCTCAGCCGGCAGCACTGGAATCTCTCCAGCGAGCCCGAGATCGAGTTGCTCGCAGGTGATGCGCGGACGCGCGGCTACCACGGTTTCGTGCGCATCGAGGCTGCGCCGATCGTGCAGTTGGCGGCGGTGCTGCGCTCGGGCAGCCGGATGGCGCAGGGAACCGATTTGGTTCTGGTTCCTCCCGCGGTCGATGGGGAGCCGTTCCCGACACGTTGGGTGGTCGATGCGAACGAAGCAGTCACGAATGGGCCGCTCACACTCGCCGACGACCTGATCCATGGGCCGTTCGAACTCGCTCTTCTCGTGCCAAACGTCTGGAGCGAGGAGGTCTTCACCGAGGCCGTCGTGCAGGTATTGCGGCGCTTCCTCGTCCATTTCCGTTCGAGTTACGCCTACGGCATTCATCTTTGATTCCGCCCATGGTTGCACTCGCCCACCCACGAATGATCGACCCGGCTCCACGTGCCCGCATGCGTGCGCTGCTCGCCCCCTTGTTCGAGCTGACGCTCCAGGACTCGCGGCTCGAAGGGATGATCGCGGGCGTGATCGACGCGGGGTGCGGCGAGCGCCTGCCGATCCCGCGTTTCGTATACCGCGGGCCTACCACCGACCTCGAGTCGGTTCGGCTCGCGCTGTTCGCGCTCGTGCATGGCGACGAGCCTGCTGGTGCGACGGCGATCTTCCATCTGCTCGTCACGGCCGTGCAAGATCCGTCGCTTCTGCGCGGAGTGGATCTCTTCTGCTACCCAGTGTGCAATCCTACCGGGTTCGCCGATGGCACGCGCTGCAACCGCGCGGGGGTTGACCTCAATCGAGAGTTCTGGCGCGGTTCCTCCCATGGTGAGGTACAGATCCTAGAGGCGGAGTTGCGCGCGCATCGGTTCGACGGACTCGTCGCGCTGCATGCGGATTGCGACAGCCCGGGCATGTATGCGTTTGCCCGCGGCCCGGTCACGTCCGACGAACTGGTTGCTCCAGCGCTCGCCGCCTCCGAGTCCGTGTTGCCCCGCAACACCGACGTCGTGATCGACGGCTTTTCCGCGCACCACGGTGTCATTCGCGACTGCTACGAGGGAGTCCTGGCACCGCCTCCGGAGCAGTCGCCGGCACCGTTCGAGATCATCCTCGAGACGCCCGGACGGGCGAGTGAGGCGGCGCAGGTGCAGGCCGCGCTCAGCGGACTGCGCGGCTTGATCGCGACGCTTCCGCGTTTGTCGCGCGGAGGATTCGGAATCTGAGTTTCGCATGAGCCGCCCCGCCACAGACTTCAAGCCAGCGCCGCACGCCGCGCCTTCGGACCTCCGACCGGTGTCCAAGCGCATCCTCCCGGGCTTCGGGCTCACGCTCGGTTTCGCGCTGGCCTACCTCAGCCTCATCATCCTGCTGCCATTGTCTGCGGCCTTCATCAAGACGATGGGTCTCTCGTGGGCCGAGTTTTGGGAAACGATCTCGTCGCCCCGGGTGCTTGCCTCGTACCGGCTCAGCTTCGGCGCCTCGTTCCTGGCCGCGCT
>JACSRI010000251.1 GCA_014879845.1 Opitutaceae bacterium
TCGACCACCACGGCGGTGTCCGGGTTGGCCGATGCGACCCCTGGAGACGGCGACGCCGCCGAAGTGCTCGGCGGCGTCGTGGTCGATCCGGATTTGGGCGCCTCGGGTGGCGGGTGGTCGGTCGTCTTCGAGGCCCGCTCCATCGCGATCAGCATGATGATCGCGCCGATGAGCACGGCGATGGCGAAGACGAGGTGGAGGCGTTTGTTTCCGGGCTTCTTGTTTTCGCTCATCCGAGGAATCCGAGGTTGGGACGGGGGAACCGGTTCAGGTTCGGGAGGATGGTTGAAAGTTCGCTTTCGGCAACGCCGAACCATCGCGCGAGGGTGGCGGAATACTCGTCCACCGACGTCGTGGGAATCCAGCGACCCTGGCCGGTGTCGTCCGGCCCATTGATGACGAGGTTCGGGAACGTGCCGTAGAGATCGCCGCCGCGCACCGCGCCGCCGACGATCAGCTGGTGGTTGCCCCAGCCGTGGTCGGAGCCCGCGCCGTTGGTCGTGAACGTGCGGCCGAAGTCCGAGGCGGTGAATGCGGTGACCGAGTTCTCCACGCCGAATTCCACCGCGGCGTTGTAGAACGCGCCGAGCGACTGGCTGAGATTGGTCAGGAGCGAGGCATGGGCCACGAGCTCGTTGTCGTGCGTGTCGTAGCCGCCGACCGAGGCGAAGAAGATCTGGCGGCGGAAACCCAGGCCCGGGCCGGCCTTGATCAGGCGGGCGATCATGCGCAACTGGTTGCCCAGGCTGGTGGCGGGGAAGACGGTCGTGGGATTGGGCGCGGCTTCGAGCGCGGCGCGCAGGACCACGTCGTTCTCGATCGCGCCGTCGAGAGTCTGCGAATACGCCATGTCGAAGAGGTTGCGCTTCTCCATGTCGAGCAGGCTGTTGATCGCCTGCGTGCGGATGCCGTTGGCTGTCGCGACATTCGTCGACATGCCGGAGAGGGCGATCGAGCCGTTGGTCGTGACGTTGTATTGCGAGACCGTGGCGCCGACCTGGAACTGGTTCGTTCCGGCGAGGCTGATCGACATCGTCAGTCGCTGGTTCTCATTGAGCGACTGGACAAGGTCGGCCACGCGGCCGCCCCAGCCCGTGCGCGACGTCGTGTCGGGGCGCGAGGTCTGCCACTGCACGGACTGGTCGTTGTGGGAGAAGAGCTGGCGTGGCAGGCGCGCCGTGCGGGCGCGGTAGCGCTCGCGTGTGACGGGTTCGACGAGCGTACCGACGTTGCACAGCATCGCGGCCTTGCCCTGGGTGAAGAGCGACTGGATCTCCGGCATCGACGGATGCAGGCCGTAGGAGCGGCCGTCCGGCGTGCGCGGCGTGATCGGCAGGATGAGATCGCGCGGCAACGCCAGCACCTGCCGCGCGGCGGCGTAGGCGGCGTAGGTCGTGTCGTCGATCGGGATGAGCATGTTGTTCGCGTCGTTGCCGCCGTAGAGGAACAGGCAGACGAGCGCCTTGTAGTCGCCGGGTGCGGCGAGGTCGCTCTGCAGTGACGTGGCCGCGTTGAGCATGCGCAGGTTGGCGATGGTCGAGAGCAGGCCGGTGGCGCCGAGCGCGGCGCAGACACCCTGGCGCATGAAGGCCCGGCGCGAGACGAGGTTGGCGTGTTGGGAGGAGAGACTCATGGCGGTGCGGGGGTTGCCGGGCGTTTACTTCTGGATGGCGTACTCGGGCGAGATGGTGATCAGGTTGATTGCGGTGCGGGCGCGCTCGTTGGCGGTCGTGGCGGAGATGCGGGTGACGGCGTCGATCACCGTCGTGCGCATGCCCGACGACATTGATCCGCCCATGAGCAGCGTGTTGAGCCAGTCGACCATGCCAGCCGGATCGTTCTGGTAGGCGTTGATCGCGGTCAGGTCGAGCGTGACGGTGGAGAGGTTGCCGAACGTCGCGGAGCGCAGCGCGTTCGAGGTCAGGACGATCGTCGTGGCCGTGGTGATCTGGAACTCCGGGGCCACGAGGTTGGCCGTGGCGAGGAGTCCGGGGCTGACGTAGCCGGGCTCGAAGAAGTTAAAGACCGTCGAGGCGCTCAGCGGCGACTGCGCGAAGTTCGTCGTCGCGCCGGAGTAGTAGTAGCTGCCCTGTGTGCCGGGGACCGCGCCAAACGCCCGCCACATCGCGGTGAGACGGATGAGCGGCTCGCGCAGCTTGCCGAAGGAGGGGTTGGCGGCGGCGTCGGTCGAGCGCGCCTCGTAGTCGAGCAGGATGGCGCGCACCACGGCGGCGAGGTCACCGCGCACGCCCGAGCCGTTGTCCTCGAAGACGCGGGCCACGCGATAGACGTAGCCGGGGCTCGGGTTGCTCGTGACCAGTCGCTGGATGAGTTGCCTGCAGAGGAACGGGCCGACGTTCGGGTGGTTGAAGAGCATGTCGAGCACGGTCTGCAGGTCGGCCGCGCCGGTGGCGCCGCCGGGGATGACCCAGCCCTCGAGCGCGCGCTTGTCCCCGGTGTCGTGGTACGCCTCGTACATCTGTAGCGGGTTGAGCATGTCGCGCGCGCCGCCAAGGAAGCTCGGTGTGGCCGCGGTCGAGAAGTAGGACCAGCCGGTGAAGACGTGGGCGAAGCCCGAGATCGTCTCCTGGGTGTAGGTCGGGATGGGCAGGCCGTCGGTGTCGAGCACGAGCGTGCCGTCGGGGTGGAGCTTGTTCAGGCCGATGGAGAAGAGCTGCATCACCTCGCGGGCGTAGTTCTCGTCCGGGTAGATGCCGCGCGACGGGTCGGGCTTCTGGTTGCGCAGCATGGACAGGTAGATCGCCATCGCCGGGCTGCGCGTCACATCCTCGAGCAGCGTGCGGAAGTTGCCGAAGGCGTTTCGCTGCAGCATGTCGTAGTACCAGGTGAGGCCGAACACCTCGCCGCCAAGGTTGTCGCTGGCGTCCGATACGACAAGGATCTCGCTCAGGGCGAAGGCCACGCGCTGGCGCAGCTGGTCCGGGGCGAGCACGGCGCGATTCCACCAGATCTCGCGGCGGTGGTTCTGGCCGACGCCGGCCTCGGGGTCGACGGCACGCAGCTCGGCGAGCTTGGTCTCCAGGGCGGGCAGGTGGTAGGACGGCGGCAGCGCGATCTGTTCGTCGAGCCAGGCGTTGAAGCCCAGGCCGCGCAGGCGGTCGATCTCCGCCTGGGTCGGCCCGAACGTCGCCTGCTGGAGGAAACGCGAGACGTCGTTCGCCGTCGGCGCGCCACCGGGCAGGGCGGGCGGCGCGGACGGCGGCGTGAACTGTGAGGACCCGGCGGCGGCGCCGAGCTGGGCCCGCAGCTCACCCCCGGGGAAGGCGGTGGTGTGGACGACCACGTAGATCAATCCGTTGCGCAGCGCATCGGCCAGGTCGGCCGCCGTGAGATTGCCCGTGTCCTGCATCTGCCAGAGGAAGGACGACACCTGCCCGCTCGGCAGCGAGCGGATGAGCGGGCCGGTCTGGCCGATGTCGCCCACGTAGATGTAGGCGGCGGTCTGGTCCGACGAAAGTCCGGAGAACCGCATCGAGACCGTGGCTGAGTGCGTGGTTTCATCGAACAGCATCGAGACCACGCCCGAAGCGGGAGAAGCGACGCCCGACTCGGGGCGCAGCATGCCGAGGTAGAGGACCTTGCCTTCCTCGGCGGGCGCGAACTCGTTGAAGCGCGAAAGGGCGTAGCCCGGGATGATCTCGGGAGACGCGGCCGGGTCGGCGTCGGGACGGCGCCAGCCCAGCTCGACGTGCGCGCCGGTCGCCGACGGACGATGGAGGATGTCGAAGTAGTAGGTCTTGCCGGCCGTCAGCGCGATCCACATGGACTGCTGCGCGGCATCGGCCGACCACTGACCGACTGTCGAGGATACCGGCACGCGCGCCCGACGCACGCGGTCGCCGGGCTGGTCGCTGTCGGCGAACCAGAACTCAGCCGGTCCGGAGGCCGACAGCCAGAAGGTGTAGTTGCCCGTCTTCGGTGCGGTGATGTAACCACGGATACGCTCGAGCGTGGTGCCATCCGGCGCGGTCGAGGACGTGCTCGTGAGCGTGGAGCCGGGGACGGGATCGGCGTCGGGCACCGTGAAGCCGCTAGTCACGGCGGACCAGCGCTCCGGCACGGGGCCCGTGCCCGCGGAGATGACGTTGAGCGAGAGCAGTTCGGCGCCCGTGCCCTGGGCGTTGGTCGAGGTGAGGAACACCGAGTAGCCGCCGGCCGTGGTCGGCGTGCCCGAGATGACTCCCGTCGCGGCGTCGATGCTGAGGCCCGGCGGCAGGCCGGTCGCGCCGTAGGTCGTTCCGGCCGGCGCCGAGCGGATGCGGTAGACATACGGTCCACCCACGAGGGCGACGTCGGAGATCGGGCTGGTGATCGCGGGCGCGACCGAGCTGGCCTGGTAGACGCGGTTGGCCGGGAAGACCGCGCGTGGCATGCCGGCCGCCTGCCAGGACAGGATGGCCGAGGCGGTGCCCGTGCTGTCGAAGTACTCCATGCGCACGGCGTAGCGCACGCCGGCGGCGAGGTTGATCGTCGCGGTCCAGTCGCGGGCGCCCTGGTTGACCCACTTGTCGATGAGCAGCTGGTCGTCGATCCAGAGACGCACGCCGTCGTCGGTGCGCGCGACGAAGGTGTAGGCCTGGGTCGTGTCGACCTGGACGAAACCGGTCCAGCGCACGGAGAATCCGTTGGTGTTCACGCCGGCTCCGGGTGAGGCGCTGCCCCAGTTGAAGTTGATCTCAGCGTCCGTCCGGGTGAGCGCGGGAGAGCCCGTGAGGTCGAGGTTGTTGAAGTATTCGCCGAGCCAGCCCGTGCCTGTCGGGGTCGTGGTGTCGCGGATCACGAGGTGCGCAGTGCCGGTGCCGGTGATCGTGTAGGCGGCATCGGGCGCGATGGTGACGTCGAGGATCTCGGTGGGCTCCCAGCGGTAGTCGGTCCAGGCCCCCACGATGAAGGTGGCCGAAGCCGAGCCGACCGGCAGGGTGATGGTGGCGGGTACGCCGGTGTAGTCGTCGGCGGAGGCCGTGCCGCCGGTCGAGAGACTCACGCGGAGCGGGGCCGAGAGGTCGCCGGAGCGTGTGACCATGACGGTGGCGCCCGGCGTCATCCCTTCGGTGATGCGCTCGTTCAGCGCGATGATGGCGACCTGCGGCGTGGTGCCGCCCGGTGAGGGCGGCGGTGGGGCGTCACCGGGCCCGGGAGGCTGGAGGTCGTAGACCTCGAAGAGAACGATGCCGCGCCCGGAGTCTTCGTCGTCGATATGAACGGTGTATCCGCCCGGTGGAAGCGTGGCGAGCAGGCAGGCATCCTTTGACGTGCGCTGGAGTCGGAACGCACCGGCCGCCGACGCGGCCTGCTCGATCGCGGCGGCATCGGTGTCGACCGCCCAGTCGAGGTTGGAGAGGATCACCTCGCTGCCGCTGTAGAGGCGCATGCGGGGATTGCCGATGGCGTTGGGCACGCCGAAGTTCGCGAGCGTCGGGCCGATGGCGCGCAGGAGCAGGCGCTTGGGTGCGCCCTCGGTCACGTAGAAGCCGCCGATGAGCAGCGGGTTGGCCCCGCCGATCTCGCCGCGCAGCGAGACATTGACGATCGCCGGGGCGTCGTCTTCGGGCCGGGCCGCGTCGTAGAGTTCGAGCAGCACCTCGCCGGTGCCGCCGCTGCGCCCGAGCGCATGGGCGGTGTAGGACCCGGGATAGAGGGGGATGAGCAACGCGGCGTCCTTGCTGTTGTTGATCAGGCTGAACGCTCCGAGCCGCCGGTAGGCGGCGATCAGGTCGGTGTCGGCGCCCCAGGTGTCGTTGACCAGATCGTAGCCGCTGCCTCGATACAGGCGCAGCTCGGGGTCGAGCACGTGGTTGGCCACGCCGAAGGGCGCGAGGCCGGGCCCGACCGCGCGCAGCAGCATGGTGCGGCTGTTCGTGCCGGAGAGGACGAAACCCGCGATGAGCACGCTGTTGCCGTTGCCGGTGAAGGCGCGCGCGGAGATGTTGGCGAGGCGGCCCGGGGCCGGGGTGGTCTGGGCGCGGGCGACTGGAAGGGTCGGACCGAAAGCGGATGCGGCGACGAGCAGGACGAGGGCGCGCAGGAGATTCATGGGGGCGATGGGACAGGGTGGACGCGTGGTCGGACGACGCGCGTTGGTGATGGCTTGTCTGCGCCGTTCTTATCACGAAGTTAAGCTCGTCGCATGGGCGTGCATCGGTTTTACCAGCCCGTCAAAACCACCTGAGGGGTCCCAGCACGCCGGATGGTGTCGAACGGCCCTGAGTTGTAAACTCAGGGGCCTCCGCGGCTCCAGCTCAGGAGCTTGCGCGCTTGCGCCCCGGTGCAAAGGGGCCGGCCAGGAAATATCCCGCGAGAAACCCGCCGACATGCGCCCACCACGCGACACCGCCCGACATGCTCGGGAACGTCACCTCCCCGATCCCGTTCCAAATCTGAAACCCGAACCAGATCAGGATGAAGATAAACGCCGGGATGGGCAGCAGCGGTGCGAACCAGATCGGCGTCAGCGTGATGATGATCGATTTCGGATAGTAGCGCAGGTAGGCGCCGAGCACGCCCGAGATCGCGCCGCTCGCGCCGATCATCACGTCGGCGGAGTTCGGGCCGAAGAGGAACTGCGCGCCCGCCGCGCCGAGTCCGCTCAGCAGATAGAAGAAGACGAAGCGGACGTGGCCGAGCCGGTCCTCGATGTTGTTGCCGAACAGCCAGAGAAACCAGCAGTTGCCGGCCAGGTGTCCCCAGCCGCCGTGCAGGAACATGTGGGTCAGCGTGGTCCACCACGTCTCCGGCGCCACGCCCGGTCGCATGCGCGCGGGCATCAGGCCCCAGGTGTCGACAAAGCCCGCGAGCCGCGCCTCCGAGGCGCCCTTCCACAAGTAGTGCTCGTAACCCATGACCACCACGCACGCCGTGATGAGGAGCACGACCACCACGGGCGTGCGGCGGTGCGGGGTCTCGTCGTAGAGCGGAAGCATGGGCGTAGGCTGGAAGCTGCGTGATGAAAGCTGAAGGACGAAGTCGGCGCACCGGCCCGCGAACCGCGCGCCGTCGCGGCTTGCCGCGTGTGCGGTGAGCAGACTTGATCGCGCCATGATCACCACCGTCGTATTCACCGTGTTTGGTGCCGACCGTCCCGGCCTGGTCGAGGCCGTCGCGGGTTGTGTGACAGCCCATGGAGGCAACTGGCTGGAGAGCCGCCTCCTGCACCTGGGCGGGCACTTCGCCGGCATCGTGCGGGCCGAGATCGACGACGCACGCCAGACGGAACTGCTCGCCGCGCTGCGCGGACTCGAGCGCAAGGGCCTGCATGTGATCGTGCACCACTCCGGCGATCAGGACGCGACACGGGCCGCGTCGGCCGGTGGCGCGTCCGCCCATCTCGAGGTGATGGGCCACGACCGTCCGGGCATCGTGCGCGAGATCTCGAGCGCGCTCGCCGCCCGCGGGGTCAATGTCGAGGAACTCGCGACCGAGCGCGTGAGCGCGCCCATGACCGGCGACCCCATGTTTGTCGCGCGCGCCGAGGTGCAACTGCCCGCCGGCCTCGAGGCCGCGGTGCTGCGCACGGCCCTCGAGAAGATCGCGGCCGACCTGATGGTCGAGCTCACGTTCTCGGCGAAATAGGGACTCGGCCCGATCGGTGTGGCCTTCGCCCGGCCTACTCGTCGTGCACGCGGCCGCGGCCGCTCTTGATCCGGGCGCGGCGGCGCTTCCCTTCACGGAACGCGCGCTTCACGCCGGCCGGGCGCGGCCGCTTCTGGCGGCGCACTTTCTCTCGCGCGTCCTTCGCCGCGGCCTGCGCCTGCTCCTCGCGGCGCGCCAGCAGCGCCTCGAGCCGCTCGCGCGCGAGTCTGCGATTCTCCGCCTGCGAGCGGGTATCCTGCACGGTGACGGACAGCCCGGTCGGGATGTGCATCAGGGTGACGCGCGTCGCGACCTTGTTCACGTTCTGCCCCCCGGGACCGGAGGCGTGCGTGAAGGTCTCGTCGAGATCGGACTCGGGCAGGGCCATGGGGATTTTTGATTCTGGATTCTCGGTTTTCGATTCGAGCAGGCAAGCGCCGGATGCGGCCGGCTCTTGTCCGCGGGCCGCGTGTCGCGTGCGTGCGACGCCCGTCAACCCGAAGTCAACGGCCTCACCCAATCGAGAATCGAAAATCCCCGGCTGCCTACGCGGGCTCCGCCGGCGCGGGCTTCTTCACCTCGGGGGTGTGCCGCACGTCCTTGGCGTTGATCAGGTAGATCGTCTCCTCGGCCACGTTGGTCGCGTGGTCGGCGATGCGTTCGATCGCCTTGGAAATGAAGACGAGGTCGAGTGCGACCGGCACGGATTCCGGCCGGGAGGTCATCATCTCGGTGAGTTCCTCGCACAACGTGCGATTGAGCGTGTCGACCTCGACGTCGCGGTGGCACACGGCCATCGCGCGTTCCTCGGTCCCGTGAACGAAGCAGTCGAGCGCGTCGCGCAGCATCTCGGCGGCGATCTCACCCATGCGCACGACGTCGACGCTGACCGTCAGCGGTGCGGCGCTGACGAGGCCGCGGATGCGGCGTGCGATCTTCGTCACCTCGTCGGCGGCCCGCTCGAGCTCGTGGCTCGCTTTCATGCCGGTGAGCACCACGCGCAATTCGGTCGCGACGGGCGTGCGCAGGCTAAGGTAGCGGATGGCCTCGTCGTCGATGCGCACCTCGAGGTCGTCGATCTCGTCGTCGGCCCCGATGACGAAGCGCGCGAGATCGGCATCGCGTTCGGCGTAGGCCTTGAGCGCGGCGCGCAGGTTGGCGATGACCTTCTCGCCCATGCGAAACAGGTCGGATCGGAGGGTTTCGAGTTCGGTGTCGAAGAAGCGCTTCATCCGCGAAAGGTGGTTGGTGTTAGGGTCGACGCGACCGCCGGTCAATGCCGCGTCAGCCGAAGCGACCCGAGACGTAGGCCTCGGTCTGGGGATTGGACGGGTTCATGAAGATCTTCTGCGTCTCGGCGTACTCGATGAGCTTGCCGAGGTAGAAGAACGCCGTGCGGTCGGAGCAGCGCGCGGCCTGCTGCATGTTGTGCGTGACGATCACGATCGTGTACTGGTCGCGCAGCTGGTGGATGAGCTCCTCGACCTTGCTCGTCGCGATCGGGTCGAGGGCGGAGCAGGGCTCGTCCATGAGGATGACCTCGGGCTCGACCGCGATGGTGCGGGCGATGCACAGACGCTGCTGCTGGCCGCCGGAGAGGCCCAGGCCGCTCTCGTGCAGGCGGTCCTTCACCTCGTCCCAGAGCTGTCTCTTATACACATCTGACGCTGCCGAC
>JACSRI010000189.1 GCA_014879845.1 Opitutaceae bacterium
AGGTGACGCTCACGGCCGACATAACCGTTGAAGAACATGTAGGAGTTCTGCTCCTCCTTCTTGCCGGTAAGCACGACCTTCTCGGCGTTGACCACGATGACGAAATCACCGGTGTCGACATGCGGCGTGTAGGTCGTCTTGTTGCGCCCACGGAGGGTGTTGGCGATGCGGACCGCCAGGCGACCGAGCACCTGACCCGAAGCATCGACCACAAACCACTTCGGTTGCACGTCCTCCTTCTTGGCGAGAATGGTTTTCATCTGAGGAAAAGGGGAAGAGGAAGAAGTATCCCGCGCGAGAGTGTCAACGCCAGAAATCTCTTGGGGCGGGAAATCCCGGAAAAAGGCGACCCGCGCCCCCCGAGGGACGCGGGTCAAAACCGATCCAGATCAGCCTGAGCCGATCAGAAACCGATGGTCACACCGGCCGTGTAGTAGATGAAGTCGTCCTCGACGCCATTGCCGATGTCGTTGCTGGCGTAGTGCACGCCGACGGTGAGGGTGGCGTTCTCGTTCAGCTTGTACGGGATCTGCGCGCTGGCGCCGTAGTAGCTGTAGGAGTCGTCCTGGTCAGGCTCGACATAGCCATAGGTGGCCGAGAGGTCGAGCGAGGTGCCGGCCCCCGCCATCGGGATGCTGTAGCCGACGCTGCCCTGAAGCGTGAACGCCTCGAGGTCGAAGTCATAGTAGCCATAGACCGCGGGCGTGAAGCCGCCGACATCGAAGGTCAGGCCGACATACGCTTCGGTGCTCTCGTCGACGTTGCCATCCGGGTAGTAGTAGTAAGTGACACCGAGATCGAGCGAGGCCTTGTCCGACAGCTCCTTGGTGTAGCCGAGGTAGAGGTCGAACTCGTTGGTCCAGCCCTTCGACTCGACCTGATCGATCGGCAGCGCACCCCACATGCCGATGTAGAAGTCGTTTTGCGTGAGCTCGAGCGAGGGATGCAGCGTGTTGTCGCCCAGCTGGACTCCGCGGAAGATATATTCCGAGGCGAACGTGAGGTCCGACGAGAGCGAGTAGTCCGCCCTCGAAACACCCGTCGTGGCGAGAGCCGCGAGAGCGAGCACTAGGATCTTTTTCATGATTGGTTTTCTTAGTAGGTTTGGTAAGTCCTCCGGAAGTCACGCCGGAGAATCTTGGCAACCAAAGAGTTGGAGCGATCCGAGACAAGAACAAAGCTCGGCCGGGCCAACCCGCCGGTCTCCAAGCGCGACGCACAAGACATGCCAACCGCTCATTTGTGCCCCCCGCGTCCGCAAAAACCGCTCATGATCGCCGTCGCCGCAGCCTTCACCGGCTCAGCCGTGGCACTCGGCGCTTTCGGTGCCCACGCCCTGCGTACGACACTCGAGGCCAGCGGTCGCCTCGATGAGTGGCAGACGGCCGTCCACTATCAATTGGTGCACGGTGTGGCTTTGCTCGCCCTCGGTATCTGGCGCCATGTCGCGGCGGCGGACCGAGGCCCGCGCAGCGCCAGAGCCGTAAGTCGCTTGTGGTCGGCCGGCATCCTCTGCTTCAGCGGCTCGCTCTACGCCCTATGCCTCGGAGCGCCCAAGGGCGTGCTCTGGCCGGTCACGCCCCTGGGCGGAGTCTGTTTTCTCGCCGGGTGGATCGTGCTCGCACTCGCCGCGCTGCGTGGCACGCCGCGCGAGGTGGAAAGCGCGGCGAGCGCCAGGCGCGAGCCCCGCGACACATGAACCTGCCGCAAGACCTCCGCGCCGTCCTCGCCGCGCTCGCCCGTCGTGGACGGCCCTTCCTCGCCGGGGGATGCGTGCGCGACTGGCTCCTTGGCCGCGAGGCCAAGGACTTCGACGTCGAGGTCTACGGCCTAAGCTGGGAGGAGGTCGCCGCCATTCTTCGCCCCTTCGGACCCACCGATGTGGTGGGGCGCAGCTTTGGCGTGATCAAACTCCGTCTCGGCGGCGCCGAGTACGACATCGCGCTGCCGCGTCGCGAGACCAAGACCGGCGCGGGCCACCGGGGCTTCGCCGTCGAGCCGGACGCGCAACTCGACGAGCGCACCGCCTGCGCGCGGCGGGACTTCACGATCAACGCGATTCTCTACGACCCGCTCGGCGATCGGCTCGTCGATCATTTCGACGGCGCGGAAGACCTCCGCCGACGCGTGCTGCGCCACACCAGCGCGGCATTCGTCGAGGACCCCCTGCGCGTGCTGCGCGGATTCCAGTTCGCGGCGCGGTTTGACCTGAACCTTGCGGCGGAGACGGCGACGCTCTGCGCCTCGATTGCCGGCACGTTTGGGGAGCTCGCGCGCGAACGCATCTGGGGCGAGTGGGACAAGTTCGCCACGCGCGCCGAGTTCCCCGGGCGCGGGCTCGCCGTGCTCAAATCGAGCGGCTGGCTGCGACATTTCCCGGAGCTGGCCGCGATCGACGGCACGCCGCAGGACCCGGAATGGCATCCGGAGGGCGACGTATTCACCCACACCGCACACTGCTGCGACGCCCTGGTCGCCCTGCCCGCCTGGCGCGAGGCCGGGCCCGAACTGCGCCGTGTGCTCATGTTCGCCGTGCTCGGCCACGATTTCGGCAAACCCGCGACCACGCACCGCGCCCTCAAGCACGGCAGCGAGCGCTGGGTCAGCCCGGGGCACGCCGAGACGGGCGGTCCGCTCACCGCCGCTTTCCTCGAGCGCCTCGGCAGCCCGCTCGAACTCCGCCCGCAGGTGCAGGCGCTCGTCGAGAATCATCACGCCCACACCAACTTCCCTGCCGAGGGGCCGAGCGCGAGCGCCGTGCGCCGGCTCGCGCGTCGCCTCGCGCCCGCGACGATCGACCAGCTCCTCGTCGTGATGGAGGCCGACCACCGCGGCCGGCCGCCGCTGCTTTCGGAAAACAGCGCGCGCCGCATGCGGCAGCTGCGCGACGCCGCGCACGACCTCGCGCTCGAGTCGGCGGCCCCGCGGCCGATTCTGCTCGGCCGCGACCTGATCGCGCTCGGGCAGAGACCCGGCCGGCATTTCGCCGCGATCCTCGACGCCGCCTTCGAAGCGCAGCTCGACGGAGTCTTCTCCAGCCATGACGACGGCATGGCCTGGCTGCGCGACAAACTCCGCCTCCCTCCTCTGTCCCCGTGACCCCCCTCACGGCGAACGACTCGTCCGACGCCTCTCCTGCCCTCACCACCATGAACACCCTCGAACACCTCCGCCAATCCACCGTGGTCGTCGCCGACACCGGTGACTTCAAGACGTTGCGCGAATTCGCCCCGCGCGACGCCACGACGAACCCGAGCCTGATCTACAAGGCCGCGGCCATGCCCGAGTATGCGGCACTCCTCGACCAGGCCGTGGCCGACAACCGCTCGGCCCCGCTCGCGCGCGCAGCCCTGCTCGACCGCATCACCGACCACCTGCTCATCGCGTTCGGCCTCGAGATCCTGAAGATCATCCCGGGCCGCGTCTCGACCGAGACCGACGCGCGCCTCTCCTTCGACACCGCCGGCACCGTCGCAAAGGCCCGTGAACTCATCGGCCTCTACGAAAAGCACGGCATCGCCCGCGAGCGCGTGCTCATCAAGATCGCCTCCACCTGGGAGGGCATCGCCGCCGGCGAGATCCTCGAGCGCGAGGGCATCCACTGCAACATGACGCTGCTCTTCTCGCTCCCGCAGGCCGTGCGCTGCGCCGAGGCGAAGGCCACGCTCATCTCACCCTTCGTCGGCCGCATCCTCGACTGGTTCAAGGCCAAGCACCAGCGCGACTACGCCGGCCACGAGGACCCCGGCGTGATCTCGGTCCGCACGATCTACAACTACTACAAGAAGTTTGGATACAAGACCGAGGTCATGGGCGCGAGTTTCCGCAACACCGACGAGATCCTCCAGCTCGCCGGCTGCGACCTGCTCACGATCAGCCCCGACCTCTTGGGCAAGCTCAAGGCCGACACACGCCCGGCCACGCCGAAACTCACCGTGGCCGCCGCGCAGGCGAGCGACATCGAGAAACTTCCGCTCGACGAGAAGCGCTTCCGCTTCCTCGTCAACGAGGACGCCATGGCCTCCGAGAAGACCGCCGAGGGCATCCGCGGTTTCGTCGCCGACATCGGTAAACTCGAAGCAATGATCGAGAAGAAGCTCGGCTGACCTCCCCAGGTCGCTGGAGCCAGCGTGCGCAACCGACCAGCGGAAGAGACGGCGAGGCGTCGCGCCTCGGCGAGCACCTCATCATAAGTCGCGGGCAGAGCCCCGGCCGCCGCTGCCATGACGAGCATCATGCACGCGACGACCCAACCAACGGGATTCGGAGTTCTCATGCGGGGTTCGGGTCGGGCTTACCAGGGGCCCCGCCCACGCGTGTGAGCCTACCACCGCCGCGAGGTCGTGTCGTCACGGCGGTGTAAGGACTTGTCAGGAGAGGTCATGGCGCGCGGTGGGAATGGGCTCGCGAGGACGCAGGGGCTTTTCGATGTTTCGCGACGATGGCACATTCCCTCGGGGACCGCTGGTTGTTGGAAGTCCAGGCGCTCGTCACGCGCGTGCACGAGCGCAACGCCGCGGCGCTCCGCTCGCTCGGGCCGCTCATCGGTCCCTCGCTCGCGGCCGGGGGCGTGCTGCACGTCTTCGGCAGCGGGCACTCCGAGATCATCGCCCGCGAGATCGTCGGTCGCGCCGGCGGGCTCGTTTGCGTGTCGCAGATCCTCGATCCATCGGCCGGCGCCGCGGAAAACGTCGCGGGCTACGGCACCCAGCTCGTGGAGAAGCACGGCCGTATCCATGGTCTGGAGCACGGCGAGACCGTGGTCGTCATCTCCAACTCCGGCCGCAACTGCTCGCCCATCGAGGTCGCGCTCTTCGCCCGAGAGCGCGGGCTGCACGTCGTCGCGGTGACCGCGCTGGGCATGAGTGCGTCGGTCGATTTTGCCAGCCGGCACCCCTCCGGGAGGAAGCTGCACGAGTGCGCCGATGTCGTCCTCGACAACGGCGGCGCGCCCGGCGATGCCCTCGTGCCGCTGCCGGGCGGCGCCGGCCGCACCGGGCCGACCTCGACCATGACCGGCGTCGCGCTCCTCAACCTCCTGCACCTCGAAGTGGTACAGTGGCTCACAGACAACGGCCGCGAGCCCCCGCTGCTGCGCAGCCAGAATCTCGACGGCGGCGCGATGGAGCACAACCGGGCCCTTGCCGCCCGCTATCGCACGCGCCTGAGCCGGCCGCTGTGACGGCCGGCGAGCGCTCGACCCCGGACCGCCCTACCCCTTCAGCGCGCCGGCGGTGATGCCTTTGATCAGGTGCTTCTGCAGCAGGACGTAGACGAGAAGGATTGGAAGCGCCACGATGACCAGGCCCGCGAAAAGCATCCCGTAGTCGGTGCGGTACTGCGAAGTCACGGCCAGGTTCGCCAACGCCAGCGGGAGCGTGCGCGCGCCCTCGGCCCCGCCGCCGGACAGGAGCATGAAGGCATAGAAATACTCTTTCCAGATGCCGATGAACTGGAAAATCGCGACCGTGACCAGGCCCGGCCGCGCGAGCGGCAGGATCACGCGCCAGAAGGCCGCGGCCTCGCTGCACCCGTCGATGATCGCCGCCTCGTAGAACATGCGGGGCAGCCCGCGGAAGAACCCCGCGAGAATGAAGACCGCGAACGGCAATCCGTTGGCGACATAGACGAGGATCAGGCCCGGCAGCGAGTTGAGCAGCCCGAGCGCGCGCAGCTCGAAGAAGAGCGGGATGATGCTCAGCTGCGCCGGAATCATCAGGCCAGCGAGAAACAGCCAGTAGGCCATGCGCCCGAGCGGGTGGAAAAAACGGGAGAGCGCATACGCCGCCATCGAGCCCAGGAGCAGTATCCCGATCACGGACACGGCGGTCACCACCACACTCTGGGCGAAATACTCGCCGAGCCGCGCCTGGTTCCACGCCCGTGCGAAGTTCTCCGGATGCAGGCCCTCCGTTCCCCACGGGGTGAGTGGCTCGTGCGCGATGTCGCGGTCGCTCTTGAGCGAACTCGCCGCCACCCAGGCCATCGGCACGACGACCCACACGAGGTAGCCGACAAGCACCGCATGGATCGTGGCGCGGCGGATGCGGGCGATCGCCCTCATGGCTCGGCCTCCTCGCGGCGCGTGGCCAGCAGCGTCACGGCCGAGCCCGCCAGCACCACGACGAACATAACCACCGCGATCGCGGTCGCGCGCCCCACCTGGAAGTCGTGAAACATCGTCGCCACCATCCAGGTCGCCAGCACATGGCTGTTGCCCAGAGGGTCCTGGCCGGTGAGCAGCCAGACCATCTCGAAGGTGTTGAGCCCGCCGATCACGATGAAGACCACGGAGATCGCGATCACCTCGCGGATCATCGGGAGCGTGATGCGCAGGAACTGCGTCGTCCGGCCCGCGCCGTCGAGCTCGGCCGCCTCGTAGTGCTGCGGGTCGATGCCCTCCATGGCCGCAAGGTAGAGCACGAGATTGAAGCCGACCATCAGCCAGATGTAGATCGGGATGAGCGCGAGGTAGAGCCGCTCCGGCGAGAGCCAGGCGAAGCTGTCGAACCCGATGAGCCAGCGCGGCAGCCACCACTCTCCGGATACACCCTGGAGCCACTGGCCGGCCTCGGTCAGCGTGGAATTGATGAAGCCGTTGGCCGGGTCGTAGGCGTTGAGCCAGATGAGCGAGGCCGCCACGCCGCCGAGGATGTTCGGGAAGAGGAAGCAGGCGCGGAAGAGCCCGGCGCCGGCGACACCCCGGGAGATGAGCGCCGCCAGGACCAGCGCGATCGGCACCACGATGGCGGCGGGAGCGAGCATCAGGACGAGGTTGTTTCCCAGGGAGCGCCAGAACACGTCGCTCTCGAAGAGCAGCCAGCGGAAGTTGAACAGCCCCACCCACTCGCGCTCATTGATGCCGTTCCAGTCGGTCAGGGCCCAGGCAAACGAGGCGAGTCCCGGGGCGAGGACGAGCGCCGCGAAGAGCAGCAGCGCCGGTCCGACGAAGCCTGCGGCAAAACGTCCGCGCAGCGGACCGAACCACGGGGCGACAGTCTCGGGGCCGCGGTCGGTGCCCCGCTTCCCCGCGGCACCGTGCCCCTCCGGTGTGCGCTGCGGCCAGATCCGGCGGACGACGCCTCGTGCGGTCCAGGCGAAGGCGGCGAGCATCGCGAGCAAGAAGGCCGAGCCGAGCACGGGATGCAGCATCGCGACCTGGCGTCGGTCCTCGTCGCGCCGCGTGCGCGCGGCCGCGGCGGCGGCCTCGAGCCGCGCGCCAAACTCCCCGGGCGTGATGCGGCCGCGCGCGAGCTCGTTGCGCGCGTCGACCAGCGTCTGTCCCATCCCGGGTGGCAGCAGCATGTTCGGCGGCGCGCTGTAGGTCGCTCGGGCGGAGGCGAACATCTCCGCGGTATCGCGCATCAGCGGTGAGAATACATCCCCGCCCACCCCGCGCACGGCCACCGGCGCATCGAGCTGGCGAGCGAAGGCCCGCGCCCGCGCCTGCGAGGTCATGAAACGCAGGAAGTCCACCGTGCGCCGGACACGCCCGGGGTCTTGGTGGGTGAAGGCGAAGAAATACCCGCTGCCCGTCTGCAAGGCCGTCGGATCACCCACGCCCTCGGCGAAGACCGGGAAATTCATGGACCCCAGCTCGAATCCCGCCGGGATGGACGAGCGCATCTCGCTCACGAACCACGAGCCCGAGAGCACGAAGGCCGTGCGCCCCTGCAGGAAGGCGCGCTGCGCGGCGGTGTGCGTCATGCCTTCCCAGCCGGCCACGAGATTTTCGCGGGTCACGCGCTGGAACACGCCGGCGGCGCGCACGAAGCGCGGGTCGGTGCGCAGCCCCGGCGCGAGCTCGTGGTAGGCGCGCCAGGTCTCCGGGCCGGCCAGGTTGTAGAACGCGGCCCGAAGGATCGCGTCGCCATAACGCAGATACACGCCGGGCAGGGCGAGCGGGGCGAACCCGGCGGCCTTGATCTCCTCGCAGAGGGAGAAGAAGGCGTCCCACGTGCGCGGCGGCGTCCAGCCGTGCTCGCGGAAGAGCCGCTTGTTGTAGAAGAGCGTCCAGCACGACTGCTCCAGCGGGATCCCGTAGGTGCGGCCGTCGATCGTCCATGTGTCCAACACGCCCGGCAGGAAGGAGTCGCGCCACGGGCCCGCCCCCTCCCAGTCCGGCCCGTCGAGGTACGGGGTGAGGTCGACCACGCGGCCGGCGCGAATAAGGTTGGTCCACGGCAGCTCGCAATAGGTGGCGTCGGGAAAGCTGCCGTCGAGGACGCGCACCCGCATCTTCTCGTGCATGCGTGGATCACCATAGAGGTGGATGCGCGTGTCCGGATGCGCAGCCTCGAACAGGCGCGCCGTTTCCTCAAAGACCGTGACGCCCAGGCCGCCGGCGAAGATCGGGATCTCGAGTTCGACGCTGGATGCCGCCGCGGGGCCGGCCGCGTCGCCTGTCTGCGCTCCGGCGCGCGCTGCGCCGAGAGCGCAGGCCACGAACAACGCGAGGATCGTGCGGACCACGAGAGGACGCATCGGACGGCGTCACGAATCGGGCGGTATCGCAGCCGGCGCAACCAAACTGTGCCGCACGCTCCTCCGGTCCCGAGACGGCGCAGGCGGTGCCGCATCACTGCCGCGACACCGCCTGCGTCTCCAACCTCCTGCCGCAATCGAGCGGCGGGAGGTCTATTCGCCCGTCGCGCCGGCCTCGCCGGCGTTCTTCTTGTGCTGCTTCTTGCGCATCTCGCGCGCCGCGGCGCGGCGCTCCTTGTCGGACACCACGCCGTCGCCGTCCTTGTCCGCCGCTTCGCGCAGTTTCGCGGCGGCCTCGGGGTGTTCGGCCGCCCAGGCTTCGCGCGCGGCCTTGCGCTCGGCGGCCGAGAGTTTGCCGTCGCCATCCTTGTCATACTTGGCCGCGTAGGCCTCGAACTCGGCTCGCGCCTTGGCGCGCTGCTCGTCGGTCAAGCCTGCGCCGCGGTTGGCCTTCATCGCCTCGCGGGCGGTCGCGCGTTCCGTGTCGTCGAGCTTGCCGTCCCCGTTGGCGTCGAAACGCTGGAGCGCGGCATCGTGCATCTCGCCGCGTCGTTCGGCCGCTGCGGCTTTGGCCGCGGCCATTTCCTCCTCGTTGAGCTTGCCGTCGCCGTCCTTGTCGAAGCGCGCGATCATCTCCTCGTGGTGTTTGGCGGTCGGCTTGCCTGACGGAGCGTCGGCGGCGTCGTCGGCTGCGACGAGCGCTGCGGTCGCGATAAGCATTGCAGGAGCGAGAGTCAGGACCAAGAATTTCGATTTCATAGGAAAGTGTGCGTTTTCAGGCGCTCTGACGGGACGAGCCGCGCGAAGTTACTGAGAAACCTTCCGGATCCCGGGGTTTCATCGCGCTCGCCATCCTGTGCAGGTCAGCCCGAGTCGGAGTCATGTTTCAAGTCACCTTCAGCAACCAAAGCATGCAGGAGCTGAACAAGTTGGACAAACTTGCGCAGCTCGACGTGATCGCCCCGCTCGGTGCGTTGACGGCGTCTGAACTCGCCCACCCGAAGGAGCCGCTCGGGGCGTTCAAGCGCGGGAAGAACACCTTCTACCGGCTCCGCTCCGGAGACTATCGGATCTACTTCGAAGTGAAGGGCGAAAACCTGCATACGCACTACATCCTGCACCGCAATTCGCTCACGGATTTCATCTTCCGCACCAAGTTGCCCATCACCGAGGAGCAGCTCGCGGAGCAGCACACCTCGTTCTGGAAATACCTGGAAACGCTCCACAAGTAAGAAGAGCCGGCATGGCTGCCCAAGTTTACGATCCCAAGAATCCTCCGGGCACTTCGCAGGCGAGCCGGATCTATCTCCTGCCGAACCTGATGACGGCGGGAAACCTGTTCTGCGGTTTCGTCGCGATCATCCGGTGTATCCAAGCGCGCTACGCGACTGGGGACATCACACCCCAGCATCTCTACACGGAGGCGGTCTGGTTGATCATCGCCGCGGTGGTTTTCGATTCGCTTGATGGCCGGCTTGCACGCCTGGGTGGTCGTGAGTCGCTGTTCGGCCGCGAGTTCGACTCGATCGCGGATATCGTCTCCTTCGGCGTGGCGCCCGCGCTGCTGGTGTTTTTTCTCATCCTCTCGCCGGAACTCAACCCGTGGTTTCGCCAGATCGGATGGTTCGTCGGATTCATCTACCTGTTGTGCGCCGCCATGCGTCTGGCGCGGTTCAACGTCATCACCCACCCGCTGGTTTATTCGAACAACGCGAAGTTCAACACCAAGGATTTCGTCGGCCTTCCCGTCCCGGCGGCCGCAGGCATGGTGGTGTCGCTGGTGTTGGTGCTCAATTCTGAGGCGGATCTCCGACATTGGGGACTGGGACTGCCGCCGCTCATGTTGCTGATCGCCTATCTGATGATCAGCACGATCCGCTATCCGAGCTTCAAGCAGGTCAACTGGCATACGCGCGCACGCTTTGGGACCTTCATCGGGATCCTCGCGATCGCCGCCGCCGTCTACTTCACGCGCCAGTATGCCCTCGCCCTGATCTTCCTGGGGTACCTTGGCTTCGGAATCGGGCGGCATGCCATGACCGTCTCGCGACGGCGCCGGCGCCTGCGCGAACTCTTGGATCAGCGCCATTCCGGTCGGCCTTCCGACGTGTGAACAAAGCGACCAACAACATCGAACAAGCGGCCAAGAACCTCGCTAAACTCAGCAGTTCCCGCCTTTGTCCCGAACGTCCTCAGAAATTCTTCACAGTCCCGAAATCTTTCTAAGCTCTGGTCAATAGGGGCTTGCTCGACAACCCGGGTTGCTGACACCACTGAATAATACGGCTGATCTAAGTACTATAGAGTCTCTCAATCCCCAAGATTGTCAGTACTTCCCAAAACCTCATACCTACCCGCGACAATGAAGTTCAAAGTTAACCGGGACCACTTCAGCAACGGCCTCGCCCAGGTCCTCAATGTCGTCGGCACGCGTCCGACCATGCCTGTGTTGAGCAACGTGCTGATCGAGGCCGATGGTGATCACCTCGATCTCACCACGACCAATCTCGATCTCGGGATCCGGTGCCGGATCAAGGCCACCGTCAATCAATCGGGCTCGGTGACGCTGCCGGTGCGCCGGCTGGCCAGCATCGTGCGCGAACTGCCCAACCTCGACGTGCAGGTCGAGGCCTCCGCGAATCATCAGGTCAAGATCGCCTCGGGCGGCTCGAATTTCCGGATCATGGGGATCGCGCGGGATGACTTTCCGCCGTTGCCGGAGTTTGCCAACGAGACGACCTTCACGCTCGAGCAAGCGGTCCTCGGCCAGATGGTCGCGAGCGTCTCGTATGCGCAGAGCGCGGACGAGAGCCGCTACTTCCTCAACGGCGTCTACTTCCATTTCCACGACGGCAAGCTCTCGCTCGTGGCGACCGATGGTCGTCGTCTCGCCCTCACGCACCGCGAGATGGATTTCGGTGGATCAAACGGTGGCAGCCTGATCCTTCCCGCCAAGACGGTCGCGGAGTTGGTGCGCCTGCTGACCAAACAGGAGAAGTTCGGTGTCACCCTTGCGTTCAACGATCGGCGCGTCGCCTTCCGCATCGCCGTGGCTGACGAGAGCAGCGGCCTCATCGACGAAGTCCACCTGATCTCCAAGGTCGTCGAGGGCAACTATCCGAACTATCAGCAGGTCATTCCCAAGGAGGTTCACCAGCGCGTGAAGGTCGAACGCGAGCTCTTCCTGCAGTGCATCCACCGCGCTGCGCTGGTCACGAGCGACAAGTCGAACTCGGTGAAGATCAAGCTGAGCAACAACCTGCTGGAGATCACCGCGGCCAGCCCGGACTTCGGTGAAGCGCACGAATCGCTCGCGGTCGACTACAGCGGGCCCGACCTGCAGGTCGCGTTTAACCCGGCGTTTCTCATGGATCCGCTGCGCGCCCTGACCAAGGACCAGATCACCTTCGAGCTGAAGGACGAGGTCAGCCCCGGCGTGTTCAAGACGGACGGCAACTTCCTCTGTGTGATCATGCCGGTGCGCCTTTGACGTGCGTCGGGGACGGCGTTAGGTTCCGCATCGCTCGCGGGGCTGCCTAGACGACGCACCCCGCGGCGCTGCGAGTCATGGAGTTCGCCTTTGTCATCGTCGCCGGAGGAGCAGCTTCGCTCCTCGTGAGCTACTTCAACCGCACGATCGCGTCACCGGTGCTCGCGATCGTGAACCGGTGGTTGCGGTGGATTTCCTACTCCTTGCTGGTGGCCTGGCTGATGGACTTCCTCGCGCTCACGGGTCGACCCTTCACCGTGCTGGCGGTGACCGCCTTCCTGCTGATCTTCCTCATCGAGACCCTCTACAACTGGCTCGCCATATCAGCGCTGAGCCAGAGCCCGATCCCGCTGTTTCCAAAGTTCTCGATCAATGCGAGTGGCGAGGAGTGGCCGGCCGTCGCGCGGATCATCGCCGTCCGAGACTGGCTGCGGAAAAACAAGTTCACCCAGGTGCAGGCCCTGCTCGCCGACATCGGCAATGGCATCCACTTGCGTGTATCCGTTTATCAGGACGCCGAGGCAAAGATCCGGGTCCAGGTGTTGTTTATCCCGATGAACAGCTCGTCGGTCACAGTGTGCTTCGCTGTGACATCCGAGACGGAGGCGGGCATGCGCTACACGACGGACAATCTGTTTCTCCCGTTCGGTGGATTCTATCCGGAGAACTGGTCGGTCGAGCGGCGCCCGTGGACGCGCCGCTTACCCGCGTTGATCAAGGCGCATCGGGCGCGCATCAAGAACGACGGCATGACTCTGGCGCCGCTGCATAACGATCCGCTCAGCGACCTGAACGATCAGCAGCGCGATCTCGATCGCTTGAACACCGAACTGGGGTTTCTTTTCCCGCACGGCATGCGCGAGGAGTACGGCAAGATGACTTTTGAAGGGCGCTATCGCGTCTGGAAGGAAGTCTGGTTCCTTAATTACCTCGGGCTCCCGCAGCGGTACTAGGGCGCGTTCTCAAACCGCGTACCTGGCGCGTGAAGTTGGTTTGGATAGGAGGGCCGGGTTCCCGCCCGGCCGCGATGGCACAACGGCAAACGTACGGCGCTGCGCATCCGCAGCGATGCGGGCGCACCGCCGATTCTTTGAGCTAGGACTGGAAGCACGCCCTGGGTCTGGAGAAGACCCAGCATGATGCGCGGCGAGTCGTGGGGTACGCGCACGCAGGACTGCACCGTGCGGCATGCATGACGTGAATTGCCAAGGTCGCGAAGCACGGTTTCGCTCGGCGCGTGGCAGAAGTTGAGACCATTGTCGCGCCGGCGACCCCGCGTGGTGAATCAGCCCTCGCGCTCGTGCGAGTGAGCGGTCCGCGTGCGGCAAGCATCGCGGCGGCGCAGAGCCGGGGTGCCGAGCCCCAACCCCGACGTGCCTGGCACGGAGACTATCGTGATGTGACGGGAAATGCCGTGGACGATGTCGTCTTCACGTTCTTTGGCGGTCCGCGTTCCTACACGGGCGAGGATGTGCTGGAGATATCCTGCCACGGAAACCCGTTCATCGTTCGAAAGGTTCTGGACGACCTGCTTGCGCGCGGGTGCCGCATGGCGGAGGCCGGTGAGTTCACGCGGCGGGCTTTCCTCAATGGCCGGCTCGATCTGACCGCGGCCGAGGCCGTGATGGACGTCATCCGGGCACGGAGCGATCGGGCGCTCGAGGCCGCGCGCCTGCAGCTGCGCGGCGCACTGGGGCGGCGGATCGACCGACTCGTGGGCGATCTCCTGCAGTGCTGCGCGACGGTCGAGGCGTACATCGACTTTCCCGAGGAGGACCTGCCTGTGGAGGATCGCATGCGGCGCCGGGCGGATCTGGCCGCATTGCTCGCCGAGATCGGGGGACTGCGGGCCACGCGGCGACACGGCGACCTCCTTCGCGAGGGACTGCGGGTCGTGCTGCTCGGTGCGCCCAACGCGGGGAAGAGCAGCCTGCTCAACCGCCTCGCTGGCTACGATCGGGCCATCGTCAGCGAGGAGCCCGGCACGACGCGCGATTTTCTGGAGGAGCCCGTGCTGCTCGGGCCACACCGTATCCGAGTGTTCGATACAGCTGGCCTCCGTGAGGCCGGGGGCGCGGTGGAGCGGGCGGGTGTGGAGCGCTCGCTCGAGCGGGCGGAGGAGGCGGACCTTGTCGTACTCGTGGTCGATGCGACGGCACCCTGCCCCACCCTTCCCCAGCTCGTGCGCGATCGACTGGCGACGCATGCGGCCGTTTTGGCGGTGAACAAGTGCGATCTTCCGGAGCGGCACTTCGAGTGGCCCTTCACGGCAACGCTGGCCCGGGTCGAGGTCTCGGCGCAGACGGGGGCTGGCCTGGACGAGCTTCGTCGAGTCTTGATCGAGCGAGCCGACCGGATCACGGGCACCGGCTCCGACGAGGAGCACGTCGCGGTCAATGCGCGCCATGCGGTCGCATTGGCGGAGGCGGAGGAGTGTCTGCGGCGTGCTGACCGACTGCTGGCCGAGGAGCACCCCCTCGAACTCGTTGGCAGCGAGATGCGTCTCGCCGTGGGGGCGCTGGGAGCGATCGTCGGAAGGATCGATCACGAGGCCATCCTCGATCGCTTGTTCGCCAGCTTCTGTATTGGGAAGTAATGTAAGACGCTGATGGTTGGATTGTTGTGGCGACATGCATCCGCGCGTCCTTCTCGTTGCGTTGGTGCGAGGCTCCCCTACTCTGCGGAAATCTAGTCGCTGTCCATGAGTCCGTTTTCGAAATCGAGTCCGTATGACGTGATTGTTTGCGGTGCCGGCCACGCCGGTATCGAAGCCGCGCTGGCGGCGGCGCGCATGGGCGCGCGGACACTCCTGTTGACGGGGAACATGGACACCATCGGACAGATGAGCTGCAATCCTGCGATCGGTGGTGTCGCCAAGGGGCACATCGTGCGTGAGATCGATGCGCTGGGTGGCGAGATGGCGATCAACTCGGATGTCACTGGAATTCAGTTCCGGCTGTTGAATGCCTCCAAGGGTCCGGCCGTGCAGTCGCCGCGCGCTCAATGCGACAAGAAGGCGTATCAGTTTCGCCTCAAACACACGCTCGAGCTTCAGGCCAACCTGAGCGTGTTCCAGGCGACTGTGTCTGGCCTGATCCTCGATGCTGGTCGGGTTGTCGGTTGTCGGACCGCGCTAGACGTCGATTTCTATGGTCACACCGTCGTCGTGACGACGGGAACCTTCCTTCGGGGGCTCATGCATATTGGCTCCAACAAGACGGAGGGCGGGCGCATGGGGGACTTTAGCGCTCGGACGCTGTCTGGTAGTCTGATTGAGGCCGGCATTCAGCTCGAACGACTGAAGACGGGGACACCCCCGAGGTTGCTGGGACGAAGCATCGAGTTCTCACGGCTTCAGGAACAGCGCGGAGACGCGCAGCCGACGTTCTTTGCGTTTCATGACACACGTGACGACGCCGAGTTGTTCCACGTGGAACATCCGGGCCAGGAGCGCCTGGGGTGGCGTCCTGGAGATCGCCAGGTTTCCTGCTGGATCACGTACACGTCTGAGGAGAGCGAACGGATCGTCCGGGAGAATCTCCACAGGTCGGCCATGTATTCTGGCGAGATTGTTGGAGTCGGCCCGAGGTATTGCCCGAGTATTGAGGATAAGTTTGTCCGATTCGCAGATAAGGAGCGGCACATGCTCTTCCTGGAGCCGGAGGGCCGGCACACCGGGGAATACTATGTGAACGGCCTCTCCACGAGTCTGCCATTCGATGTGCAGATCCGCCTTATTCAATCAATCCCCGGGCTAGAACGCGCGGAGGTGCTCCGTCCGGCCTACGCCGTCGAATACGACTTTGCACCGCCCACGCAGTTGCGTCCGTCGCTCGAGTCGAAGGTTGTCCCGAATCTGTTCTTCGCCGGACAGATCAACGGCACGTCCGGATATGAGGAGGCCGCAGGGCAGGGGTTGGTCGCTGGAGTTAATGCCGTGCAACGGGTTAGGGGAGGGGAGCCCCTGGTTCTGGGGCGGCACGAGGCCTATATCGGGGTGATGATCGATGACTTGGTGACGAAGGGCACTCAGGAGCCGTATCGAATGTTCACCAGTCGTGCAGAGCATCGGCTGCTCTTGAATCACGGTAGTGCGGATGTCCGCTTACTCCCCCACGCCGATCGTCTCGGCCTTCTCTCGTCGACGCGTCTGGCCCGCACTCGGATCAAACGTGATTCTATTGAGCAATGGGTGGACCGCCTCAACCGAGAGGCCGCAGTCGGCGGGACCTGGGGGGATGCGCTGCGGCGAAATTATCCCGTCGTCCTTCCTTCGGCGTTTGAGGCGGAGTCTTCTCAGGTTCGCGAGGAGGTGAAGTATCGAGTCCTTTACCAAGGTTATTTGGAGCGCGAGTTGCGCTTGGTGGAACGACTCCGCGAGGTCGATCGCATCCGAGTCCCGGAGTCCATCGACTACCTGACGATCCCAGGGCTCAAGCGAGAGTCGGCGTTGAAACTCGCCGCCACGAAGCCGACGACGCTTGGTCAGGCCAGTCGAATAAGCGGGGTGAATCCGTCAGACATCTCTCTCCTGATGGTTTCGATCGCACGCCGAGTTGAATCATAACATGTTGATTATTAACATCAAATGGTCGATGTGGGCGTGTTGTGAAAATGTCACGGAACCGTAACCCTGGAGGGTTTACGGGCTGGGGGTGGCGCGGGCTATCATGGGCTTGTCGTGATGGAAGCCCTTGTTATGCAATCCAAGGCCGTGGCCCCCTCCATGGAGAAGGTGAAGAAGATCCTCGTTGTCGATGACGAGGAGGACGTGACGACGCTTGTCGGCTACCATCTCCGGAGTCGTGGGTACCGGGTCGAAACGATCAATGACCCAAACCTGATCATGGGGTTGGCGCGGACTTTCCAGCCTGACCTCGTCATCCTGGATGTGATGATGCCCGAGCTCAATGGCATCCAGATCTGCCGAATGCTCCGTGCGGATCCGCGGTTGAAACGAGTGGCGATCATCTTCCTCAGCGCCAAGACCGAGGAGGGAGACCGGATTCAGGGGTTGGAAGTCGGCGCCGACGACTATATATGCAAGCCGTTTAGCAACAAGGAATTATTGCTGCGCGTGCAGTCGGTCTTTCGACGCCTGGACGATTCCGGCGATCAGCCCAAGGGGGTGGTCCTGCAGATCGGCGCGATCACCATGGATGTGGATCACCACCGCGTGGTGGTGCATGGCCAGCCGATCGAACTCACGGCCACCGAGTTCAAGCTTCTGCGGGTGCTCATGGAGCGAAAGGGCAGAGTCCAGGCACGCGATCACCTGCTTCTCAATGTCTGGAATTACGAAACGGAGATCGAAACCCGCACGGTGGATACCCACGTCCGTCGGCTGCGGGAAAAGCTCGGCTCCGAGGCTTCGTTGATTGAAACCGTCCGGGGTGTCGGCTACCGCATGGTGGACCGCAAACCGGAGGTATGCTCACCCTGATCATTATCGGCCTCTCGGTGGCGTTGGTGTGGATCGGCCGCCGCTACTGGTTGCTGCGTCGTGGCGTCGGGCTCCTCGCGGATGCCGTCGCGCAGGGGCGTAGTTTCCTTCACGAAGACAACGAGTTGCCGGAGTTGCATCCTGCCTGGCGGCGCCTGGTGAGTGAGTCGGGCAGCCTCGTGCGCGAGATCGCCCGTCTGAAGGAACAGCGTGCGGGACAGCTGAGCCAGCTCGAGACCACGCTTGGCAGTCTGCGTGAGGGTGTGTTGATCGTGGACCGGGACAACTATGTGTTGCTCGCGAACCCGGCGGTGCGCCGGATCTTTCCTGCGGCCAAGAGCGTCGTGGGCCAGCGCCTCGAACTCGTCCTGCACAGCCTCGATCTGTTGGGCCTGCTCGAGACGGTTCGCACCAGTGAGGAATCCGCGCAACGGGAGATCGAGTTTCGTGAACATGGACGCACGGTGTGGATCGAGGCCACGGGAGCTGCTGTCCCCGGAACGACCGAACAATCCGGACCTTGGTGTCTATTCGTTCTGCACGACATCACCCGGTTGAAGGAACTCGAGAATGTGCGTAAGGAATTCGTGGCCAACGTCTCACACGAGCTGAAGACGCCCATCACGATGCTGAAGGGGTATGCCGAGACGTTGTGTGATGATGATGGCTCCATGTCGGCGGCTGACCGGCTGCAGTTTGCACGCACGATTCATCGGCACGCGGAGCGGTTGTCGGCGATCGTGGAGGATCTGCTGACGCTGTCCCGCCTTGAATCCGGCGGCGCGGTGCTGAACCTGGCCTGGCAGGGCCCGGAGCGCGTCGTCGAGGCGGCGATCGAGGAGTTTCGCGATGCCTTCGCCGCTTCGGGGCACGAGTTGGCCGCAGTCTGCGAGGCGGCCGGATCCGAATCGCGCATTGATGCGATGCGGCTCGGCCAAGTGTTCACCAATCTTCTGGAGAATGCGCAAAAATACACGCCCGGCGGGACGCGGGTGGTTGTCGGCGTGCGATCGGTCTCGCGCAGCGCGGAAGTGGAATACTGGGTCTCGGACAACGGTCCAGGCATCCCGCCGGCCGATTTGCCGCGCATTTTCGAGCGCTTCTATCGAGTGGAGAAGGGCCGTTCGCGCGACAAGGGCGGCACCGGACTGGGCCTGAGCATCGTGAAGCACATCGTCCAGCTCCATGGAGGACAAGTGACGGCGGAGAGTCGGCTGGGGCAGGGGACGCGAATATCGTTCCGTCTGCCGGCTCGCTCCCCGCTGGTGCCCGAACCGCAACCGGCGGCGTCGGGCGACCGACTCGCGAACGCCCCGTGATCGGGCTTGCGCCCGACTCGGCGGTTCGGCGCACAATCCGACGAGTGAGCTTCGAAACCGGACGCATTCTGCCTCAGCCCCATCCCGTCGGCCCCGATGACGACGAACCGTTGAGCCCGCGTCGGGCCGCCGTCGAGTCGGCGCGAGCCGAGCGATGTGGCCAACTCCGCGTGGATCTGGCTCGGCTTCTGCCGGCAGCGGCGCAGAGCACGAGGCGGATTCTCGAGATCGGCAGTGGACACGGTCATTTCCTGGAGGCGTATGCGTCGGCGCACCCGACGGACTTCTGCCTTGGCATCGACTACTGCGCCGAGCGTTCGAGGCGGGCAGCGCGCAAGCAGCAGCGGCACGAACACGGCAACCTTCACTTTCTGCGAGCCGAAGTCTGGGAGTTCCTCGATTCGCTGCCACTGGGTCTGCGGTTTGATCGCGTCTTCATCTTGTTTCCCGATCCGTGGCCGAAGCGGCGGCATCGCAAGTATCGGTTGGTCTCCGAACGGTTTCTTGATCGCCTGGCCCCATGCGTCGCGCCGGATGCCGCTCTGTACCTTCGCACCGATGCGGCTGCCTACTTCGCCGAGGCCGAGGAGGTGATCGCCGCGCACGTCGGTTGGCGTCTCGCGCCCGAGGCGCCTTGGCCGTTCGAACAGCCGACGGTCTTTCAGTCGAAGGCGCGGAGTTTTCAGTCGCTGGTTGCGCTCAGCGTGAACTCAGCCAGATGACCAGCAGGACCTGCGACGCGACAGCACCAAGCGTCAAAGCCAACACGAAGATGGCAAAGAAATCGGTTTTGCGTGGAGCGGCTCCGGATGAACGGTGGGCGGGCGGCGATTGCACCTTCGGGTATCGTGACGCAGACTAATATTGCGGTGTCGGTTGTCGCCGCCATTCTGATGCGCGGCAGCGAGCGCCTTCGAGAGTTGACGGCGTAAATTCGTTACTGCAACACAGTCTTTTTCTTAGGACAAAACCCAGCCGTGATGCGCCTGCCCTCGACCGTCCTCAAAGCGATTTCCGTTTTCGGTGCCGCATTCCTCACGGCCGGGATCCCGAGCGCCGAGGCCTCGGGTGGGGCCGCCGCGGAAAAGCTCTTCAGCATCGGGCCGCTCCCGGTCACGAACAGCATGGTCACGAGTTGGGTGATCTCGTTGCTGTTGATCATCGCGATTCGCTGGGCCGTCGGCCGCAAGCCCGCTTTGGTGCCGACGCGGGGCCAGGCCATGGTGGAAGGGATCGTCAGTGGTATCATGGGACTGATCGAGCCGATCGTGGGCAAGCGCGTGGTCTCCGCGGCGTTTCCGATCCTCGCGAGTTTCTTCATCTTCATCCTCATCCAGAACTGGTCGGGACTGCTGCCGGGCGTCGGCTCGCTTTATATCCATTCCGAGGAGACCGGGCACTGGGTGCCGCTGATTCGGCCGGGCAACGCCGACATGAACGGCACGCTCGCGCTGACCATCGTGCATTTTGTGGCCTGGTTCTTCCTCGTGATGAAGTTTGCCGGCCCGAAGCTCGTGCTCAAGGACTGGTTCGGCAACAAGGCTAACCGCAAGGAAGTGCCGGCCGCGATCTACTACTTCCTCACGCTGATTTTCCTCTTCGTCGGCGTGATCGAGGTCGTGTCCGTGATGTTCCGCGGTGTCTCGCTCCCGTTCCGACTCTTCGGCAACGTCTACGGCGGAGAGAGCCTGCTCACGGCCATGACCAATCTCGTGCCGTGGATCGTGCCGATCCCGTTCTACCTCCTCGAACTGCTCGTCGGCTTCGTCCAGGCGCTCGTCTTCACGCTGCTCGTGAGCGTCTACATCGGCCTGCTGTGTGCGCATGAGGAAGGCCACGACCACGAGCACGGCGAGGAAGGCGAGCACGCGCACTGATCCCACTTTGACCACCGGGACCATGCCGAAGATGCGTGGGCGGTGATCGGAAAACACCCAACACCCAACACACCATGATCGAAGTTCTCGCACAAGCCACCACGGGAGTCACCGGCAGTCTGCACGTCGCGTTCGGCGCCGCCGCCGCCGCCATCGGCGTAGGTATGATCGGCACGAAGGCTGTCGAAGCCGTCGGCCGCAACCCCGGCGCCTCCGGCAAGGTTCTCGTTCAGTCCATCCTTGGTATGGCGCTGGCCGAGGCCATCGCCTTCTACGTCATCTTCCTCGCCTGAGTTTCCGGTTTTGAAACCACGCGCCGGCGCACTTCCGCCGGCGCACTTCTCTTTTCACCATGATCGACGTGCTCCTTCCTCTCGCCGCCGCTGTTGAAGGGCAGAGCCCCATCACCGAGCTCCTGCACCGCTTTGGCATCGATCTGCCCTACCTGCTTTCGCAGATCGTCAGCTTCGGAGTCGTCGCATTCCTCCTCTACCGGTTCGCGTTCAAACCCGTCCTCGCGACGATGGATGACCGCAACGCCAAGATCGCCGAGGGCCTGAAGCACGCGGAAGAGATGAAGGCCAAGCTCGCCGATGCCGAGAAGCAGCACGCCGAGGCGATCAAGAAGGCCGCGCTCGAGGCCCAGAAGATCATCGACGAGGCGCGCACCAGCGCGAAGACGCTCCTCGATCGCGAGACCGCCCAGGCCACCGAAAAGACCCAGCAGATGCTCGCCAAGGCCGAGCAGGCCATCGAGCTTGAGCGCAAGAAGATGCTCGCCGATGTGCGCGATGAGATCTCGCGCCTGGTCGCGCTCACCGCGCAACGTGTCCTGTCGCGGGAGCTCGGTGCCGACGAGCGCAAGCGCTACACCGAGTCGGCCGCCCGCGAGTTGACGCAGGTCTGATCGCTCGCCCCACGCCACGATGTCGAGCGCACGCAAATCCGCCGAACTCGCCCGCCAGCTCTTCGCCCTCACGCTGGACCAGGGCCGCCTCGCGCCCGAGCGCGTCGCCGCCGTCCTGCAGTGGGTCGAGAAGCACCGCCCGGACAACGCCTCCGCCGTCCTGCGCGCCCTCAAGCGCCTGGTCGAGGCCGAGGTGGCCCGCTCGCAGGCCGTGATCGAGTACGCCGGCGAGGTCTCGCCCGCCGTGTTCGCCGAGGTGACCGCGACGTTGTCCCGGCACTACGGCCGGCCGCTCGAATCCGTTCCAGTCGCGCGCCCCGAGCTCATCGCCGGCCTGCGCGTGCGCGTCGGCTGCGACATCTATGAGAACACCGTGGTGAGCCAGCTCGCCGCGCTGAAACCCGTTTCCTGAGACAACTTTCCGCCCCGCAACCTTTCCCTCCGCGACCCATCCATGAGCACGGTATTGGAGCAAATCGAACAGCAGATCGCCCGCCTTCAGGCCGGCACGGTCAAGAAAAACGTCGGCACGATCCGCGCCATCGCCGACGGCGTCGCGCTCTGCGATGGCCTCTCCGAGGCGAAGTACAATGAGATGATCGAGTTCCCCGGCGGAGTCATGGGCATCGCGCTCAACCTCGCCGAGGACGACGTCGGCTGCGTTGTGCTTGGCGACGTGTCCAAGCTCAAGCAGGGCGACGAGGTCAAGACGACCGGCCGCCTCCTCTCCGTGCCCGTGGGCAAGGCCTTGCTCGGCCGCGTGGTCGACACGCTCGGCAATCCGGTCGACGGCAAGGGCCCGATCGACGCGAAGGAGTATTACCCGGTCGAGCGCATCGCGCCCGGCATCATCGTGCGCAAGTCGGTCTCGCAGCCGCTCTTCACCGGCATCATGGCGATCGACTCCATGATCCCGATCGGCCGCGGCCAGCGCGAGCTGATCATCGGCGACCGCGGCACCGGCAAGACGACCATCGCCGTCGACACGATCATCAACCAGGCGAAGATCAACCGCGTCGGCCTCGCCAGCGGCGACAAGAACTTCCGCCCGGTCTATTCGATCTACGTCGCCGTCGGGCAGAAGAACTCGAACATCGTGCGCACCATCGGCGCCCTCGAGGCCGCGGGCGCGCTGGAGTTCACCATCATCGTCGCCGCGCCCGCCGCAGACAATCCTGCCAACCAGTACCTCGCCCCGTATTCCGGCGCCGCCATGGGCGAGTGGTTCATGGAAAACGGCATGGATGCGCTGATCATCTACGACGACCTGTCCAAGCACGCCGTCGCCTACCGCCAGATCTCGCTCGTGCTCAAGCGCCCGTCCGGCCGCGAGGCGTATCCGGGCGACGTATTCTATCTTCACTCACGCCTGCTCGAGCGCGCGGCGCGCCTCGAAGGCAAGGGATCGCTCACCGCGCTGCCGATCATCGAGACACTCGCGGGCGACGTCTCGGCCTACATCCCGACGAACGTCATCTCGATCACCGACGGCCAGATCTTCCTCGAGACCGACTTGTTCAACCAGGGCGTGCGTCCCGCCGTGTCGGTCGGTCTCTCCGTCTCGCGCGTCGGTTCCGCCGCGCAGATCAAGGCGACCAAGCAGGTCGGCGGAAAACTCAAGGGTGAGCTGGCGCAGTTCCGCGAGCTCGCGGCCTTCGCGCAGTTCGGCTCCGACCTCGATGCCAAGACCAAGGCCCAGCTCGACCGCGGCTCGCGCATCGTCGAGCTCTTTAAGCAGCCGGCCGGCAACCCTATCCCGATCGAGCAGCAGGCCGCCACGCTTTGGGCCATGCAGAAGGGCTATTACGACGCCCTCCCTCTGGGCAAGGTGAACGCCGCTGCCGTCTCGCTGCGCGAGTTTTTTGTCACGCGCAAGGATGCGCTCCTCACCGCCATTCGCACCAAGGCCGCGCTCGATGCCGACATCGAGTCGCAGCTCAAGACCGCCTGCGACGAGTGGAAGTCGACGTTCAACGCCTGATTCGGGCCGAGACCTCCCCACCTTTGATCGCCTCCTGACATGGCATCCACCCGCGACATCCGCCGACGCATCAAGTCGGTCAAGAACACGCGCCAGATCACGAAGGCGATGGAGCTGGTCGCGGCTTCGAAGATGAAGCGCGCGCAGAACGCCGCGCTCGCCGGCCGCCCCTACACGCTGCTCATGGGCACCATGCTCGCCTCCCTCGCGCCGCGCGTGGACGCGAGCCTGCATCCGTTCCTGCAGCCGCGCGAGGTCAAGACCCGCGGTATCCTGCTCGTCACGACAGACAAGGGCCTGTGCGGCCCGCTCAACGCCAACCTCTTCAAGCTCGTCGCCGAGATCAAGTCGCCGGCCAAGTATGTCGTGATCGGCCGCAAGGGCTCGCAGTTCCTCGCCCGCACCAGGCGCGACGTGGTCGCGGACTTCGCCGTGCATGACCGCGTGCCGTTCGCCGAGGTGCGCAAGATCGGCGAGTTCATGACCAAGCTCTTCCTCGACGGCACGATCGACACGATCGAGACCATCCACCCGCGCTTCAAGAACACGCTGGTGCAGGAGCCCGAGGTGCGCCCGATCCTCCCCCTCGCCGACCTGCGGCATTTCATCGAGGACCTGCTCGGCAAGGACGAGCACCGCGAGGCGGAGTTCTCAGACACGCGCGAGATGCTCGTCGAGCCCGACCCGCAGCAGGTCCTCGAGGCGTTGCTCCCGTTCTACGTCAACCGCCACCTCTACCAGATCGTGCTCTCGGCCAAGGCCTCCGAGCACAGCGCGCGCATGGTGGCGATGAAGACCGCCAAGGACAACGCCACCAAGCTTCTGGGCGACCTCACGCTCGAATACAACAAGGCCCGCCAGGCCGCGATCACGCAGGAAATTCTCGAGATCGCCGCCGCCCAGTTCGCCAACGCCTGACGCGCCACGGCTTCCCGACGCATTCCACGTTTCACCGCCTTTCTGCTCCTCCGTCTTTCAAAATGAACACCGGCAAGATCGTCCAAGTCATCGGCCCCGTGGTCGACGTGCAGTTTTCCGACGGCTCCATCCCGCCCATCCTCCAGGCGCTCACCGTCGACTTCACTGTCGCCGGCAAGAAGGAGCACCTGACCCTCGAGATCCAGCAGCACCTCGGCGGCGGCGTGGCCCGCGCGATCGCGATGTCGTCCTCCGAAGGCCTGCAGCGCGGTATGGACGTGGTCGATACCGGGGCCCCGATCTCCGTGCCGGTGGGCGAGGGCGTCCTCGGCCGCATCTTCGACGTGACGGGCAAGATCGTCGACGGCCAGGGCGACGTGAAGTTCGACAAGAAGTACCCAATCCACCGCCCGGCCCCGTCGCTCGTCGACCAGGACACCAAGGCCCAGATCCTCGAGACGGGCATCAAGGTCATCGACCTGATCTGCCCGTTCACCAAGGGCGGCAAGGTCGGCGCGTTCGGCGGCGCCGGCGTGGGCAAGACGGTCGTGATCATGGAGCTCATCAACAACATCGCCAAGGCGCACGGCGGCTTCTCCGTTTTCGCCGGCGTCGGTGAGCGCTCCCGCGAGGGCAACGACCTCTACTGGGAGATGATCGAGTCCAATGTCATCGCGACGGAGAAGGATGAGAAGGGCCACACCAAGAAGCACGCCGACGGCCGCCCGGTCCTGAAGGAAGGCTCGAAAGTGGCGCTGGTCTACGGCCAGATGAATGAACCCCCGGGCGCCCGCATGCGCGTCGCCCTCTCGGCCCTGGCGATGACTGAGTATTTCCGCGACGAGAAGAACCAGGATGTGCTGCTCTTCATCGACAACATCTTCCGCTTCTCGCAGGCCGGCTCCGAGGTGTCCGCGTTGCTCGGCCGCTCACCGTCGGCCGTCGGTTACCAGCCGACACTGGCCAATGAGATGGGACTGCTCCAGGAGCGCATCACCTCGACAAAGAAGGGCTCGATCACGTCGTTCCAGGCCGTGTATGTGCCGGCTGACGACCTCACCGACCCGGCCCCGGCCAACACCTTCGCGCACCTCGACTCGACCATCGTGCTGGAGCGCTCGATCGCCGAGTTGGGCATCTACCCGGCCGTCGATCCGCTCTCCTCGGTCTCGAAGGCCCTCGAGCCGTCTGTCGTCGGCGAGGAGCACTATCATGTCGCGCGCGAGGTGCAGCGCGTGCTTCAACGCTACAAGGACCTGCAGGACATCATCGCGATTCTGGGCCTCGACGAACTCTCGCCCGAGGACAAGCTCACGGTCTTCCGCGCCCGCAAGATCCAGCGTTTCCTCTCCCAGCCGTTCCACGTGGCCGAGGTCTTCACCGGCACGGCCGGTAAGTATGTGTCGGTCAAGGACACGGTGCGCGGCTTCAAGATGATCCTCGATGGCGAACTCGACCACGTCTCCGAGGGCGACTTCTACATGAAGGGCGGGATCGACGAAGTGATCGGCTCGGCGGGCGCCGCCAAGAAGTGAGCGGCCGGGCTCCCTGAGTTCGCTAACGAGTTCACATTATGGCGTTGACCCTCGAAATCGTCACCCCTGAGGCCAAGGTCTTTTCCGCGGCCATCGATACGGTCGTGATCCCGACGGTCGACGGCGAGATCGGCGTCCTGCCCGGACACATTCCGCTGCTCACGCAGGTGTCGAGCGGCCAGCTCGTCGTCACGCGCGAGGGCAAGACCGAGGCCCTGATCGTCGGGGACGGGTTTGCCCAGGTGCAGGGCGATGTGGTCTCGGTGCTGACCGAGCACGCGCTGGAGGAGGCTAAGATCGACGAGAACGCGATCGAGACCGCCATGCAGCGAGCCCAGGAGTCGCTCAAGACCGGCGGGTCCGATATGGATCCGGCGGAAATCGAGCGCCTCGAAAGTGTGGTCCGCTTCTCGGTCGCGGCGCTGACCGTGCGCAAGAAGCGTTGACCGAGACGCCGCGGACGCGGCGTTTACGGGCCTTCCGTGGTTTTTTGACGGAGCCGATCAGGGCGATTCTCCGGGGCGGCTCTCGATCGTTCGCTTGAGGGTGCCGGGGTGGTGCCCATCGTCGTGGACGCGGCGGCGCGCGTGCCGCCAACCCGACTGCCATGTCCGACGAAATCGCCAGCGTGGAAGCCGCGCGGATCGAGAGCCGGCAGATGCCGATCTTCGTCCGTGACCTGCGTTCGTTGGCGGCCGAGATCGGTCTGGATTGGCAGCGGGCCCGCGGGCTCTGGTCGGCCGGGATCTTGAGCTTCGATCCGGACGCGGTCGTTGCCGGCGACGAATCGTGCCAGGCGGAGTTCCGCTTTCTCGGGCATCTTGCCGGGCTGGGATTGCCGGACGACGCAGTCGCGCTGTTGTTGCGCGGGTTGCGCAAGCCCTACGCCTACGATCTCGGGCGGATCTATTTCGACTGGCCGGCGAGGTGTTGGCGGCTTCGGCCTGACGGCGAAGACCCCGAGGCGTTGTTCTTCGCGATGCTCGCGCGTCTCGAATCCGGCCGGGAGAGCCGCGTGCTCCTGGAGATCCGCGAACTGGCCGAGAGTGCGCTCGATCTGGCGCGCGGCCGCACGACGTTGTTCGGCCACGAGGGGGCACGGCGACCCGGCGCGCCCGCGCGGCCGACGGACTCGCGCGGACCCTGAGCGCGCGCGCGGGATTGCGTGTCTCAGCCATTCGACTACACCGACCCCGATGCACGCTGAACTAGCCCTCGATGCCCGCGCCTCGCTCGGAGAAGCCGCCCTCTGGCACGACGGCCGGTTGCTCTGGGTCGACATCGATGCCGGCACGGTCAACCGCTTCGATCCGACTCGCGGGACCCCTGAGTCCTGGTCGCTGGGGCAGATGGTCGGCACGGTCGTGCCGCGTGCCTGCGGGGGATTCATTGTCGGTGCGCAGCGGGGAGTGGGAGTGTTCGACCCGCTCACGGCGCAGTTCAAGATCCTCGCCGACCCGGCGGGGGGCCGGCCGGAGATGCGCTGCAACGACGGCAAATGCGATCCGCGCGGGCGACTCTTCGTCGGCACGATCGGGATCCGAAAGCCGCGGCCGCCCGGCGCGCTCTATCGCGTGGATCCCGACTTGCGCGTGACCTGCGTGGTCGAGGGTACGGGTACGGCCAACGGCCTGGCCTGGAGCCTCGACCGGCGCACGATGTATTTCATCGATACCCCGACGCGGGCGGTGAGTGCGTTCGACTACGACGAGGCGACCGGCCGGATCTCCGGCCGGCGCGAGGTCGTGCGATTCGGCGACGACGAACCGGGCCGACCCGATGGCATGACCGTCGACGAGGCGGGCCGACTCTGGGTCGCGCTCTACGAGGGTGGGGCGGTCGTGTGTTGCGATCCGGCGACGGGTGCGATCGTCGAGCGCATCCAGGTCCCGGCATCGCGCACGACCTCCTGTGCCTTTGGCGGGGCGGACCTCGGAGACCTCTTTGTCACCACGGGGCTTCATCCCGACGAACCCGGTTCCGGCGGCCTATTCGTCGCGCGGCCCGGAGTGCGCGGAGTTCCGGCGTTTGCTTTTGCCGGGTAGAACCAGCCGGCGGCCTGGGCGATCGCCGCGGTTGGTTCAGTTGTAAAAACCCGCTTTGTCTAGAGACGATTACCTAAAGGTGCTGGGGCTGAGTCCGATAGCACGGGGGAGCCAATATCCCTTTGTTATGATGCCTACCCAGCCGCGCCCCGCCCGGGGCCCCGCCACGCGTCGCCGCACCGGTTTCAGCCTCGTCGAGATGATCGGCGTCCTCGCCATCATCGCGATCCTCGCCGTCGTCATCGTGCCCAAGGTCTTCTCCACGATCGCGTCCTCCCGCGTCACGGCGGCAATCGCCTCGGTCAACACGATGAAGACCGCGGTCATCGATTTCGCAGGCAGGTTTGGCACGATCCCGACCACCACCACCAATAGCCGCCTCGATGACCTGCTCTTCACGGCCGGGATCACGGAGGGGCGCTTTTCGGTGAAGATCGGCACGCAGCCCGGAGCCTTCATCGAGGGTGCTTCGTGGGCGAAAGACGCCGCGACGGGAGTCTGGACCCCGGGCGGCGCGGTCGCCGGCAACAGTCAGGCCGGGCAATCGCGAGTCATCTGCGTCAACTCGAATGCCACCGCCCCGTCGGCAGCCAACGGCGCGAACTACCGGCTCAATGGCGCGGTCGACCTGCCCGCCCGGTCCCGCGTGGTCTCGGCGGTCATCGTGAATGTCACGGCGACCGATGCACTGGACATGAGCCGCCGCCTCGACGGTGACACCTACTCCGAGCAAACTGCGGCCACCGCCGACAACGCCGGCAAGGTCGTCTACCGCGCGCCCAACGGCCAGGGCCTGACGAACGTCTACGTCTACCTCACGCACCAGTAGGCCGGCCGCCTGCGCCCCGATCTCTCCATTCATCGCCACATGAGCGGGCAGGGCCGGCGCCCGGGCCCGCTTTTTTCATGGCCACCACACCTGCAACGCCTGCCGCTCCGACCAAGCGCCTGGGCGACCGCCTTCTCGAGGCCGGGCTGATCAACCGCCACCAGCTCGACCTGGCCCTGCGCGAGCAGAAGCGCACGGGGCGGCTCATCGGTGCGGTGCTGCATGAACTCGGCTTCGTCACCGAGCAGGACATCGCGAGTTTCCTCGCCCAGGACGCGCAGACGCCGACGGTCGACGTCGGCCGCATGGTCATCGAGCCGGAGGTGATCGCGCTGCTGCCCTTCGATTTCTGCCGCGAGTCCGCCGTGATCCCGTGTCGCCGCCAGGGGGATACGATCACGGTGGTGATGGCCGACCCGTTCGACGTGGTCGCGATCGACCGCATCGAGCAGACCACGCGCCTGAAGGTCGAGGTCTTCAACGCGCCCAAGCCCGACATCCTGGAGAAACTCGCCTCCGTGCACGAGCGCGAGGGCTCGATCGACCAGACCATCGACGAGCTGATGAAGATCAGCCAGCGCAAGGGCGGCGACGACACCACCGCGCCCATGATCCGCGCGGTCGAGCAGATCATCGCCGCCGCCGTGCGCAAGGCGGCCAGCGACATCCATTTCGAGCCGGACGAGAAATCCCTCCGCATCCGCATGCGGACCGACGGCGTGCTGCACGCGTTCATGCTCGTGCCCAAGGACCTGCAGGAGCCGTTCATCGCGCGCCTCAAGGTCATGGCCAACCTCGACGTCTCCGAGACGCGCCTGCCCCAGGACGGGCGCTTCGCCTTCCAGGTCGGTCGCAAGGAGCTGAACCTGCGCGTCTCCTGTATGCCGACCAACTACGGCGAAAGCGTCGTGCTGCGCATCCTCGACAGCACGGGCCTGCTGCTCGACCTGCGTTCGCTCGGCCTGCGGAGCGAGGATGAGCAGGCGTTTTCCTCGGCGGTGAACCGGCCGCACGGCATCGTGCTCATCACCGGCCCGACCGGTAGTGGCAAGACGACGACACTCTACACCGGCCTCAACAGCGTCAACCGGCTCGAGCGCGCGGTGTTCACGCTGGAGGACCCGATCGAGTACCGGCTCCCGCACATTCGCCAGACGCAGGTCAACGAGAAGATCGGCCTCACCTTCAGCACCGGGCTGCGCACCCTGCTGCGCCAGGACCCCGATGTGATCCTCGTCGGCGAGACGCGCGACCGCGAGACGGCGCAACTCATGGTGCGCGCCGCGCTAACCGGCCACCTCGTCTTCAGCTCGCTGCACACCAACGATTCGTTCAGCGCCGTGCCGCGCCTGATCGACCTCGGTGTCGAGCCCTTCCTGCTGCCGGCCACGCTGCACCTGATCATCGCGCAACGCCTCGTGCGTCGCCTCTGCAAGGTTTGCATGGAGCCGGTGGTCGACGCCGCCGCCACGCTGAAAAGCTTCAACCTGCCCGTGCCGACGGACCGTGAGCCCGCGCTCTGGCGTGCGCGCGGCTGCCCGGAGTGTCGGCAGCAGGGCTATCGGGGGCGACTCGCCATCTTCGAGGCGCTGCAGATCGACGAATCGTTTCACCCGCTGCTGCATGAAGGCGGCGTCGACAAGATCAAGGCCCACGCCCGTGCCCGCGGCATGCCGCTGCTCTTCGAGGACGGCATGCGCCGCGCCTTCGACGGCGACACGAGCATCGAGGAGGTCTTCCGCGTGGCCTTCGCCAGCTGAGCGCGCGAACCGCCGAAGCCATGAGCCTCTTCCACTACAGGGCCTACAACGCCACCGGTGAGACGATCACCGGCTCGCTCGAGGCCGAGAGTGTACCCGCGCTGGAGGCGCGCTTGCGAACGGCCGGCAATTGGTTGCTGGAGGTTCGCACGGAAGGGCAGGCCGTCGCGCGGGCCGAGGCCACGGTCAGCCGGATCTCGGTGCGGCGTCGCGACGTGATCGTGTTCTTCGTGCAGATGTCGCTTCTGCTCCGGGCCGGCATCACCCTGCCCAATGCGCTCGCGCGACTCGCCGAGGACTTTGAGGACACCGTCCTCGGAAAGGTCGTCTCCGGGCTCGCGGAACAGGTGTCCATCGGCGTGACGCTGCACGCCGCGATGCAGACTTTCCCACGCGTGTTCTCGCGCCAGGTCGTGGCGATGGTTCAGGCCGGCGAGGTGAGCGGCCAGATGCCTGAGGTCTTCAAGAGCCTGAGCGACTACTACGAGTGGTTCGACGGGCTCATGGCGGAGATCCGCCAGGCCCTGATCTATCCGATCATCATCATCTGCGCGGCGAGCGGGCTCGTGATCCTGCTCTTCACCTTCGTGGTGCCGAGGTTTGTCACGCTCCTGACGGATCTCTCGCTGCAGGTGCCCACGATCACGCGTGTGGTCATGGCGATCAGCGGCGTGCTCGTGCAGGGCTGGCCGTGGATCCTGGGGGCCGCCATCGCCGCGCCGATCGCCTTGCGCCTCGCCCTGCGCTACCCCGCCTTCGGCCGCGCCTTCGATCGCAAGCTCATGGACCTCCCGGTCTTCGGCTCGCTCGTGGCGATGTTCGGCCTCTCGCGCTTTGCCAACAACCTCGGCATGCTCTACCGTTCCGGCGTCCCGCTGCTCAAGGGACTCGAGATCTGCCAGAAGCTCGTGGGCAACCGCGCGATCGAATTCGCACTCGAAGATGTGCGTCGGGGAGTGCTCGAGGGCACGCCGATGAGCAAGAGCCTCGCGCGCCACGATGTGTTTCCCAGCACGCTCGTGACGATGATCGCGACGGGCGAGAGCTCGGGCAACCTCGACGAGGCCCTGTCGGGCGTGGCTCAATACTACAACGCGATCATCCCACGCCGGATCAAGGTGGTCTTCGCGATCTTCAATCCCGCCGTGATGCTCACGCTCATCGGCGTGGTCGGCACGGTGGCTCTCGCGGTGGTGCTGCCGATCCTTCAGCTCTGGCAAATGCGATGAGGACGCGCGCCTCAGCCCCCGTCCGTCGCGCGGCACGCGCCTTCACGCTCATCGAGCTGATCGGCGTGCTCGCGATCATCGCGATCATGGCCTCGGTTCTCGCGCCGAACATGGTGCGCTCGATCGATCGCGCGGCCGTGCGCGCCGAGGACGAGACCGCGGCCCGACTGGGCGAGCAGCTCGTGCTCCATCTCCGCGACAAGCGCGCCGTGCCGGGCGAAGGGACGTGGGGCGTTGACCTCGCCGCCTACTCCGACATCGCGGTCGTCGACATCCGCACGAACAAGCGCGCCAACCCGCGATTGCTCGTCTACGAGACCGCGACCAGTCCCGAGCGCGCGCTCATTCTCTCCAGCATGCGCCCGGGATGCGCCATCCCCGCGACCGCCGGGGCCGCGCGCGCGAGTTTTCAGACCATCTGGGACAACAAGGACGAGAACGTGCCGTTTCTGCTCAACTGGCGAGGGTGGCGACGGCAGTTCGACGCCAACAACAACGTCATCTGGACCGACGGCGACTACCTCGTCGTCGAGCGGGTCAATCTCCGGCCGATCCTGCGCGACGAGCTCCAGCCGCGCACGATCTCGCTCAACAACACCAGCAGCGGCACGGCGGCGCGCCGCGTGAGCTATCGGCTGAACGGCGCGGGTCTCGGCACCATCAACGCCGGCGAGGCCCGCGATCTGCCGGGAATGGTCGTGGGCGACCGGCTCGACCTCTTCGGCGACGATGCCGGGGCGTCTCTGAACTATACCTACATCGTCGGGGCGGGCGGACGCATCCGCACGATCGACTTCGACGGCACGCAATGGACACCCCGATGAAATCCACGGCCAACGAATCCCCGGGTTCCGCGCGTGCGACGCGCCCCGCGCGCTCTGGTCGCAGCCCGGCCGACACGCTCGGGCTGAGCTGGATCCACGGGCAGTTCCACGCGGCCGCCTACCGGCGCCAGACGTCGGTCGGCACCTGGGTGGCGCCGGAGATGGTTGACTCGATCGAGCAGTTCGAGGCGGCGGTCGACGCCGCCATCGCGGCCCTGGATTTTGGCGGCGCCGAGGCGTTTCTCATCCTCGCGCACGAGCAGTTTGTCCACCAGATGGAGAACGCGCCAGCCTTCAGCGAGGCCGCGGCCCGCGCCTACCTGCGCTCCCGCGTGGAGCGCCACGCGCAGGACCATGGCGAGTCGCTGTGGGTGAGTCAGCGCGCGGAGTCCAACCGTAGGGATGCCTCCTACGTCCTGCATCTGCTTCCCAGCGAGTTCTACCTTCGTCTCAACGAGATCGCCCTGCGCCGGCGGCTCGACCTCACGCGCATCCTGCCGCTCCTCGTTCCGTTGCAGGTCGAGCTCGGCAATCTCGGGGAGGCTCCCGGGCTGCCGGTGCTCCTCGCCGCCGAGGCCGGTGCGGCAACCACGCTCGTGGTCGGGCGGACGCCGCGCGAGGTGCTTTTCGCACGCACTACGCTGGCCAGCTGGCGCGGGGAGGCGGCGCGTGTCGCCGTCGAGATCAACCGCTCGCTGCTCTACGCGAAGCAGCAGTTCGCCGCCGCGGTGGACCGCATCTGGATCGTCGGCCCTTCGGCCGAGTCCGCTCGCAGCGAGATCGAATCCAAGTGCGGCGCCGGCAAGACCGTCGTCGTGCGCAGCGGCGGACCGGCGCACTGGCTTGACCTGGTGGCCCGCTTGCCCGCCCGGCACCCGATCAACCTGGTCGCGGGTTACCTGCGCCAGAAACGCCGCAACCGGCTCCTGCGCCGCGTCGTCATCGCCGCATGTTTTCTCGCGTTGGTGCTGCTCGGCCTCGACGCCTGGACGCGCGAGCAGGCCTGGACGGCCGAGTCCGCGCGCTTGCGGGCGCTCGCCGCGGGGGAGGAGACACTGCGCGCGGAGCACGCCCGCCTGACCCAGCGCAATATCGAGGTGCAGGAGGCGCAAGTCGCCGTCCAGACGATCACGGGCACCCGCCTGGCGGCGTTGCCGCCGAAGTTTCTCGGCCTGCTCGCCACCGTGCTGCCCGCCGAGGCGCGGCTCAGCGAGATCGTCGTGAAGTGGGACGACGCCGAGGGCCGCTGGACATTCCGTGCCGACGGCACGATCGAGGCCGACGAGGAGACGACCCGCACGCTCGTCGCGACGATGGGACGTCAGCTCGTGCGCACGCCCTTGCGCGTGCGCGTGCTCGAGTCCGCGCGTAGCAGCCATGGCACGACGGTCCTCGCGGACGGCACGATTCTGCAGGGCTTCGTCCTGGAGGGAGGGATCTTTGAAGACTGAGGTATCACGCCCGATCGCGACATTCTGGCAGGCGCTCAGCGAGGTGCCGGGCTGGCCGGATGCGCCGCTGACCGTGCGCCTGCGCCGGCTCTGGCCCCTGGTCCTGCCGCTCGTTGGCTGTGTCGCCCTGGTCGCCTGGACCGGGCTGGTGCGCGAACCGGCGCGGCGCGAGACGCGCGCGGCGCATGCCGAGCTGCTCGCGCTCGAGCAGGAGACGGAGGAGTTGCGCCAGACCTTGTCCGACCAGACCGCGGCCGAACTCGCCGCGCAGGCTGCGGCGGCTCAGGCGCTGCTCATGGATTCACCCACCGCCTTGCAGGATCGCTTGAAGGCCTACGCCGTGCAGGCGCGCGAGGCCGGCTGGGAGGCGACCTTCCAGATCTACGGACTGGCCGAGGATGATGCGGCTGCCGGTGAGGGCGCGCGGTTTGTTTTCGTCCCGGCGCGCGTGCGCCTCGAACCGAGGACAGACTCCGCCGACCGCTTCGCCACCCTGGTCGCCACGCTCGGACGCCTGGCATCGCTGCCGGGGCGCATCGAGATCACCCGCGTCACCGTCCGCGCCGACCGGCCCGGTGTGCCGGTCGTCGAAGTCAACCTGCGCGCCGCGTGCCGCCCCGCCCATGAGAAAGCTGCTGAATAAGCCCTGGGTGGTCGCGGTCCTGGTGCTGCTCGCAGTCGTGCTCGTCGCGCAGTCCCTGCTCGACCGCTCGCCGCAACCCGTGCACAGGGATGCGGCGGTGGACGCCGCGGAGCCGGAGGACGGGTCCGCCGAGGAGGTGTCCGGTACGGACGTCCGCGCGGGTTCGCTCGTCGAGGCACTCGCGCGCATCTCGCTGCCGGAGGAGTTGCCCGATCCTTTCGCGCCTCGCCGCGCGCGTGCGACCGAGACGGCGCCCGAGATCCGCGAGGCCGGCCCCGACCAGACCGAGACGGTCAAGCTCTCGGCCATCTGGGAGCAGGACGGCGTCGCGTTCGTGCTGCTCAATGGCCGTGTCTGCCAGGCCGGCGATGTCGTCGGCCGGATGACCGTCGACTCGATCGAAGGCGAGGGCATCTGGCTCACGCATTGGAAGGGCCGCGATTTCGTGCGGCTCGGACAGGAATTCACACTCATCACGCCCGCCGCTGGCGCGGCGCAACCGAGGACCGCCACCCATGAAGGCTGATCGCATCATGTCCACCACGCTGGCTGCGCTGGCCGCGTTCGCCGCCGCCACGCTCTCGCGTGCCCAGGAGACCGATACCAAGGTCGACCCCGCCACGCTCCTGGCCGACCGCCCCGCCGTCGCGGCGTTCAACTTCCGCGCCGAAGGCGTGCCGATCCGCCAGGCCCTCGCCCTCTTCGCCCGGGCCAACAAGCTCAACATCATTCCCGACAACGACGTCGAGGGCGACGTGACCGAAGACG
>JACSRI010000087.1 GCA_014879845.1 Opitutaceae bacterium
AGCACCTGCGCGGTGCAGATGTTGGACGTGGCCTTGTCGCGGCGGATGTGCTGCTCACGCGTCTGGAGCGAGAGGCGCAGGGCGGGCTTGCCGCGCGCATCCTTCGACACGCCGATGAGGCGGCCGGGCATCTGGCGCTTGAACTCGTCGCGCGTGGCGAAGAACGCCGCGTGAGGTCCGCCGTAACCAAAGGGCACGCCGAAACGCTGCGCGCTGCCGACGGCGACGTCGGCGCCAAACTCCCCGGGCGCGCGCAGCAGTGTGAGTGCGAGCAGGTCGGTCGCGACGACGGCAAGCGCGCCGGCCTCGTGGAGCTTCACGACGAGCGGGGCGTAGTCGTGGATCGAGCCGTCGGTCGCGGGATACTGCAGGAGCGCGCCGAAGAGCGAGGCATCGGGCGCGAGCGCCGCGGCCGAGCCGACGCGTACGGTCACGCCGAGCGGCTCGGCGCGCTGCTGCACGACCGCGATGGTCTGCGGGTGGCAGTCGTCTGCGACGAAGAAGACTTTCCGTTCATCGCTCCCGCGCGCGCTGAGCGCGAGCGTCATGGCCTCGGCCGCGGCGGTGCCCTCGTCGAGGAGCGAGGCGTTGGCGATGTCGAGCGCGGTCAGGTCGGTGATCAGCGTCTGGAAATTGAGCAGGGCCTCGAGCCGCCCCTGGGATATCTCGGCCTGGTAGGGCGTGTATTGCGTGTACCAGCCGGGGTTCTCCAGGATGTTCCGTTGGATGACCGGCGGCGTGATCGTGTCGTAGTAGCCCTGGCCGATGAAGGAGCGAAACACCTGGTTCTGCGCGGCGATCCCGCGCAACTCGGCGAGCATGGCGTGCTCACCGATTCCGGCGGGCAGGTTCAGCGGCTGGGCGAGCCGGATCGACTCGGGCACGGCCATGTCGACGAGCGCGTCGAGCGAGGGCTGGCCGACGACGGCGAGCATGCGCGCGGTCTCGGCGGCGTTGGAGCCGAGGTGGCGGCGCGCGAAGGTGTCGAGCGGCGCGAGACTGGACGTGGCGGCGGTGGCGGCCTGCGAGGAGGCGGCGGACGATGGCATGCGCGATCGTGTAGATTCGCGAAAGCGCGACGCAATCGCTTTCCCAAAGCTCGCGGACCGACTCCCGCCGGCGCGGGGCGGCGTGCCTCAGCGCGAGCCGCCGGGGCGGCTGCCGGCCAGGAGCGCGCGTACGGTGTCGAGCAGCACGGAGTTGGCGTAAGGTTTCGCGAGCATCACCACATCGGCCGGCGGCGGGGCGGCCATCCCGATCGGCGGCAACGTGTAGCCGCTGGTCAGGATGGCCGGCAGTCCGGTGCGACGCGCGCGGCACGCTTCGATGAGTTGCACACCGTTCATGCCGCCCGGCATGACCATGTCGGTGAAGATCAGGTCGATCGCGCCCGCGTGCTCCTCCCAGGCTTCGAGGGCCTCCGGGCCGCTATCGGCCTCGACCACGCGGTAACCGGCCTGCGCGAGCACGTGGGTCGCGAGGCGGCGCATGCCGGCGTCGTCGTCGACCACCAGCACCGCGCCGTGTGACGGCGCGTCGACGGCTGGGGCCCGCGGCGCAGGTCGTTCGGGCGCCAGCTCGGCCGGTGCGTGCGCGGGCAGGTAGATCGAGAACGTCGTCCCCTGGCCGACCGTGCTCTCGGCTTCCACCCAGCCGCCGTGGCGCTCGACGATGCCGTGCACCATGGCCAGCCCGAGACCGGCGTTGCGGCCGGTCTGCTTGGTCGTGAAGAAAGGCTCGAAGATGCGCGCGGCAGTCTCCGGCGGCATGCCGCAGCCGGTATCGGAAAAACGGATGCCGACGTAGTCGCGCACGACGAAACCCTCGGGCCCGAGGCGCGGGGGCGTGCGCGTGGCGGGCGGGATCGCGCCCAGCGTGATGCGGCCCCCGGCCGGCATGGCGTCCCGCGCGTTGGCCGCGAGATTGAGCAGGACCTGCGTGATGAGCACGGCATCGACGAAGACCGGGCACGGCGTGGTCGAGGGCTCGAGCGCGACCTTCACGGCCTCGCCGGCGAGGCGAGCGATCAGTCGCTGGTTGGTGCTGAGGAGATCGCGCACGTCGGCGACGCGCCGGTCGAGGGGCTTGCGCCCGGCGAAGGCGAGCAGCTGTTGCGTGAGGTCGGCGGCATGGCTCGAGGCCGTGCGCAACTCTGCCACGTGGTCGGCGAGTTCGCCCGAGAGGTTGGGGTCGGCCTCGATGAGCTCGAGGAACCCCTGCATCACCGTGACGAGGTTGTTGAAGTCGTGGGCGATGCCGCCGGCGAGGGCGCCGACCGCCTCCATCTTCTGGGCATGACGCAGCTGCTCCTCGAGACGCCGTCGCGTCGAGATGTCGCGCAGGAAGCACTGGATCGTCCGGTCGGGCAGGCGTTGCCACGCCATCTCGACGACCGCTTCGCTCGGCCCGCCCGGACGCAGGGTCCGCTCGCACGTCACGATGTCGCCGCGATCGAGCCGGGCATCCAGGTCGGCGTGGGTCGGACCTTCGCCAAGCGGCAGGAGGTCGAATATGGTGCGCCCGAGCACCTCGCCGCGGGCGCGACCGAGCAGGGCGCAAGCGCGCGTGTTGGCCTCGGTCACCGTGCCCGCCGTGTCGGCGAGCAGGATGCCATCGGCTGCGAGTTCGATGGCCGTGCGAAACCGCTGCTCCGAGCGTTCGAGGGCTGCGGCATTGCGCGCCTCGGCCTCGAGCGTGCGGCGCAGGTCGCCGGTAATGATCGACGTGGCGGCGGCGGTCATGAGCACGATGACCGCGGCGTCGATCGCGACATTGACGCGAGTGGGATGGACGACCTGGGGCGTGATCCACGCGTGTTGTTCGGCGAGCCAGAGCATGGCGAGTCCGACGAGCGTGAGTGACGTCAGCGCCCAGAGATACCGCGGGCCCGCGAGCACGCCGGCCGCGAGCAGGATCGGGGCAAGAGCCACCATGACCACGTCGCGCAGGCCTTCGCCGGCGAACGCGGCCAGGCCGAACGCCAGCAGCCACGCGCCCGAGGTGAAGACGACGCCCGCGGCGGCGACGCGGCCCGTGCGGTTGAGCCCCACCGCGACCGCGATGGCCAGCTCCTGTCCGAGGATCAGGGCCACCGCGACAGGGCGTCCCTGCAGGGCATTGTGCACCAGGGGCACGAGGAGCAGCGGTGCGAGCGCGGCGGCGAGGATGGTGAGCGCGCGTGCCACGATCGCCGCGCCGAGGGGCGGGGTGCGCAGGTCGGGGAGTGATGCGTCGGCAGGGCGGGCCATGGTGCCGTCGAGGTGGGCCGAACCTCACGCCGGCCCGGCCGCGAGTGCAACGTGATTTGCCGGGCCGCATCCGGGGCGCCCGTCCGCACATGCGTCGCGCGCGGTCGCGCAAAATCAGGCCTTGCCCGAGCGGGCGGAGCGACGTTTAGTCCCGGTCTTTTTCACCGACATGATCGCTCCAGAAACACGCTCCCACATCGAGGAAATCAAGAAGCGCGCCGGACAGTTATGGAGGTTTCTTTGACGTCGATCGCAAGCGCCACGAAATCGAGGCCCTCGACCAGGAGATGGCGCGAGAGGGTTTCTGGAACGATCAGAACAAGGCCCGCGGTGTCATCGCCAAGGCCAACATCCTGAAAAAGACCGTCGGCGCGGTCGTCGACTTCCACAAGAAGATCGAGGAGACCGAGCTCATGGCCGAACTGCTGGAGGAGTCCGGCGCGGAGATGCTCTCGCCGGAGGTGAAGGAGTTTGGCGACCAGGTCGCCGCCATGCGCGGTGAGATCGAGAAGCTCGAGATCTCAGCCTTCCTCAGCGGCCCGCAGGACGCCAACAACGCCTACATGACCATCCACGCCGGCGCCGGCGGCACCGAGTCGTGCGACTGGGCCGACATGCTCCTGCGCATGTACACGCGCTGGGCCGAGCGCCGCGGCTTCGACGTCGAGGTGCAGGAGGCGCTCGTGGGCGAGGAGGCCGGCATCACCTCCGCCACGATCCACATCAAGGGCGACAACGCCTACGGCTTCGCCAAGGCCGAGCGCGGCGTGCACCGCCTCGTGCGCATCAGCCCGTTCGACGCGAACAAACGCCGCCACACGTCGTTCTGCGCGGTCGACGTCGTGCCCGAACTCGAGGACGACGCGGCCATCGAGGTGAAGGACGAGGAGGTCCGCATCGACACCTTCCGCTCCTCCGGCAAGGGCGGCCAGCACACGCAGAAGAACGACACCGCCGTGCGCATCACGCACCTGCCGAGCGGCATCGTCGTGTCGTGCCAGAACGAGCGCTCGCAGGGCAAGAACAAGGAGCAGGCCTTCAAGATGCTCCGCGCTCGCCTCTACGAAAAGCGCGAGGACGAGAAGCGCTCGGAAATGGAAAAGTACTACGGCGAAAAGGGCGACATCGGCTGGGGCAACCAGATCCGCAGCTACGTCTTTCAGCCGTATCAGATGGTCAAGGACCTGCGCACCGCGATCGAGACCGGCAACATCCAGCAGGTGATGGACGGCGACCTCGACCGCTTCGTCAACGGCTGGCTGCGCGCCGGCAGCCCGCGCCACCGCAACAAGGACATCAAGGTCGAGGACTGACGGGGAGTATTGCGGAATGAGGGCTGCGGATCGCGGAGTCGGCTGATAGTCGTTTGCTGAGCACCTCGATTTCCAACACTCCGCACTCCAAAGTCCGCACACCGCCTTTTCTGATGGCCGATCTCCTCCACAGCCAGATTCGCACCGCCCTCGACGCCCAGCCGCTCTTTGAGGCGAAGACGTGGCGCCTGTCGCCGCAGGCGTGGCCGCTCACGGCCGAGCAGGTCGACGAACTCGAGCGCATCGGCCGCGCGTGCCTGGAGTTCTATCAGGCCCTCGAGACGCTCTACCTGCGCAGCGCGTCGGGTCGCAGTCTCCTGCGCAACCGGGCGCTCATGGCGCCGTGGGCCGCCGAGTACCTCGACCGAGGCAAGCCCACCTGGCTCACCGAGCTCTCGCGCCTCCCGCGCCTGCGCGGCGTCGTGCCCCCGGTGATCCGGCCGGACCTGCTGCTCACGGAGGAGGGTTTCGCGCTGACCGAACTCGACTCCGTCCCCGGCGGCATCGGGTTGACCGCGTTCCTCAATCGCCTGTATCAGGCTTCTGGAGGCGAGGCGGTGGTCGGCGGCGCCGACGAGATGATCACGAACTTCTACGCCGCGCTCACCGCCGGGCGGCCCGCCTCGCCCGCGCCGCTGGTCGCCATCGTCGTGAGCGCCGAGGCCGCGACCTACCGGCCGGAGATGGACTGGCTCGCCGGCGAGCTGCAGAAGCTCGGCCACCGCGTCTACACCTTCTCGCCGGAGGAGGTTTTTCCCCTCGGCGGCGTGCTGCATTGCGACCTGGAGGGCAACCCCGAGAAGGTCGACGTGCTCTACCGCTTCTTCGAACTCTTCGACCTCGAGAACGTGCCGACCCGGCAGTTCATGCTCGAGGCGTGGCAGCAGGATGAGCTCGTTATCGCGCCCGCCTTCCGGCCGTTCCTCGAGGAAAAGCTCGGGCTCGCGCTCTTCCATCACCACCTCCTGCGCGATTTCTGGGCGGAGAATCTCTCGCGCGACGCGCACCGGATGCTCTCGCGGCTCATCCCGCGCTCGTGGGTCGTCGATCCCGCGCCGCTGCCACCCAGCGCGGTGCTCGACGGCCCGCTCGTCGGCGGCCGGCCGATGAACGACTGGCGCGACCTCGCCAACGCCTCCCAGAAGGAGCGCGACCTCATCCTCAAGATCTCCGGCTTCCATGAGACCGCCTGGGGCGCGCGCAGCGTGCTGCTCGGCAGCGACGTGTCGCGCGAGGAGTGGCAGGCCGGCGTGGAGTCGGCCCTCAAGACGGGCTCGAACAACCTCCACGTCCTGCAGGAGTACCGGAAACCGCGCCGGCTGAAGCACCCGCTCTTCGCCGCCGACGGCTCGGCGACCTACGAGGCGCAGGGCCGCCTGCGCCTGTGCCCGTACTACTTCGTGGTCGAGGGGCAGGCCCGCTTCTCCGGCGCGCTCGCGACCTTCTGCCCGCCCGACAAGAAGATCATCCACGGCATGGTCGACGCCGCGCTGCTGCCTTGTGTGCGCGCCTGAGGTAGGGACGCCCCGCCGCCCCTCGCGACTCCGCGTTCGCCCCAAAGCCTTCCGGCTCCGTCCCTGCCATTTTGAGAAAGCCGGCCTGTGCTCCGACCGTGGGGCATGGCCGATCTCCAAAGCAAACCGCGCCGGCGCACGCCGCTCCTCATCGGCGTCGTCCTGACGCTCGCCGCCGCCGGTGCCGCCGCCTGGTATCTCCCGCGCACCAAGGCCGCGGCCGCTGCGCCCGCCTATCGCCTCGCCACCGTTGCGCGCGGCTCGATCGTGCAGACGGTCACCGCCACCGGCACGCTCAGCCCCCTCACCACGGTGTCGGTCGGCAGCCAGGTCTCCGGCACGATCGCGAAGCTGCACGTTGACTTCAACGACACGGTCAGGTCCGGTCAGCTTCTCGCCGAGATCGAACCGTCGACCTACGCGGCGCGCGTCGTGCAGGCCGAGGCCGACCTCGATAGCGCGCGCGCGACGCTCGAGCTCAAGCGCCTCAACGCCAAACGCTCGGGCGAACTCGCCGCCGCCAAGCTCGTCTCGCAGGCCGACCTCGACGCCGTCACCGCCGAGCTGCGCCAGCAGGAGGCGACGGTGCGCATCAAGGAGGGGTCGCTCGCCAGCGCGCGCGTCGACCTCGAGCGCACGAAGATCCATTCACCGATCGATGGCGTGGTCATCGCGCGCAAGGTCGACGTCGGCCAGACCGTGCAGGCGAGCTTTTCCGCACCCGAACTCTTCACCCTCGCGGAGGACCTGCGGCGCATGCAGATCTCCGCGAGCGTGTCCGAGGCCGACATCGGCGGCGTTCGCGCCGGGCAGCCGGTCGAGTTTACGGTCGACGCCTACCCGAACGACCGCTTCGAGGGCGCCGTCAGGCAGGTGCGCGCCAATGCCACGACCACCTCGAATGTCGTGACCTATCCGACGATCATCACGGTCGAGAACGGGGACCAGCGCCTGCTCCCCGGCATGACCGCGAGCGTGACCATCACCACGGCCGATCGCCGGGACATCCTGCGTGTGCCCAACGCGGCGATACGCTTCGCCCCGCCGGCGGGCGCCGCGATCGCGTCGGCAGGCGGACCGCCGCCCGATGCGCTGGTCCCGCCGGAGGCAGGGACGACATCGACCCAGTCGATATCCGTCTTCACGCTGGCCGCGGGCGAGGCGGCCGCCGCGGGTTCCGGTGCGCTTGTCCCGCGGCTGGTGCAGATTGGGGTGACCGACGGAGCCTACACCGAGGTGCTCTCCGGACTCGACGAGGGTGCGCGGGTCGTGACCGGCATCCTGACGGCGGATACGATCGCCGCGGCCGCCTCGGACGGGCAGACGCGCAATCCCTTTATGCCCACGCCGCCCCGCGCCGCGAGTCCGACCAACAGTAAGGCATCGTCGAGTGCAGGCGGCCCGCCGCCACCGCCGATGTGAACCGCGCCCCATGCATCCCGTCATCCAGATCGAAGGGCTGAACCGGATCTACGCCTCCGGCGCGAACACGGTCCATGCCGTGCGCGGCATCGACCTCGTCGTGCAGCCCGGTGAGTTCGTCGCGGTCATGGGCGCGAGCGGCTCGGGCAAGTCCACGCTCATGAACATGCTCGGCTGCCTCGACGGCCCGACGAGCGGTCGCTACCGGCTCGACGGCGTCGACGTGTCGGCGCTCGACCACGACCGTCTCGCCGAGCTGCGCAACGGCCGGATCGGCTTCGTCTTCCAGGGATTCAATCTGCTTTCGCGCACCTCGGCGCGCGAGAACGTCGAGCTGCCCATGCTCTATGCGACGCCCGCGGTGGGTGGGCGTGAGGCGGGGCGGCGCGCCCTGCGTGCGCTCGAGCGCGTCGGCCTGGGCGCGCGCGCCGACCACACGCCCAGCGAACTCTCCGGCGGCCAGCAGCAACGTGTCGCCATCGCGCGCGCGCTCGTGCTCGAGCCCGCCCTGCTCCTCGCCGATGAGCCGACCGGCAATCTGGATACACGCACGAGCATTGAGATCATGGGCCTCTTCCAGGACCTCAACGACCGCGGCATGACCATCGTCATGGTCACGCACGAACTCGACATCGCGCGCTTCACGCGCCGCATGGTCGTGATGCGCGACGGCCGCATCGTCTCCGACCAGCCGGTCGCCGCGCGTTCGGTCGCCGCCGACGAACTCGCGCGCCACGCCGCCGAAGAACAGGCCGTGCGGCTCATCGCATGAGCGGAGGAAAACCCATGGGTCAAAGCGTCCACAGAGTTCGAACGGGAGTCCACAAAGCTGTCTTTTTGTTCACGAGGAACCGGCGCAATGCGGCTGCGTGTTCGCCCAGACATGGCGCTGCCGAATCCGAACGAGCGCTCCGTGAACTCCGTGTTTCCTCTGTGCCCTCTGTCGTCCCCCCGGGCACGACTCTCGTAACATGAAGCGCCTCGGTACCATCCTGCGCATCTCGCTGCGCGCGCTCCGGCGCAATGTCCTGCGCACGCTGCTCACCATGCTCGGCATCATCATCGGCGTGGCCGCGGTGATCGCGATGGTCAGCATCGGCACCGGCGCGCAGGTCATGATGGAGAAGCAGGTCGCCGCCCTCGGCCAGAACGTGGTCATGGTCATGTCCGGCAGCATGAACCGCGGCGGCGTGTTCTCCGGCCTGGGCGGCGCCGCCACGCTCACCGTGGCCGATACCGAGGCGATCCGCCGCGAGGTCGAGGGCGCGCGTTACGTCAGCCCCGAGGTGCGCGGCACCAGCCAGCTCGCTTATGGCAATTTGAACTGGAGCACGACGCTCTACGGGCAGAGCGACGAGTACCTCGGGCTGCGCGATTGGCCGCTGGCCGACGGCTCGTTCTTCACCGAGCAGGAGGTGAAGACGGCGGCGCGCGTGGCCGTGCTCGGCCGCACGGTGGTGAAAAACCTCTTCGGCGACGCCGACCCGATCGGCGCGACGATCCGCATCGGCAACGCCCCGTTCGTCGTCATCGGTGTGCTCTCGCCCAAGGGCTCGAACATGATGGGCATGGACCAGGACGATGTCGTGGTCGTGCCCTTCACGACCGCGATGCGCCGACTCTTCGGGCAGACCAACCTGCGCTCGGTCAACATCAGCGCCGCGACTCCTGGGAGCATCACCCGCGTGGTGGAGCAGGTCACCGCGCTGCTGCGTGACCGTCACCGCATCCGCGACGGGGCGG
>JACSRI010000259.1 GCA_014879845.1 Opitutaceae bacterium
CTGGTCGTCACCGTGCACGGGCCGTCCGAGTGGATCCGCGAGGGCATGCAGGAGTTTCCGGCCGACGGCCGCGAGGGGTTGATCGATGATGCGCTGGAGCGGTCGGCGATCGCCGGGGCCGACCTGTTGGTTTGCCCCAGTCGCGCGATCCGCGCGTGGTTGATCACGCAGGGTTGGCCGGTGCCGGCGGACACGCGCGTCCTTCCGATTCTCTTCGAGGTTCCCGGGACGCCTGTCGTCCCTCGCGCCGTCGCTCCCGGCGCCCTCGAGGATCTGATCTTCTTCGGTCGTCTCGAGACTCGCAAGGGTCTCGAGGTGTTTCTTGCAGCACTCGAAAGACTCGCCACCCGCAGCGACCCGGTCGAAACCCAGGCGAATCCGATCCGCGTGCACTTCGTGGGCAAGCCGCACACCACGCGGCTCGGTCCGGCCGAGGCCGCGATCGAGCAGGCTCGCGGCGTTTGCGGCGGCCGCTTCTCCTTCGCGATCCAACCGTCCCTCGACCACATCGGCGCGTTGGCGTTTCTTCGGGAGCATCCGCATGCGCTGGCCGTGATGCCCTCGCTGGCGGACAACCTGCCCTACACCGTGATCGAATGCCTCGCCCTCGGCCAGCCGCTGCTCGCGGCCCGCCGCGGCGGCATTCCGGAACTGGTGGGCTCCGAGGATCATCTCGTCGAACCGCGCGCCGTCCCGCTGGCCGCCCGCCTTGCCACGATCATCCGCGATGGGCTGCCGGCCTGCAGCGCGGCCTATCGTCCGAACGAGGTACGGGATGCGTGGAGTGACTTGCTCGACGAGCCACGGGGCCGACTCGCGGATTCGGGAGCTGCCCCGTTGCCGACGCGAGTCAGCGTCTGCATCCCGCATTTCAACCAGATTGCCGGACTCGAGGACGTCCTCGCGCGCCTGGCCGACCAGACCGAGCCGCCAGCCGAAGTCATTGTCGTCGACGACGGTTCCGACTCCGCCACTCGTGCGGCGTGGGACGAGCTCGCCCGCCGCTACGGGCCACGCGGCTGGACATTCCTGACCCAGGAAAACGCGGGCCCCGCAGCCGCGCGCAACGCCGCGGCGGCACGCGCCACGGGCGACGCCCTCGTCTTTTGCGACGCCGACAACCGCCCGCACGCGGACATGATCGGCCGGCTCGCGTGCGCCCTGCGCGCCTCGGGCGCCGACATCGTCACCTGCGGTTTCCATGCGTTCCGCTCGACTGTAGAAGGCGGCTGGCGCGACTCGGCCGACTACCGTTTCAGCCCGCTGGGCGACGCGGTGGAACTCGCCCTGCTCGAGAACTTCGTCGGCGACGTGAACTTCATCATTCGACGCGAGGTCTTCGAGCAGGCCGGAGGCTTCGACGCCACGCACCGCGAGCCCGACGAGGACTGGGACTTTCTCCTCCGGGCGGTGCTGGCCGGCCGCCACATCGCCGCCCTGCCGGATTCGCTCTTCGACTATCGGCTCGCGCCGGCCAGCCGTGGCCGCCTCCACGCGCCTCGCGCCGGCGCCGATGCCGTGTGGAACCATCTCCCGCTGCAGGAGCGTGCGCGCTACCTTCGCCTCTTGCGCGCCGCGCGCGGCACGTTCGATCGCCTTCCCGGTCTCGAATCCGCGCTGCGTCAGAGCGAAGCCGAGAGTCGTGCGACAGCGCAGCACGCGGCCAACCTGCAGGCTCAACTCACAGGCGAAACGACACATCGCGCGCATCTCGAGCGTCAATCGGCAGCCGACGCGGCGCATCGATCACATCTCGAACGACAGCTCGCCGCCACCACCGCCCACGTCGATCACCTCGCGCGCTCCCTCGAGGACACGGCCCGGCACGCGAAGAACCTCGAGGACATCCTCGCGGCCACGCGCTCCGCCGTCGCCGAGAGCGAACGTCGGATCGCGGCGCTGACGGCCGAGAAACACGCGCTCGAATCCGCCCGCGACACGGCACTCGCACAAGTCGAACAACTCAGCGAGCGCGCGGCGCGACTTTCCACCACGATCCACGAGCTCAAGCACGAGATCCTGCGCCGCAACGGCAAGATCCACACCCTCGAGAACAGTTTCTCGTGGCGCGCGACCGTGCCGCTGCGCTTCCTGCGTCGCAAGCTCATCGACCCGCGTCGTCGCCGGCCCGCGGCCAACGCCTCGGTCGTCCTCATCCCTGACATCGCCCCGCCTGCGCCGCCGTGCTCACCGCCGGGCCTCTACGGCCTGCCCCACAGCGTCGATGAACCGCGCGGCTGGACCCTCGCCCCGCGCAAGCACCTCCTGCGCGGCTGGGTGTTTCATCCCGGCCACAACGAGTTGCTCGGCATCCGCGCGGTCCTCGGCAAGCGGACCATCGAGGGTGTCTACGGTCTCAAGCGCCTCGACGTCGCCGCCTCTGTGCGCAACATGCCCCAGGCCGAGTTCTGCGGCTGGCGCATCGACGTCGAACTCCACGAATCGGATACGGAGCTCGAGTTGCAGGTGCTTGAGGAGTCCGGCTTGTGGCTGCCGTTCTTCCGCACCGGCCTGCGCGTCGGCACCGACCTTGGCCCGACCGATCTCACGCGCTACGAGGAGTGGATCCGTGTCTACGACACGCTTTCCCCCGAGACCATCGCTGCGCAGCGTGAGCGCGCCGCGCAACTCGAGCGCGCCCCGCGCATCTCGATTGTCGTCCCGGTCTACAACACGCCCGAGCGCTGGCTGCGCCGCATGATCGAGTCGGTACGCGAGCAGACCTACCCACATTGGGAACTCTGCCTGGCCGACGACGCCTCGCCAGAGGCCCATGTGCGCCGCATCCTCGAGGAGGCGGCGGCAAGCGATCCGCGCATCAAGGTCGTATTCCGCCCCGACAACGGCCACATCTCCGCCGCCAGCAACAGCGCGCTCGCCCTGGCCACGGGCGAGTTCGTCGGACTGCTCGACCACGACGACGAGCTTGCGCCCCATGCACTTTACGAAGTCGCGCTCGTCCTCGCGCGCCGGCCGGACGTGGATCTTGTCTACTCCGACGAGGACAAGATCGACGAGGACGGCCGTCGCTTCGAACCCTACTTCAAACCGGACTGGAACGCCGACCTGTTCCTCGGCCAGAATTACCTCTCGCATTTCTCCGTCTACCGGACGGCCCTCGTGCGCGAGGTCGGCGGTTTCCGCGTCGGCTACGAAGGTAGCCAGGACTGGGACCTCGCCCTGCGTGTCACCGACCGCTCGGCCGCCGACCGCATCGTGCACATCCCGAAGGTCCTCTATCACTGGCGCGCGATCGCCGGCTCCACGGCGCTCGAGCTCTCGGAGAAAAGCTACCCGGTGGAGGCCGCGCGTCGTGCGCTCACCGATCATTTCACCGCATGCGGTATCGCCGCGCGGCTCGAGCCCGTGGCCGGCGGCCACTGGCGCATCGTCCATCCCCTTCCCGAACCCGCGCCGCTCGTCTCGATCATCATCCCCACGCGCAACGGTCTTGAGCACCTCCGACGCTGCGTGGAGTCGATCACGTCCACGACCGAGTATCCTTCCTACGAGATCATCATCGTCGACAACGGCTCCGATGATCCGGCCACGCTGGCCTGGATGAGGCAGGTGGCGTGCGACCGCATCCGGGTGCTGCACTACCCCGGTGCATTCAACTACTCCGCGATCAACAACACGGCCGCGCGCGCGGCCCGCGGCGAGATCGTCGCGCTCCTCAACAACGACCTCGAGGTGATCACCCCGGGCTGGCTCACCGAGATGGTCGCGCACGCCTGCCGCGACGGTGTCGGCTGCGTCGGCGCGATGCTGTATTTTCCCAACGACCACATCCAGCATGCCGGCGTGGTGCTCGGCGTGGGAGGGGTCGCCGGGCACGCCTTCCGCGATTTTCCACGCGGCACCGAGGGCGTGTTCAACCGAGCCCGACTCGTCCAGGCCTATTCCGCGGTCACCGCCGCCTGCCTGGTCGTGCGCAAGTCAGTCTACCTCTCCGTCGGCGGACTCGACGAGACCGACCTCGCGATCGCCTTCAACGACATCGATTTCTGCCTCAAGGTGCGCCGTGCCGGCTTCCGCAACATCTGGACGCCGTTCGCCGAACTCTACCACCACGAATCGGCCTCGCGCGGCGCGGATGACACGCCGGAAAAGCGCACGCGCTTCGACCGCGAGGTCGAAGTGATGCTGCGCCGCTGGGGCTCCGAGCTGGGCTCGGACCCGGCCTACAACCCCAACCTCACACTCGAGCGCAACGACTTCTCCCTCGCGATCCCGCCGCGCCCCGCGCGCGTCTGACGACATGACTCCCTCCCGCCGATGAACGAACCATCCTCCAACTATCGCGACACGTGGAACCGCCTGTCCGAGACGCTCGACTCGGCGCTCATGCATGTCGCCGGCTACATCGATGAGGAGCGCATCGCTTTCGAGGCCGAGCGCTCGCTCAAGCTGGTGCGCGACACCATCGGCATCCGTCCTGAGGATACGATGCTTGAGATCGGCTGCGGCGTGGGCCGGATCGGCAAGGTGCTCGCCCCGAAGATCCGCCGCTGGATCGGGTGCGACGTCTCCGACAACATGCTGCGCCACGGCGCGACCTGGCTGGCCGGCCTGGGCAACGTCGAACTCGTGCGCATCAACGGCCACGATCTCCAGCCCGTGCCGGACGCGTCGGTCGACGCCGTCTACTGCTCGGTCGTGTTCATGCACCTCGAGGAGTGGGACCGCTACGCCTACGTGAAGGAGGCGTTTCGCGTCCTCCGACCCGGTGGACGCTTCTACTGCGACAACGCCAACCTCGATTCCGATGACGGCTGGGCCGTGTTCGAGTCCAGCGCCCGCTTCGACCCGAACAACCGCCCGCAACACCTCAGCCGCTGCTCCACCGGCACTGAACTCAACGTTTACCTCCGCCGCGCCGGCTTTCGCGAGGTGAAGACCGGTACGGCGGGCGTCTGGATCTTCGCCTGGGGGCAGAAGTAGTTCCCGAGACCGCCGCCCCGAGTTCGCTCCTCCCTTCACCCGGAACACCCGTCCACGCCCCCTCGCCTCCCGTGCGTGCATTCGTCACCGGCGCCGCCGGCTTCATCGGATCCAACCTGGTCGACCGCCTTCTCGCCGAAGGCGAAAGCGTCGTCGGCTGGGACAACTTCTCGACCGGGCAGGAGCGCTTTCTCGCCAAGGCCCGCCGCCAGCCCAACTTCACGATGATCCGCGGCGACAACCTCGACCTCCCCGCGCTGAAGGCGGCGATGGCGGGCTGCGACTTCGTCTTCCATCTCGCGGCCAGCGCCGACGTGCGCTTCGGCCTCGATCATCCCCGCCGCGATCTCGAGCAGAACACGATCGCGACGCACAATGTCCTCGAGGCCATGCGGGCCAACCGCATCGAGCGCATCGCGTTTTCCTCGACCGGGTCGATCTACGGCGAGTCCACCGTCTTCCCCACGCCGGAGGACGCGCCCATGCCCGTGCAGACCTCTCTCTACGGCGCCTCGAAGGTCGCGTGCGAGGGATTGATCTCGGCGTATTGCGAAGGTTACGGCGGCGAGGCCTACCTCTTTCGTTTCGTCTCGATCCTGGGCGAGCGCTACACGCACGGCCACGTCTACGATTTCTACCGCCAGCTCCGCGTCCAGCCCGACCGTCTGCGCGTGCTCGGCGACGGCACACAGCGCAAGAGCTACCTCCACGTCCATGATTGCATCGATGCGATCCTCCGCGTGGTGCGGGCCCGCACGGCGCCGGCCGCGCCGCATCGGACCGCGATCTACAATCTCGGCACCGACTCCTGGTGCGCCGTCTCCGACTCGGCCCGGTGGATCGCCGCCGCCCTGGGCCTGAATCCACGGCTCGACTACGCAGGCGGAATACGCGGCTGGGCCGGCGACAGCCCGTTCATCTACCTCGCGACCGACCGCATCCGCGCCACCGGGTGGAAACCGCAGCTCACGATCGAGCAGGCCGTCCTGCGCAGCGTCCACTGGCTGCGGGACAACGAGTGGGTTTTCGATTGCCGCACCTAGCCGCACGCATGAGCGCACCGTCGAGCACCCAACCCGTCCGCACCTCTTCGTTTGGCCGCGATGGGCTGAGCGCGCTCGAACGTCTCGGCGTCTGGCTCTCCCACCGCGCCGTCGCACGGGTCGTCCGCCGCTATCTCCATCCCCGCCTGTTGGATCTGGGAAGCGGATACGGCTGCCGGTTGATCGGATACTTCCAGGAGCGCCTCGAGGCCGCCACGGCCGTCGACGTCGCCCTCGATCCCGCGCTCGCCCGGCTCCCGCGGCTCACGCGGATCGAGTCCACCATCGAGGACGCCTGGCCGCAGCTGCCGCCCGGCGCCTTCGACATCGTGACGATCATCAACGTGCTTGAGCACACCTGGGAGCCGCAGACCGTGCTCACCGAGGCAGCGGCACGCCTGCGGCCGGGCGGCACGCTCGTGGTTAACGTGCCGACCTGGCTGGGCAAGGGCCTGCACGAACTGCAGGCCTTCCGGCTCGGCCTCTCCGCGGCGGAGGAGATCGACGACCACAAGCACTACTTCGACAAGCGCGACCTCTGGCCGCTGCTCGTCCGGGCCGGCTTCAAGCCGTCGCGGATCCGCCTGCGGTATCACAAGCTGCGCCTCAATCTCTTCGCCACGGCCCGCCTGCCCTGAGCGACACACGCCATGCCGGACCGCGATTCATCCACCGCCCCGCCCCTCGACCGTCCCGGCATGCCTGAGCCCGGACAGACCCTGCAGGCAACCCATTGTCCTGTCTGCGGCGGTGTGCGCATGCACTACGCGTTTTCCATCCAGGGAGCCCGCGTGCTCCAGTGCGACGAGTGCCGGTTCACGGCCCGCTCCGGCCCGTCGCCGCATCGAGCCACGGACGGCCGCGCCGCGGCCGCCGCACTCGAGGCCCGGGCCGGCAGCCTCGACGCGGCGCTGGCCCCGCTGCTGGAGGGCGCGGGTGATGCGGCGCCGCGCCTCGTCGCGTGGCGGCCCGACGGAACAGTCGACCTCGAGAGTGGCCGCGGTGCGGCCATTTCCGTCGGGCAGCTGGATGCGTTTATCGACCCGATGGCGTCGCTCGAGTCGCTGAGGAGACTCGTCGCGCCGGGCGATCCCGTGCTCTTCGTCTACTCCGACGTACGTTGCTCGGGAGTGGAGCCCGGCACCACCGCCTGGAACCGGCTCATCGCCGAGCGCCATGCCTACCTCGATACCCACACGGCGCTGACCGTCCTGCATCGGGCGGGTTTTCGCTGCCGCGGCGTGCGCCGCCTGCGCCGACGCGTCGCGGTCGCCGAGGTGCTCGACGATACGCAGGGCGCCTTTGTCTCCCGTGGTTGGCGGCGCCGGATGCTCTCCCTCCTTCCCCGCGCCCTGCGCCGCGCGATCCACATCGATGCACACCTGTCGGACGTCGCGATTCTCGCCACCCCGCGCCCCACCGCTGAGCCGCTCGTGTCGGTCGTGGTGCCGGTCTTCAACGAGTCTGCGACGGTCGCGCGTGTGCTCGATGCCGTGCTCGCCGTGCGCTTCGAGGGCGCCGGACTCGAGGTGATCGTGGTCGAGAGCAACTCCTCCGACGGCTCGCGCGAGATCGTGCAGGCGTACGCCGACCGGCCCGGCGTCACCTGCCTGTTCGAGGACCGACCGCGCGGCAAGGGTCACGCCACCCGCCTCGGCCTCGCGCACGCGCGCGGCGACGTCATCCTGATCCAGGATGCCGACCTCGAGTACGACATCGAGGACTACCACGCCCTCGTGCAGCCGATCCTGCGCGGCCACGAGGCGTTTGTGCTCGGCTCGCGGCACGGCGGGCGCAGCCATTGGAAACTCCGCCAGTTCGGCAAGCCGCTCCTCTCGAAGTTCTACAACGTCGCGCACGTGCTCGTCACCGCCTACATCAACCTCCTCTTCGGCCTCAGCCTGCGCGATCCACAGACCATGTACAAGGTCTGCCGGCGCGACTGCATCGAGGGCCTGTCCTTTCACGGCAACTACTTCGACTTCGACTACGAGTTCCTGCTCAAGATCGCACGGCGCGGCTACGAGCCGGTCGAGGTGCCCGTCAACTACCGCTCGCGCTCGCATGCCGAAGGCAAGAAACTCACCATGCGCCGCGACGCTCCGCTCGGCCTGCTCATGATCACCCGCCTGCGGCTGATCCGCCTGCGGAGCTTCCTGCACCTCGGCGACCCGATCGAGTGAGGCAGAAAGGCGGAGGACCGAGGACAGGGGACTGAAGACGGAAATCAGACACGCTGCATTTCAACCTTCCCGAATCCGCAAACATATCCACGGATTGCCACCGCCCACCAATCTCCGACTTCTGACCTCCGTCCGCTGTCCTCCGTCCCATGATCATCACCCGTTCACCCCTGCGCGTCTCCCTCGGCGGCGGCGGCACCGACCTTCCCTCATACTACCGCCGCTTTGGCGGCGTGCTCGTCGCTGCCGCGATCGACAAATACGTCACGATCATCGTCAACAAGCGCTTCGTCGACGGCTTCCTCCTGAAATACTCCGCGCTCGAGCAGGCGGCGACGATCGGCGAGATCCAGCACCGGATCATCCGCGCCTGCCTGGAGACGCTCGACGTGCGCCAGCGCAACCTCGAGATCACCTCGATGGCCGACATCCCAGCCGGCACCGGACTTGGCTCGTCCGGCAGCTTCACCACCGCGCTGCTCAAGGCCCTCCACGCGCACCAGCGCACCATCATCCAGCCTGCCCAACTCGCCGAGCAGGCCTGCACGATCGAGATCGACAAACTCGGCGAGCCCATCGGCAAACAGGACCAGTATGCGGCCGCGATCGGCGGGATCACCGTCTTCGAGTTTCATCCGGACGGACACGTGAGCTTCCGGCCGGCGCGCATCTCCGAGGACACGCTCCACGACCTCGAGGACAACCTGCTTCTCTTCTTCACCGGCTTCTCGCGCGCGGCATCCGAGATCCTCAGCGACCAGAAAAAGCGCAGCGAGTCCGACGACCCGGCCATGCTCGCCAACCTGCATGAGACGAAGGAACTCGGCCTGCAGTCGCTCGCCGCGCTGGAGGCTGGCGACCTCGCGGAATTTGCCCGCCTCATGGACGTGCACTGGCAGCGCAAGAAGGCGCGCACCCAGGGCATGAGCAACGAGCGCATCAACGCCTGGTACGAGCACGGCATGCAGCACGGCGCCCTCGGCGGAAAACTCATCGGCGCGGGCGGCGGCGGTTTCCTCATGTTCTACGCCGGCGACAAGAAACGCCTGCGCCTC
>JACSRI010000122.1 GCA_014879845.1 Opitutaceae bacterium
GAGTCGCGCGCGCGACTCGCGGTCTTTTTGTGTACGACGAGGGCCGGCTGCGAGCGCCGCGTCATATGTGATAGTTGAGGTCGCCACCCGCCTCGTCGACGGCACGGCGCGCGTTCTCCCACGCCGTGCGGTAGGTTTGTTGCAGGGCCTCCCACTGTTCCGGGGTCAGCCCCGCCGTGAACAAGGTGGGCACCTGCACGAAACCCGGATCGACGGCTCCGTGGTTGGATTGTGGTGACAGTCCACCCCGCCGAAAGGAAAACGCGTCCTTCATGCGGCGGATCCCTCGCGACGGTGCGGCACATCGGTCGGACGTGGGCGGGACGGCTGAGTGCCGGACGAGCCGGCTGGCGGAGCCGAACGACCGGGCGCGCGGCCTCCGGCGGCCGCCTGATTCTGGAGGCGTATCTTCTCCGTCACTTCGATCTGGGCGACGCGACCGTTCTGGACGACGATCTGGATGGCGCCGTAATCGAGCGCCTCGGTTTCGCGGCGCACGGCGCTCACCCATGCGGGCGAATTGGCGGGCGCGGCACTTCCGGTCGGTTCAGATGCGGATTCGGGTTCTTCAGACGCGGGCATGGTGAACGATCTCCTGATGGATGCGGATTGAGTGATCACCCGTCACGCGAGCCCTGGATGGCAGATTCCGGCCGGCTCTCGTGGTTTGAACCTTATCGGGCCGGCTGGCACTACCAACGACCTGCGTTTCGGGCGCATGGTGATGAATCACCCCTGCTGCTCCAGTGGACTGGTCGCCGCCAAGGCTTTGTCTTGGTCGCGATACTCACGCCAAACCCGATCATGTCAATAGGGTTTTTGGACGCGAATCGTGCGAAACCCGTAACTCACTCTCGAAGATTAATATGCACAATCACGTTAATCTATAGTATCTTAGGCAGGTTACTTCGCAGTTAACTTGACGGAGATGCCGGGTTGCACGATGAGTGCAGCCGTAGCACACGACCGGACCACCGGAGGCGACTCGCTCGGCTGAGATTATTCTGCCTCCGGATCAGGGGTCGTTGGGGAGCCATCGCGGCGCAGCCGCACGGGCCTCCACACGCTCAGGGTCCCGCGAAGCCAGCTCAGGCGAAATGGGTCGGCTCACCCGGAAAGCCATCGCGCGGCGATACACGGCCGCACGGGCAAATCCATCGTTTTTCACCTGTATCCACACGATCCATGAGCACCACACTCGTCGCACCCGACCTCACGCAACGTCCACCTCGCAGCCCGCGCGTACGCCTGGGCGGCTTTGTCATCCTGCCTCGCACGATCGACAAGGGCCGCGCCTCGCTCGCCGGAAGGATCGGCGAGTACCATTTCGACTGCCCTCTCGACAAACGTTTCCTCACGTTCGTCGGCATCGAGGGCAGCGAACTCCTCGAGCAGCTCCGCCAGGGCAAGTCCGACACGGAGATCCTCGCCTGGGTGCGCACCCACGGGCGCAACCAACGCACCGAGTCTGAGATCGCCGCCTGGTCGGCCCAGCAGGAGATCCGCACGCCGGATACACCTGAATACAAGGAGCGTTTCGCCGGCCACGTGGCCCGCCTCGCGCCCCAGCGCACCGATATCCTCACCTCGTTCGACCTGCTCGACGTCGACGACCACGTCACTTTCGGCGGCGCGGCCTGACCGCGTCGCCGTCTTCGCCCCCACTCCGGTTCTCGGGTTAACGTCGGCAGTGCCGAGGACCGGGGTGGGACGCGCAAGAAGCAACTCACCACCCGCGACCAGACATCTGGAATGGGTCTCACCGATCCCTCCCAATGTCCGATACGCTCACCACTGAACCATCCCCGAACAAGTCGATCCTCGCCGCCATCATCATCGCCCTTGTGGCCCTGACGGCGGCTTTCGCGTACGTCTCACTCAAATCCTCGCAGACCACGCCGGCAGCAGAGGCCGCGACGCTGGAGGATATCACCGCACGCATCGCGCAGCGCTACGAGGCGGGCGGCCGCACCGTGGCGGATTTCGCTCCCGAAATAGCAGCGATCGACGCCCTGGTTGACACGCAGGCCCAGCGCGACGCGGAGGCCGCAGCGGCCGCGCTGCTGAACAAGGCGCAATTCTACGTCGACATCATCGAGGACCGCGCCTCCGGCGCCGCCACGCTGCACGAAATTCGCGTGCGATTTCCACAAACGCAGACAGCCGCGCGGGTTCCCGGTCTGCTGCAGATCGTCGAGCGCGCCACCGACACGCAACTCTCCCCGGATCAACTCACGCCCGGTAGTGCGTTCCCGGTGTTCACCGCTACGGACACTCAGGGACGCGCTGTCGATCTCGCGCGACTGCGCGGCAAGGTGGTGCTCATTGACTTCTGGGCCTCGTGGTGCGGTCCGTGCATCGCCGAGCTTCCCGAGGTCATCGCCCTACATGAGCGTTTCGCAGCGCGCGGCTTCGAGGTGATCGGGATCAGTCTCGACCGGGAAGCGACCGCGCTGGCCCGGGCCGTCAACCGCCACCAGATCCCGTGGCCGCAGATCTTCGATGGCGGCGGATGGGAAAACACGCTCGCCGGCCGCTACGGGGTCACCCGGATTCCCACCACCTATCTCATCGATCGCAACGGACTCATCGTGGCCGCCGATGCGACTCCTGAAGAGCTGGCGCTGGTGCTCGATCGACTCCTCCCAGTCTCGCCCCAGGCAGATAACCGGCCGCGTCCGATCCACATACCTCGCGTATCATGACTTCCCCTACCCACTTCATCTCGCCAGCCACGCTCGACGCCTGGCTCCGCGGCACGGACGAACTTGCGCTCATCGATCTGCGCAGTCGTGAGGTGTTTGCGTGGGGAGAACCGCTCTACGGAAGCAACATACAGCTTTCCGTGCTCGCGCAGCGCATCGGGCAGTTCGTTCCGCGCAGGAAGTCTCGCATCGTCCTCGTCGACGAGGGGACCGGAGAGGCAAAGGAAGGCGCGGCAATTCTCCGAAGCCTCGACTACCTCGACGTCTACGTCCTCGAGGCAGGACTTCCTGCATGGAGGGCCTCGGGCTTCACCTCGACGCTGGGCACGTCGGGCTCCTCATTCGCCCAGGACGTGCTCAAGCGATTCTCCACCCCGGCCGTCGAAGCGCCCACGCTCAAGCGCTACATCGACGCCGGTGGTGATGTGGTGATCCTCGACAGCCGCACCGTCGAAGAGTTCGCGGAGTTTCATGTGCCTGGCGCGGTGAGCGCGCCAGGGGCCGAACTGCTCTACCACTTCTCCGACCTCGTCCCATCGGCAAAGACGCGTGTCGTCGTTTCCTGCGCCGGGTTGCCGCGCGCCATAGTGGGCGCGCAGACGCTGATCCTGGCCGGCGTCCCCAATCCCGTCGCCTACCTGCACGAAGGCACCAAGGGCTGGGAGCAGGCCGGGTTGCAGCTCGAGCGCGGACTCACCCGGCGCTACGGCGCGATCAGCACCGATGCCAAGGCCTTTGCCCGCGCGCGAGCCCTCCGCCTTGCCCAGGCGTCCAGCCTGAAAGAGGTCGATCGATCTGACCACGCTCACCCACTGGTCCGCCAACATCGGCGCGCGCACGACCTTCGTCCTCGACGTGCGCACGCCCGAGGAGTTTGCCACCGGCCACCTGCCCGGCGCGCTCTCCGCGCCAGGCGGCCAGCTGGCGCTCGGGCCGTTCCGCCACATCGGCGTCCGCGGCGCGCGCCTCGTGCTCGTCGACAACAACGGCGCTCGCGCCACGACCACCGCCCACTGGCTGCAGTACCGCGGCTGGGATGTGTGGATACATGCCACGGAGAACCACGCGCGTGGGAAACCCGTCACAGCTCCGGCTTCGTATGCCGAGGCCTCGTCCTGAATCTCCCTGAAGGCACGTATGCCACAGACCAGCAACCAACGCGACCCATCCTTCCCCATCGACGCCGTCTATACCTGGGTCGATGGCAGCGACCCCGCTTGGCAGGCTCGCAAACAGCAGAGGCTCGCCCGCCTCGGGCTGCCCCCCTCGTCGCCCAGCAACAAGGCCAGCCGCTTCGCTAACCACGACGAGTTGCGCTACTCGCTGCGTGCCCTCGAGCAGAACCTTCCCTGGGTTAGCCGCATCCACATCCTCACCGACAGGCAGCGGCCCGCCTGGCTCGCCGAGGACCATCCGCGTATTCGCATTGTCGATCATCGTGACTTCTTCCGCGACCCGGCGCACCTGCCTTGCTTCAATTCGCTGGCCATCGAGGCCAATCTCCGCCGCGTGCCGGGCGTCGCCGAACACTTCATCTACTTCAACGACGACATGCTCGTGAACCGACCGTTCACGGCGTCGGACTTCTTTGCGGATGACGGGCGCCCACGGTCGTTTGTGTTTCGTCGCCTCGACTTCACCGTGACAAATATCCTCGCGCGGATCGCCGGTGGCGCCGTGCGCCGTTTCCAGCAGCGCTCAATCGAGTCCTGGCTGCGGCGCAAACGCGACCGGCGCACACCGTTTTCTGTGGCCCTGCGCCACACGCAGCTCGTCATGCTCCGCCGCCTCGACCGCGCCGTGCCGCGCTTCAAGACACACCACACACCGATCGCCCTCACCCGCTCGGTGCTCGACGCCATCGAGGGCTGTTACGCCGAGACATACACGACCTGCAGCAGCCACCCGTTCCGCGCTGCCGACGATCTGTATTTCCCGGACCTCTACGCCTCACACGGGATCGCGACCGGGCTGACCGTGCCGGCACACTTCACCCGCGCCGATCTCTTCTACTTCCATCTCGGTCGCGACAACATCCGCGACCTCGAGAAGCTGCGCCCGGGCTCGCATGCATTCGTCAACATCGACGATGCCGGCTCCGACTCGGAAGACGATCTGCAATCCCTGCAATCCACCCTGGCGCGCCTCTATCCGGATCGCGCACCCTACGAAGTCGAAACGATTCCGCGTCGCCACACGCCCGCCCCGGCTCGTTCGCCGATTGAGCCAGAGTCGCTCCTGGCCACACCAGCAACCCGAGGCGCCTGACACCCGATCACCCGGATCCCCCACACACGCAATTCGCACGCAGCTCCCCATGTCCGCGGCATCTCTCTTCTCACCGCTCACGCTCCGCAGCGTGTGTCTGCGCAACCGCATCGGACTGCCCCCGATGGCCCAATACTCAGCCATCGGTGGCCACGCCACGGACTGGCACGTGATCCATTACGGAAGTCGCGCGATCGGAGGCGCCGGCCTCGTGATCGTGGAGGACACGGCCGTCGAGCCTGAGGGTCGCATCTCGCCCGTCCATCTCGGCATCTGGGACGACCGGCATATCGCGAGCCTCGAGCGCGTGAGCCGGGCCATCGCGGAAAACGGCGCTGTCCCCGGTATCCAGATCGACCACGCCGGCCGCAAAGCCAGCCGGCGTCCACCCGGTAGCGAGCACCAACTCGCTCTCGCGGACGGTGGCTGGCCCACAGTCGCACCCAGCGCCGTACCGCTCAAGGCCGACGAGCGCGCGCCACGCGAGATCACCCATGCTGAGATCGAGCGCATCACCGCCAGCTTCCGCGCTGCCGCCGGGCGAGCCCTTCGCGCCGGCTTCAAGGTGCTCGAGGTCCATTCCGCCCACGGATTTCTCAACCACCAGTTCCTCTCACCGCTCGCGAACCGCCGCACCGACGAATTTGGCGGCTCGTTCGAAAATCGCACCCGCTTCCTCCGCGGCGTGGTTGGAGCGATCCGCAAGGTCTGGCCGGACGAGCTCCCGCTCTTCGTGCGCATTTCAGCGACGGACTGGATCGAGGGCGGGTGGAACGAAGGCGACTCGGTCGAGCTCACCCGTATCCTGGGCGGCCTCGGTGTTGACCTCATCGATGTTTCCACCGGCGGCATCGTTCCAGACGCCAAGATCCCCGTCGCCCCCGGATACCAGGTGCGCTTCGCCGACCTGATCCGACGCGAGGCCGGCATCAAGACCGCTGCCGTGGGCCTGATCACCGACCCACGCGCCGCCGACGAGATCGTCTCGTCCGGTCGTGCCGACCTCGTGCTCGTAGGTCGCGAACTGCTCCGCAACCCTTATTGGCCGCTGCATGCAGCGCGTACGCTGGGTCAGCCAGCGGACATCCCCACGCCGTACCACCGCGCCTTCCCGGCGGTGGCGTAAACAGCTCGGTTTGCCGGCTTGCCTTCACCTGCGGTGCGGCGGTGACAATCGCAGCGCCCGCTCGCGGCTGATTTGTTCACCCACTCCGCCCGCGAATTGATGGAGATTCAGTGCGTCACCGATCAGCGGGTACACGCCTAATTCCCAGCGCATCGCTTCCTACTACCCTCGGCACAGCTCGGGAGCTTTGTTTCATTTCCCGCCCAAGATGGTATGGTATCGCTGTTCGGTGAGTGGGTCTTCCCGCTCACACGATCCTGCCGACCAGTCCGCTGGAGGATTTGCGCCAACGAAATCCTCCAGGGAGTCCTTGCCGGATCGGCACGACAGCCAGGAGCACGGGCAACCTACCGGAGACGATACCGGACGCCCGGCCCGATGCGTCGCGCAGTTCATGCGGACATCTCCGGAGCCCACCTCCGAAGTCCATCAGCTCACACGCCATTCGCACCGCATGAAGAACCTCAGCATCGTCGACAAGAAGATCCGCATCCAAGGTCACGGCATCCGCATCACCCCGGAGCTCAAGACCCGTATCGCCGAGGAAGGCTACTACCCAATCGCCCTCACTTGGCTCTCCGACGACGTCACCGGACCGTTCTCGTTCACCGGCTACGGCGAGACCTCTCCTTTCGAACTCCACCACGTCGACGGCGGCTACGCCGTTTTCGAAAACGGCGAGTTCTTCACCGAAGCGACGTTCTACAAGAAACCTCGTTTCTTCGACCGACAGCACACAGCCAAGGGCCTGCAGCGCGCGCCCGACAACACGGTATTCATCGACGAGGGCATGTCCGGCGTGATCACGCCCTGCGGCACCGCCCTCAACCGCGAGGACAGCGATCTCTTCAAGGTGACCAAGGGCAAGTTTCCGTACGTGACAGTCGCCTGCTACAACGGCCTGGTCATCTGGCCCGCCTGGGGATGCCTCTACACGAAGAACCACACGCAGTGCAAATTCTGCTGCATCCCGGGTGAATACAATGAGCACAAGCTGCTCCACACCGACACCGACTACTGGCACAACCTCGGCGAGACGTTTGCCGCCGCGGTCGAGGAGATCGGGCCCGAGATCGGCCAGGTCTCGCTCACCGTCGACTCCGGCACGCTGCCGGGCCGCGACAAGGGCGCGCGCGTCTACGTGCAAGTGCTCGACACGATCAAGCAGCGCCTCGGTTACCTGCCCGACCTGCTCTACCGCCGAGCCGTGATCGAGCCGCCACTCGAGTTCGAGTGGCTGCAGCGCCTGGCCGACGCGGGCTTCACCGATATCCAAATGGATGCCGATGTCTACGACGCCGCCGAGCGCCGTCACGTCATGCCCAACGCCAAAGGCCACCGCTCGATCGACGACTACATCCGCGCTTTCAGGAAGGCGAAGGAGATCTTCCCGGGCGAAGTCGCCACACAGCTGATCGCGGGCATCCAGAGCGATGAGAACCTGCTCAAGGGCGTGGAACACTTCGCCAGCGAAGGCGTACCCACACTGGTGACACCGTTCCTGCCCTTCGGCCACGGACGCGCCTGGCGCGCCACCGGCGAGGTCGACGTGCCGACGCCCGAGCGCATGAAGCGCATCTACGGCCGCTGCGCCGAGATCCTCACCAAATACAACGTGCCGGCGCCCCAGTTTCGCGGCGGCGTGAGCTCGCTCGCCGAGACGATGGGCCGGCGCATGCGCCGTGTCCGCGCGCTCACGAACGAACTCGACCTGCAGCGCGATCTGGTCGCTGCCGTCTAGCCAACGGAGCCACGCCCGGACCCAAGAACCGACCCACATGTCCACCATGACATGGTCTCTCTCCTCGATACGTGGCGCCGGAGCGCCCGCGCGCCGCTTTCCGGGCGTGTGGGTCGGACTCGACCTGGGCTCACGCGCCTCCAAGGGTGTCCTGCTTACCGGCGACACCATCCACACTGCGCTCATCCCCACCGGTCTATACATGCAGGAGACAGCCGACGACCTGCTCGGCCGCCTCCTGCAGGAGTCCTCGCTGCGCCGCGTGGACGTGAATGGCATTGTCGCAACCGGCTATGGGCGCATCGCGCTGAAGTTCTCCGATGTGCCGTTTCAGGTGGTGACCGAAATCACCTGCCATGCCATGGGTGCGCACGTGGTGCGGCCCGGAACACGCACGATCATCGACATCGGCGGTCAGGACTCCAAGGCCATCAAGGTCGATCCCGCCACCGGCAGGGTGCTCGACTTCGTGATGAACGACAAATGCGCCGCCGGTACGGGTCGCTTTCTCGAAAAGGCCGCCGCGCTGCTAGGCATGCAGCTTGACGAACTCGGCCACACCGCCCTGCGCTCGAAACAGCCCGCGCAAATCAGCAGCCAGTGCGTGGTTTTCGCCGAATCCGAGATGGTCTCGCTGCGCGCCCGCGGCGAGCACGATGGCGATGCCGGCACCGCGCCAAACATCGCCGCCGGCGTTCACTACTCCGCCGCCCGCCGCGTGCGCAACCTCCTCGGTCGCGTCGGCGTCGACCCCGAGCTCGTCTTCACCGGCGGTGTATCCAACAACCCCGGCATGCGTTTCGCGCTGGAGGAATTGATCGGCACGCCCTTCAGCGTGGTGCGTTTCGACCTCATCTTCGCTGGCGCCCTCGGTGCCGCCGCCCACGCCGCTGCCGCGGCGCCCGCGACGATCCATGGCAGGCGGCAGGCGTCCACGCCGGCCGCCGCGGCCGTGGCCATGGTTCAGGCGCGTATCGAAGCCACGGAGACTGCGTTCGCGGCGCGAGCCGACACTGACAAACGCGTCGGCTACCTCTGCGCCTACACGCCGATCGAACTGGTCGCCGCTTCCGGTGCGCGTCACACACGCCTCTTCAAGGCCGGTTCGCCCGACACTGTCGCGCGTGGCGAACTCTACACGCAGAGCGTGTTCTGCGACTTCTCGAAAAGCTGCCTTGGCTCCTTCGCCGCGGGCGAGCCCGTCAGCCGCGCGCTCGACCACGTCTACAACTTCCACACCTGCGCCTCGATGAAACGCGTGACCGAGGTCATCGGCGAGTTTGTGCCCACCACGATGCTCAACCTGCCGAAGCTGCGCGACCAGGCGACATCGCGGCAACTCTTCCGCGGTGAGATCGCCGGTCTGCGCACCGATCTCGAGCGCCTGACTGGCCAGCCGATCGTCGACGCCGAGATTCGACGCCAGATCGGCCTCTACAACGAAGCCAAATCGCTCCTGCGCCGCATCTCCGAGCTGCGCAAACGCCAGCACTCACCACTCTCCGGTCGCGACTTTCTCGAGCTCGCGCGCGCCTACTACCATCTCCCCGCCGAGGAGTTGATCGCGACCTACACGCGCACGTTGCGCGACCTCTCCATCGCCACCGCCGCGGACAATCACCCGGTCCCGCCGCGTCTCATGATCTCCGGTAGCATCATGGCCGAAGGTGACCGCCGCCTGATCGATCTCATCGAGGACGAACTGGGCGCGCGCGTGGTCGTCGAGGACCACTGTGCCGGACTGAAGCCGTTCTATCACTCGGTGGCCAACACCCACGACCCGATCCAGGCACTGGCCGATTCCTATCTCGACCAGGCGCCCTGCGCACGGATGAAGCCGATCGAGAGCAGCATCGAATTCTCCACGAAGCTCGCGCGCGAATACGCCGTCGATGGCGTGCTCTATGTCTATCTGAAGTTCTGCGCCTGCTACGGCGTGAGCAAGGGCGCCTTCCTCGGGACCTTCGAGCGCGCCGGCCTCCCTGTGCTCGATATCTCGAGCGACTGCTCCCGGAGCGACCACGGTCAGCTCAAGACCCGCATCGAGGCGTTCCTCGAACTTCTACGCAGCCGCACGGCCTGCCCCCCCAACCACTCCTGCCCGCATGCAGCTTCCGACAATACTTGAGTCTCCCGGTCGCGCACCGGCCCACGCGGGCGCCGCCTCGGTGCGATCACCTGCCCTCGAGCTTCTCGCCCAGCTCGCCGGCGAATACACGCTGCCGCACATCCTGCGTCGCGTCGCCGGAGGCCAGCGTGCCGTCTGGGGCGGCGGCTCCTGGGAAGCCCCACTGCTCTACGCCGCGGGTGTGCTGCCCGTCGGGATCAACGAACTCTGGCGCGAACAGAGCCGCGAAGCCGAGGCCGTGGGCGAAAACGAGTTTCAGATTCCCGCCGAGTATTGCTCGATGATCAAGGCGGTGCTCGGCCGCCTACGTCTGATCAAGGACCAACCGATCAAGCGCATCATCCATTTCGGTGGCGCCTGCGAACCGATCAGCATCGCCCTCGAGCTGACGCGCGGCGACGGCTACGAGTTGTTCTGTATCGAAGGCGTCACCGCATTCAAGCAGGACGAGCGACAGCTCGCCGTGATGACACAGCTCCTCGTGGCCGAGCTCGAGCGTCTCGCGCTCTGGCTAACCGGTGCCGCGGTCGATGAGGACCGCCTGCGGCACGAGATCGAGCGCAAGAATCGTATCTCAAAAAAGCTCCGGCGCGTGCTGGAGCTGCGTGTGGCCCACCCGCACCACCTCCCGAGCCTGGCCACGCTGCAACTGCTCGCCGGCGCCGCCCACTACTTCGGCCAACCAGACCGCTATGAGCAGGCCATCGACCGGATCGCGCTGGAGCTCGAGGCGCTCACTCCGTCCGCGACGCCATCGCGCGCGATTCCCATCGTCTTCGCCGGTGGCGGCGCTGCGGGTTTCGACGTGTTTCGCGCCATCGAATCTTCCGGCGGCGTGGTACTGGGTTTTGTGACCTTCAACTCGCTCGATCGCACCTATCGCGAGGATGTGCCGCCGCTCGAGTCAATCGCGCGCTACCTGCTCGACTCCCAGATCGCCGGCGAACTCGGCGAACTCGGCGGTGCGCCCGCCCTGCCCCGGCGCCACCGCATCGAGGAGGCGATCCGCCGCACGGGCGCGCGCGGCATCGTCGCCTCCGGTGTCACCGGGTGCCCCTACAACAGCATCGTGCAGCAGGTCGAGCGCGAGCATTTCAAGAAACTCGGCATCCCGATGATCGCCCTCGAGACCACCGTCCACCGCGAGCCACCGACAGAGGAACAGCTGATCAAGCTCGAGACCTTCGTCGAGATGCTGAGCTGAACCATTTGTCCACATGAGCCACGAACTGATCCAGACCCTCCGCACCTACATCGCCGCCACGCGCTGGGCCACCCTCGCCACCGTGCGCGAGGATGGCGCGCCCGCCGTCCGCACGATCGGGGGATTCGCGCCCGCGGGCGACGACACCACCGACGTCTATTTTTCCACCGCCCGCGCGACGTCGAAAAACCAACACATCGCAAGAAACCCCGTGGTGAACTTCTTTTTCCAGCATGAGGGCCAGGAACTCGCGGCCTTCAAGAACGTCGCCCTGCTCGGCCAGGCCGCGGAGGTCTTTCCTGGATCTCCAGCGTATCAACAGGCAGTAGACACACTCTCCGCCCGCAATCCGCGATTCAAAGCGAAGGCGGCGACTGGCGACCTGAACGACACGGCAATCTACAAGGTCCGCGCGAAGGAGATCCGCTACACGGATCTCGCCCGCGGCATCGGACCGGCTGCGATCATCGAACTCGCGTTCAACCCGGCCCCCACCTGACCGGCAGTCGTCTCCTTACGATCTTCGCCCACGGCTTGGAGCGACTCAGGCAACAGCGAAGATCTGAATGACGATCCGGTGCGGAATCGAGAAAGTGGGCGGCGCGATCCTTTCCAGCAGCGCCGCGAGGTCGCGATCGAACGCCTGCGTCTTCGCCGGTGGCAGCGCGGCGCCCGTCCAGCGACAGGCCCGCAGCCGGCCGCGCCAGGACTCGCGCGTAAATGTGATGTCGGCGGTGAAATCATGATAGGTTTGCAGGCGAAAAGCCGGCCGCGACCACTCAGGCACGATCTCGCCGCGCACGCCTCGCTCGCGCGTGCGGATTCCTGGATTGTAGGTCGCGATCAATTCGTTCGAGCGAGCCGCGATGCCGTGCGCGTCACCGTCAGGCTGCCAGAGAAGCGAACCGATCAGCAGCCGACCACCCGCGCGCAGCATACGCGGCACTTCGACCACCATCTTCGTCACGTCGAAATAGCCCCAGCACATGCTGGCGCTGATCACGTCGAAGGCGTGATCGGGCAGTCCGGTCACCTCGGCCGGCGCGACCTTGAAGTCGATAGCGACGCCCTGGCGCGCGGCCGCTTCGCGCGCCGCCTCGATCTGCCCGGCGGAGAGATCCACGCCGACGACACGCGCGCCCTGACGGGCAAACGGGATGGTCAGCGCGCCGGTGCCGGCGCCGAGATCGAGGATGTCCTGGCCGGCCAGGCCGACACCAAGCCGCTGCAGAAGTTCGAAATACGAGTCCGGATAACCGGGCCGGTGTTCGAGGTAGTCGCGCGAGGCGACGTCCCAATGCAGGAGTCTTCCTTCTTCGAGTTGCGAGGTGGTGGATGGCATGAGGATGAGGTGACTGGAGTGGTGAATCAGAACCCGACAGCGACGCCGTCGCGGCGCGGATCGCTCGCGGCCACGTAGGCGGCATCCGGTCCATCCGAGAGTTTCCAGATGAGTTGGGCGGAGCCGAAGGCCATGTCCGGGTCCATCGTTGTCTCCAATTGATGTCCGAGCGCGAGCAGCCCGTCGCGCACGCGCGCGGGAAAGGCGCTCTCGAAGCCGACCTGCAGACCGCGCTCGACCTTCCAACGCGGCGCATCACATGCCGCCTGCGGTTGCTGGCCGTGAATGAGCAGGCGCGCGAGAGTCTGCACATGGCCCTGTGGCTGCATCGGCCCGCCCACGACGCCGAAGCTGAGCTGTGCTTTGCCGTCCTTCGTGACGAATCCCGGGATGATGGTGTGAAACGGCCGCTTGCCACCGGCGACCACGTTCGGATGCCGCGGATCAAGCGAGAAGCCGCTGCCGCGATTCTGCAGCGAGATACCCGTGCCGGGCACGACCACACCGCTGCCAAAGCCCGCGAAGTTGGACTGGATCAGACTGACCATCCGTCCTTTTGCGTCGGCCACGGAGAGGAAGATCGTGCCACCACGCGGCGGCGTGCCATGCTCGAACGCGGTGGCGCGATCGAGGCGAATCAGCCGCGCGCGATCAGCGATGTAGTTGTTGTCGAGCAGCTCGGCGGCCGTGACGTCGTTCATGGAACGACCGTCGGCGACCCAACGGTACACGTCGGCGAACGCCAGCTTCATCGCCTCGATCTGCACGTGGTGCGACTCGACCGAATCGAGCCGCAGGCCCTTGAGGTCGATGCGATCGAGTATCCCGAGCGCGATCAGAGCCGCGATGCCCTGCCCATTTGGCGGGATCTCGTGGACGGTGTACCCAGCAAATGCCTTCGAGATCGGCTCGACCCATTCCGCGCTGAATCCTGCCAGGTCCCCGCGCGTCAACGCACCGCCGTGCTCGCGGGCATGGGCCACGAGCTTTTCCGCGAGTTCACCGCGGTAGAAGGCCTCGCCACGCGTCTCGGCGATGCGCCTCAGCGTCGTCGCCGCATCCTTGAAGACAAACGTCTCTCCTGGCCGCGGCGCGCGGCCACCCGGAAGAAACGTCTCGGCGAAGCCCGGTTGGCCGCGCAATGCCGCCACCTGCGCGCTCCACTTGTGCGAGATGTGCGGCGTGATCAGATGCCCTCGGTCGGCGAGATCGATGGCAGTCTCGAACAGGTCGGCAAACGGCAGCGAACCGAACCTCTCGTGCAGGGCCACCCACCCCGCCACGGCGCCGGGCACCGTGACCGAATCCCAGCCGCGGCGCGGCAGCACGCCGTTGTACTTCTTCGCGAAGTATTCAGGATTCCACGCCGCGGGAGCGACGCCGGAGGAATTGAGCCCGTGCAGCTTCGCACCGTCCCAGACGAGCGCGAAGTTGTCGCTGCCGATGCCGTTGGCAACAGGTTCGACGATCGTGATCGCCGCCGCGGTCGCGATGGCGGCGTCGATGGCATTGCCGCCGCGCTGGAGGATGCGCAGGCCAGCCTGCGCGGCGAGCGGGTGGGACGTGGCGACGACGTTGCGCGCAAAGAGCGGGCTGCGCGTGGACGGGTACGGGTTACTCCAATCAAAGGACATGGGCGATGGCGGTGCGGAAGCATGTCTTCCCGCGGACGTGTCAGACTCCGCGCGGAGCTCCGGCACGTGCCAGTCGCATCCCCAACGTCGGCGGACGCGCACACCAAAGTCAAACTGCGATTCGAACATACTTCCGTTCGTCAGTCGCCTTTCCCGAATTGATTCAGCTGCTTGCAACGGCAGCATTCTGACCACCACCATGCCGTCCACCTCGCGCCGCACCGCGCAGTTCACCGAGTCCGTCATCCGCGAGATGTCGCGCGTCGCGCGGCAGCACGACGCGATCAATCTCGCACAGGGATTTCCCGACAGCGATCCGCCGCCCGCGCTCGTGCAGGCGGCGAAGGATGCGATGGACGCCGGGCGTCACCAGTATGCCGTGACATGGGGATCGCCCGAGTTGCGCACTGCGCTGGCGGCAAAGATCGAGCGCTTCGCCGGCACGCCGGTCGATCCGGAACGTGAACTTGTCGTCACCTGTGGCGCGACGGAGGCGATGCTCGCCGCGATGATGACCGTGTGCGACCCGGGCGACCGCGTCGGCCTGTTCTCGCCATTCTATGAAAACTACAACGCCGACGCCATCCTGTCCGGGGCCACACCGGTCCACGTGCCGCTGCATCCGCCGCACTATCAGTTCGATCCCGCGGAGCTGCGCACCGCGTTTGCCTCGGGCCTGAAGGCCTTCGTTCTGTGCAATCCCTCAAACCCGACCGGCCGCGTCTTCACGCGCGACGAACTCGCACAGATCGCGGCGCTGGCGATCGAGTTCGATACCTTTGTCATCACCGACGAGGTCTACGAGCACATCGTCTTCGCTCCCCACCAGCACACCTACCTGCACACGCTGCCCGGCATGGCTGAGCGCACGCTGTGCTGCTCGTCGCTCTCGAAGACCTTCGCGATCACTGGCTGGCGTCTCGGGTACCTCCACGCTGCCGCCCCACTCATCGCCCAGGCGCGCAAGGTCCACGATTTCCTAACCGTCGGCGCTGCCGCGCCGCTGCAGCACGCGGTCGTCACGGCGCTCGGTTTCGGTCCCGACTACTACACGCAACTCACGGCCGAGTACGCCGCGCAGCGTGCCATCCTCTGCAGTTACCTCGACCAGACCGGCCTGCCCTACACACGACCTGAGGGCGCGTACTTCGTCATGGTCGACGTTTCCCGCTTCGGCTACGCCAGCGACGTGGAATTCGCACACTGGATGACGCGCGAGATCGGTGTGGCGCCCGTCCCGGGCTCGAGCTTCTTCCCGTATCCGGAGCATCGCTTCATCCGGCTGAACTTCTCCAAGCGGCCGCAGACGCTTCACACCGCCGGTGAGCGCCTGCAGCGCCTTCGCCTCTAGCCGAACTGTCAACGCGACCGCACGCATCAAAGCTCACCACCGTACGAAGCCGCCTGACGGTAGCGCCGAAGCACCTCGCTAAGCACGGCAACCACGGTCGGGACATACTGGGACGGACGCCAGATCGACGGGATCTCAATCGACAGCCCGAAGCTCCCGCTCGCCAGCGCGGCGAGTTCCTTCTCGGAATTCGCCCGGTCCTCTTCAGCCTTGACCGGTCTCCAATCGACCGGGACTCCAGACATATCGACCGGAAGGTAGTCGGGATGGACCGGCAGGCGGCGGGTCTTCACCAGCAAACGCGTCACCGCCTCCGACACACTCAGCGTAAACCAACCGTGTGCCGCGTGACGCGGAAAGTCCGCGGCGATCGACCGCAGCTCCGGCGGCGCCACACCCGCCACCCAGGATGCCCGCTCCAGCTCGTGCCCCAGTCGCGTTCGCACCGTGCCATCAAGAAAGCCCGTCACATTGACCAGCGGGTAGAACAACAGGTTGTACCCTTCGGCGAGTTCGGGATGTCGCATCAGGTGGTGGACAAACGCGAGCAATGCGTGTGAGCCCCGCAACTCGACGCCACTCCACCCGGTGAAGAATGCAAGGCGCACCGCCCCCGGAGCACCGCGGGCTCCGAAGTAGAGCAGGCGCGGCAGCGAAAACAAACCACCTTCGGAAAAGAACCCCTCTCCCGCCGTCGCGTAGAGCCGCTCCGAACCCGAGGTCGCTTCGCGCAGGTTGGCAAGCAGCCGGCGAACGGCAGCAGTGACATCTCCCGTATCATCCAACCGCGGCGGCAGAGCGTCGAGCGCGCGATCGAGCGGATCCGTCCGTGCGGTAGTTGGCGCCGGGTCTCGGCGATTGGTTTGCGTGGATTCGTGGGCAGACACGGTTTTCTTGGGAGATTGTCGCAGACAAGCGGTCCGGCGGAGTGTCTCGCGGAGTGAACGCCAGACGAGACGTCGGACCGGCTTGCCTGCGAAATGTTGCTGGAGACTTACAGATGCAGCGCGTAGGCGCGCGCGGCACGGTAGCGGGTGAGGAAGGCGCGGATGGTGGTCGAAACCGCACCGGCAAAGAGCCCGTCCGGCCAGTGTGCCGGAATCTCGAGTTCGAGGCCGAAAGCGCGGTGCTGCAACTGCGCACCCAGGTCGAGAGGCCCAGGACGCGATTCGGATGCAGCGCGCCAGATGATATGATAGCGACCCTGCTCGACCGGAAAGTAGGCGGGATCCACCGGCAGTCCCACGGCTGTCGCGACGATGAAATCGGCGCCGGCATGACGCCGAATGTTGATCCACCCGTCGAGCTGCCAGGCGGAAAAGTCCGAGGCGAGGCGCTCGACTTCCGTGCCGGCGGCCGCATTCCAGCGCAGCGCACTGAGATCGACTGACGGAGAGTCCGCGTCGATCCCTGAGGCATGGACTAGCGGATACAGTGACAAAACATACCCAAGCCCCTCCTCCGGCCGGCGCAGGAGATGCCTGGCCGTCTCGAGCAGCGCAAAACTCGGGCCGACATCGCTGGCCTGCCAACCTGCGTAAATGGCCAATTTCAGCGCCGAGGAGCCGGCTTGCGTGCCGAGAAACACGTAGCGCGGGAGTTCGACGACCTGCTCGCCCACGCGCACGGCATCGGTCGGTGAGCGCACGAGATGATCGGTGGACTGGCCGAGATCCTCGAACTCGTCGATGACCTCTCGCAGAAAACGCGCTTTGTCGGCGCGGGTGAAAAGAACAGGCGGAATCGATTTCGAAACAGTAGCGGTAAAGCTCATGTGAGTGTGACGATTGACAGACAATGTGGAGAGGAACGGCACACCTGCAGCGCACAGCTGCAGGCGAAGGCAGGGACGTCAGCGACATCCCGACGCGACACCAAGGCGTCGACATCGACATCGAAAGCACGCGTGCGAACGCCCGCGTCCACCGGTCCATCGACCGGGGTGGCGCTCCGCACGTACAAAAAGATGCGACCAAATCATGGAGTGAGCGAGTGGCGCCCGTGCTCCAGTGGTCTGGTCGCTGAGCAGGACCCTGAGCGGGTCCGGTGTACTGTATTCGACCGTCTGTTATGTAACGGAAGACCTTAGCCCCATTCGAGGCGCCCGGTCGTTCGCGACCCGACGCCCCGGTGAGACTCGAAATGGCTCAGGCCGTGGCGGCCTGCGCCGGAAGGATGTCCGAGAGAGGATCAGTCTCCGCGGTGACGTCGGCAAAGAGCCACGTGGAGAGGTAGCGCTCCGAACTCGACGGGATGATGGCGACGATCTGCTTGCCGGCATTCTCCGGCCGCTTGGCCAGCTGGAGTGCCGCCCAGACCGCCGCCCCCGAGGAGATGCCGATCGGGATGCCATCAAGCGTGTTGACCTGCTTGGATACGGGACCCGAGTCGGCTTCCTTCACGCGGATGATCTCGTCGTAGATCTTCGTGTTGAGCACAGCGGGCACGAAGCCGGCGCCAATGCCTTGGAGCTTGTGCGGACCAGGAGTGCCGCCCGAAAGCACAGGTGAGGCGTCGGGCTCGACCGCGACAATCTTCACGCCGGGCTTGCGCGCCTTGAGCACTTCACCCACGCCGGTGATCGTACCGCCCGTTCCGATACCAGACACGACGAAGTCAACCTTGCCGTCCGTGTCGCGCCAGATCTCCTCGGCCGTCGTCTTGCGATGGATCTCAGGATTCGACGGATTGGCAAACTGCTGCAGGATCACGCTGTTCGGGATCTGCTTGTTCAGCTCCTCGGCCTTGGCGATGGCGCCCTTCATGCCCTTCGGTCCCTCGGTCAGGACGACGCGAGCGCCGAGGATCTTCAGGAGCTTGCGGCGCTCGATACTCATCGTCTCGGGCATGGTGAGGATCAACTTGAGGCCGCGTGCGGCAGCGACGAAGGCCAGTGCGATACCCGTGTTTCCACTCGTGGGCTCGATCAGGATCGTGCTCGCGTTGATCTTCCCTGAAGCGAGGGCGTCGTTGATCATCGCGGAGCCGATGCGGTCCTTCACGCTCGAGAGCGGATTGAAGAACTCAAGTTTGAGCAGCACATCGGCGAGAGCGCCGTGCGCCTTGGCAGTGCGGTTGAGGCGGACCAGCGGCGTGTTGCCGATGGTGTCGATGATGCTGTCGTATATCTTAGCCATGGTGGTGTTCTTTCTAGGATTGAAGTGGAGGATGGGATGGTCGGCTGAACGCGCCCTCAGTCACATGAGGGCGTCGGCGCTGCGGGAGCCGCATCGATCTCGGCTTCGCGACGACGTATAATGTCGATGATGGCATCGGCGGACGGCGCCGAGAGAAGGGCGTCCAGCGTAGCTCCCCGTACGACGCGGGTCAGGCGTGCGAGGGCGTAGAGATGTGCCCGGTCGTCGATCGCCGCGATGAGGAAGAACAGGCGGGTGGGCTTGCCATCCTCGGCTCCGAACGGGATCGGCTGCTCTGTGCGCAGAACAGAGAGAAGCGTACGACGCAGCAGGTGCGGCGCGGGGCGGCGAGGATGACAGATGGCAAAGCCACCCGGCAGAGCCGTGCTGGCCAGTGCCTCGCGCTCGACCAACGACGCGTGCAAATGGGTGCTATCGAGGACCAGCCCGGTTCTTTCCGCCAGGCCGACCAGTTCCTTGAGCACGTCGATGCGTCCAGCGGCGCGAACATCCAGTCCGACGAACTCGGGCTTGAGCCGGTCGGCAATGTGGATGTTGCGTGAGGCGGCCTGAAGCTCGCCCTCCAGCTTTTGCTCCAGGTCGGCGACCTGCTTCGTATCGAGGGTCTGGATCTTGCGATCCAGCCAGTCAACGAGGTCTTCACGGCGGAACTGCCACTGGCCGTTGACTTCAACGCCAGGCAATTGGCCTACGGCAGCCAGTCGTTCGACAAAGCGGGTTGTCCAGCCAAGCGTGGCAGCTACGTCGCCCAAAGTGAGGAATTCAGGGGTGCTCATGATGAAGAAATGGTTGCGGCTCTAGATGCCACCGGAAATGTCGGCCTCCGTGGCGGTCTCGTCCTTGACGTCTGTCTCGTAGAACTGGCCCTTCGGAAAGAGCCGCACATGACGAAAAACCACAAAGACCTCGTCGCCTTGCTGGAGGTTCAAGCTGCGCAGTTGATCGCGTGGCACTTCGGCCTCGAGTGGTTCACCGGTGGTCAGGCGCTGGAGTGTCACGCGACCGTAGTTGCCGGCCGAGAAAACATGTAGCACGCGAGCGCGCAACGAATGCTCGGGGGCGTGGTCCCGGCGGATCTCCACGTCGTGCGGACGCACATAGAGGACGTCCTTGTTCGAGATGTTGAGCTTGCCAAGCCCCGCGACGAGACGGTTGACGTTGCCGAGGAACTCGATGACGAACGGAGACGCGGGGCGGTCGTAGACGACCTGCGGATCCCCGATCTGCTCGATCTTGGCCTGGTTCATGACCACGACTTCGTCGGCCAGCTCGAGGGCCTCCTCCTGATCGTGGGTCACAAACACGGTCGTGACATGCAGCTTTTCGTGCAGCCCGCGCAGCCAGCGACGAAGGTCCTTGCGGACCTGAGCATCGAGGGCGCCGAAGGGCTCGTCGAGCAACAGCACCTTCGGCTGCACTGCGAGCGCGCGCGCCAGCGCGACGCGCTGGCGCTGACCGCCGGAAAGCTGGTGCGGCAGGCGGCCGCCGAATTTCTCGAGCTGCACGAGTTCGAGCAGCTCCTTCACGCGATCGGCGATCGCCTTCTTCGACGGCCGAGCGGAGCCCGGACGCACCGTCAGGCCGAAGGCGATGTTTTCAAACACGGTCATGTGCTTGAACAACGCGTAGTGCTGAAACACGAAGCCGACGCCGCGTTTGCCCGCGGGTATATTCGAGACATCCTCGCCATGAAATAGGACGCGACCCCAATCCGGATCATCGCTGGCGTCGGCGAACTCCAGGCCCGCGATGATGCGCAGCAGCGTAGTCTTCCCGGAACCCGAGGGTCCAAGCAGCGCCGTGAGTTTTCCGGTCTCGACCTTGAGACTCACGCCGGCGAGGGCAGTGAAATCGCCAAAGTGTTTCCAAACGTTGCGAACTTCGATGCTCATCGGGAGTCGACTCCTGGATGGAGGGATGGGGGGAAGTGGTTCATTTCGTGGCGAACTGGCGGGTGGTCGAAGCGGAGGCGGCCGCGACCGACTTGGCGTGCTTCCATTCGATCAGGCTCTTGAGAACCAGGGTCACCAGTGCGAGCACGGTGAGCAGGGAGGCGACGGCAAAAGCCGCCTGCGTCTGGTATTCGTTGTAGAGGATCTCGACGTGCAGCGGCACGGTATTGGTCTCGCCGCGGATGTGACCCGACACCACGGATACAGCGCCGAACTCGCCCATGGCGCGCGCGTTGCAGAGGATCACACCGTAGAAGAGTGCCCACTTCACGTTCGGCAGGGTCACGCGCCGGAAGGTCTGCCAGCCGCTCGCGCCGAGCGTGAGCGCGGCGAGTTCCTCGTCCTTGCCCTGCGCCTGCATGAGTGGGATCAATTCCCGGGCCACGAACGGGAACGTCACGAACACCGTGGCCAGCACGATGCCAGGCACCGCGAAGATGATGCGGATGTCGTGGTCCATCAACCACGGCCCCCACCAACCCTGGGCACCGAACAGGAGCACGTAAACCAGCCCGGAAATCACCGGTGACACGGCGAAGGGAAGGTCAATGAGCGTGGTCAGGATCGACTTTCCCGGGAACTCGAACTTGGCGATCGCCCACGACGCAGCGAGCCCGAAGACCAGGTTCGCAGGCACGGCGATCGCGGCAGCGAGCAAAGTCAGCTTCACGGCCGACTTGGTGTCGGGATCCACGAAGGCCGAGAAGTAGGCGCCGACTCCCTTGCGCAGGGCCTCGACGAAGACCGAGAGAAGCGGCACGACGAGAAACAGGGAGACGAAGCCGACGGCGATGGCGATAAGCAGAACCTTCAGCCAGAGCGGGTCCTCGATGGACCGCCGGCGGTGGTGCTGGGCGACGTAGGTGAGCGTGGAAGCGTGACCGGCCATGGTGAGAGTCGCCTCAGGCGCGGGAGCGGAACAGATACCGCTGCACGAGTTGGATGACGAGAAGGAGGGCGAAGGAGACCAGCAGCATCACGACCGCGAGCGCGGTTGCGCCGGCGTAGTCATACTGCTCGAGCTTTGTGATGATGAGCAGCGGCGTGATCTCCGTCTTCATGGGCATGTTGCCGGAGATGAAGACGACCGAGCCGTATTCCCCGACCGCACGGGCAAAGGCCAGGGCGAAACCCGTGATGATCGCAGGGAGCAGCGCCGGAATCACGACGCGCCGGATGGTCTGCAGGCGGGTCGCACCCAGGGTGGCCGCAGCCTCCTCGAGCTCCGGCTCGAGTTCCTCCAGGATCGGTTGCACGGTGCGTACGACAAACGGCAGCCCGATGAACGTGAGGGCGACCCAAACGCCCACCTGCGTATACGCCACTTTGATACCCATGGGTTCGAGCCACTGGCCGAACCACCCGGTCTTGGCGTAGATCGAAGTGAGTGCGATGCCGGCGACGGCCGTGGGCAGGGCAAAGGGCAGGTCGACGAGCGCATCCATAAAGCGCCGCCCCGGGAACTGGTAGCGGACCAGCACCCAGGCGAGTATCACGCCCATGGGGACATTGAAGAGCGCGGCATAGAACGATGTCCCGAATGTCAGTTTGTATGAGGCGACGACACGAGGCGAGGTCACCGTGCTCCAGAATTGCTCCCACGAGAGGCCGGCCGTCTTCACAAACGTGGCTGCGAGCGGCAGGAGGATGATCAACCCGAGATACATCAGGGCGAAGCCGAGCGTGAGCCCGAACCCGGGGAGAACTCGGCGCTGCACCGCACGCCACGGGTGCGGCGGCTCGAGCGGCGTGGGCGAAGGACCGCCGTGAAGGGGAATTTCTGGGGAGGTGCTCATGAAAAGGAAGGAGTCAAATGTCCGCGCCGCCCATGTAAAGACGTGGCATCTCTGCGATGATGCCGCGCAGCCCCTGAAACGCAGCCTGCGCCTGCGCGAGGAGAGACGCGCAACCCGGCGTCTCCAGAATGATCTCGAAGGGCGCCGGCGATTGCTCCGGTGGGGGACTCAACACCCCGCAATAGCAATCGCGGATGACGCCGTGCCGTGCGGAGAATCCGTCGATGGTCGGTTCCGTATTGCGCGGCAGCACGCGTTCTGCAGCCGCCAGGGCGGGAGCCAGCAGCTCCTCGGAGATCACCGGTCCACGTGCGAAGGCATAGAGTCCCGGACTGTCGCAGTCGGCGTGCAGCGCCACGAGCCCGTCGAAACGCTGCGTTCGCAGCTCCGTCTCGAGCGTCTGCACTTCTGGATGTGACGAACCCCGCCAAAACTCGCGGTTGAGGTCCACGCCAGCCCGATTGAAACGTGTGCCGTCCTCGTAGCCGGTCGGATTGCAGACCGGATAACAGTAGAGGTCCAGCCCACGCACGATGGCAGGATCCCGCACCGCACTGACGAGCAACTGAACCAGGGCCAGCGCTCCCGCGGGCTCGTCGCCGTGTACGAGCGAAAAGATCGCGAGACGCAACGGCTCCATCCCGGACGAGGGTCCGCGAAAGATGAACCTTGGGATCGGCATCCACCCCTCCCGTGCCCTCACCTGACCGATCACGGCTGTCTCCAGCCGCGGCTCCACCAGTACGGACTGGTGGAGCGGGCCGAGCAAGGCACGCGAGCGCAGGTCGGGACCAGGCAGTGTCATGGATCTTCGGTGACAAGGGCGTGGGCGCTTCCGCAGATTACTTCACGTAGATGCGATCAAACACGCCGCCATCGGCGAAGTGCGTCTTCTGCGCCTCCGCCCAGCTGCCGGCGACGTCCTCGACGGTGAAGAGCTGGAGCGACTTGAACTGGTTCGCATGTCTCGCCAGCACAGCCGGGTCACGCGGCCGGAAGTAGTGCCTGGCCGCGAGTTCCTGTGCCTCCGGCGAGTAGAGGTACTCGAGATAGGCGCGGGCCACCGTCGCCGAACCCTTCTTGGACACGACCTTGTCGACCCAGACCACGGGATTCTCGGCCGTGATGCTGGCCGTCGGAACGACCGCCTCGAGGTTTTCCGACGCGAACTCGCGGATGGTCAGCGCCACCTCGTTCTCAAAGGTCAGGAGCACGTCACCGATGCCGTTCTTGGCAAACGTCGTCGTGGCACCGCGCCCGCCCGTGTCGAGCACGGGCACGTTGGCAAAGAGCTGGCGCACGAAGGCCTCGGCCTTGGTCGCATCACCACCCGGCTGGCGCAGTGCATAGCCCCAGGCTGCGAGGTAGCTGTATCGACCGTTTCCCGACGTCTTCGGGTTCGGAATCACGACCTTGACGTCGGCGCGAACGAGGTCGCTCCAGTCCTTGATCTTCTTCGGATTTCCCTGACGCACCACGAAGAGGATGGTCGACGTGTAGGGTGCGCTGTTGTGCGGCATACGCGTTGCCCAGTCGGCCGGGATCAGGCCCGGTTTGACCAGCTGATCGACGTCGAGCGCCTGGTTCATCGTCACGACATCGGCCTCGAGACCATCGATGACGGCGCGCACCTGCTTGGAGGAGCCGCCGTGGGACTGGTTGATGGTGACTTTGTCGCCAGTCGTCTGTTCCCAGTGGGTGGCGAAGGCGGCGTTGTAGTCCTTGTAGAACTCACGGGTGACGTCGTAGGACGCGTTGAGAAGGGTGACCTCCCCCGCCGGAGCGGTAAGGACCGATGCGGCCAAGGCAGCCGCCGAAACGAAGTGTCGCACTGCAGAAGGCAAGGTTCGCGAAATCATGGGAATTCAAAGATGGATGCCGTAGGCGTAGGTCGCCCGGTAGTGGATGATGAAGGACTTTAGGACTTGGAGGACCGCTTCACTGTAGAGCTGGTCGTTCCACACATCAGGGACCTCCACTCTCAACTCGAAAGGAGCGAGGGGGAGGTCGTCAGCGAGAGTGAGCGGACCGCTGCTCGCGTGATCGCCGCCCTTCTCAACGAACCAACGCACCCGGAATCCGGCAGCATCGCCGGGTCCGGCCAACACCGAGTCGTTGCCCGAGCCGGCACGGCTGCCGTTTCGAATCGTTGCGACGATCTCGGTCACTGCGGCCGACTCGACGCGCACAAAACCATGATAAGCGCGCAGGCGCGCATCCTGGGAGAGTAGCGCGATCTCCGGCGAGTCGCTTAGATTCCAGTGGGCACGGGTCAGGTCCTGACCGCCAGCGGCCTCGAGAGTCGATCGCGCCAAGCCCGACGGGTTGACCAACGGAAAGAACGTGAGATTCAACCCCTGGCCCAAGTCCGGCTTGAGTGCCAGCCGCTCCACAAGGTGCAGAAGCGCTCGCGAGGGCCGTGCATCGCGCCCGTCAAACCCGGCGTGGAAGACCAGGCGCACGGACTCGTCCGAAAACTGCGGACCGAAATAGACAAATCGCGGCACGGTATGGCTCTCGCCCCCGACGCTCAACGGACCGAGCGGCGATCCGAAGATGTGCGTGCTGTGCTGCGCGATCTGATACAGGTCGGAGAACGCACGATCGAGGTCCCCGGCGGGACCCGATACCGCGCCGGACGGGCGTGGCTGGACATGGCGGACCGTGGCAAGACTTCGTGGCATGGCGGCGATTTGCTCGTAGGGGCTTCGGACGGAGTGTGCCGGCGTCGATTGACGTCGGCACACACGACTCGTGTCGGCTATTTCACGTAAATCTGATCGAACAGGGCACCATCGGCGAAGTGCTCCTTCGTGGCCTTCGTCCAGCCGCCGAAGACATCATCGATGGTGAACAAGTTGATGTCCGGGTACTGGTGCTTGTACTTCTCCTTCACCTCGGGCAGAAACGCCCGGTAGTAGTGCTTGGCAAAGATGGCCTGGCCCTCCGGTGAGTAGAGATACTCCAGATAAGCCTTCGCCACGTCCTGCGTGCCCTTCTTTTTGACGACCTTGTCTACCCACGCGACGGTCGGCTCAGCCAGGATGCTGATCGAAGGCACGATGATTTCGAAGTCGTCGGGGCGAAGCTTCTTGGTGAGGAGCAACTCGTTTTCCCAGTTGATCAACACGTCGCCGATGCCGCGCTCGACGAACGTGGTCGAGGCACCGCGGGCGCCGGAGTCGAGCACGGGCACGTTCTTATAGATCGCCGCGACAAACTCCTGCGCCTTCTTCTGGTCGCCATTGTTCGCCTTGAGCGCAAAACCCCAGGCCGCGAGGTAGTTCCAGCGCGCCACACCCGAGGTCTTCGGGTTTGGCGTGATCACAGATATGCCGGAGCGGATCAGATCGGGCCAGTCCTTGATACCCTTCGGGTTGCCCTTGCGCACAAGAAACGCGAGCGTCGAGGTGTAAGGCGCGGAGTTACGCTCGAGGCGTTTTTGCCAATCGGCAGGAAGCAGATTTCCATTCTGGTGCAGCGCGTCGACGTCGGCGGCCAGCGCGAGCGTGACGACATCGGCCTGCAGGCCATCGATCACCGCACGCGCCTGGCGGGAGGAGCCGCCGTGCGACTGCTTGACGGTGACATTGTCGCCGGTCTTGCCTTTCCAATACGCGGCGAACGCGGCGTTGAACTCGACGTAGACCTCCCGAGTCGGGTCGTAGGAGACGTTGAGAAGTTCGATATCCTTGGCTGAAGCGGATGCGCTGCCCAGAACGGCAGTCGCGAGAAGGGCGCGGAGGAGATTTGGGATTTTCATGAGTGTTCGATTCTTTGTGTTGCGTGTTCTATTCGTGCGTGGCGCGTTCGAGAACTTGCTCAGAAGCTCAGGTGCGCACGGGTGAGGAAGGCCAGCTCATCATCGCGAGCGCCAACCTGTGCGGTCGGCGTCTTGGCGCCCTCGTAGCTTGTGCTTTCGACGTTAAATAGGAATCGGACGTTTCGGTTGAGATACCAGTTCAGGCCCAGTCCGACGGCGAACGCCGACTCGACGTTGTTGTTGCGATTGATGCCGGCCCCGCCGTTCGCCACTGTTGCGAAGAAGTCCTCATCAAGGGAGAGGCCACTGAGGCGGCCGACCAGTTCGAATGCTCCCCAGGTGCCGGCGGCGTAGTTGAAGTTCGACTTCGGCGTGACACCCGACTTCCCCGACTCCTCGCCCGTGAGCACCCAGGCCGCACTCACACGCCAGGCCTCGTTGTCGAAGTTCTGCGTCAATCCAGCGGCGTTCACGGAGATGTCCTGCGACTCCCAGGCATACTCGCCGACCACGCTGAACGGTGTGCCGGTGTACCATTCAAACGTCGGGCTCAGGCGCTGATGGGTGCCGTTGGCGCGCAGGACCGCGCCGTAGTTGAAGATCTGCTGTTGCGCGTTGCTGCTGATATTCGCGAGGCCGTTGGAGATATTCGTGCCGGCCGTGCCGATTTCATTGCCGTAGCTGCCACCAATGCCGAGAGACAGCTTCGATAGAGCGCCTTCCCTGGACTTGAACGGATCGATGGTGAATCGGGCCGACAGGGTGCGGTCACCGTCGAGCAGATCAGCCGCGGCGCCACCAAACCCGGTCGTGTTGTTCGCAACTCCGAGGAACCCCCCGATGCGGTAGCCAAATGCTCCGAATGCGCCAAAAGCTTCGACGCCCAAGTCGCGGTTGGACAGCAGTTGGTTCGGGAACGGAGACTCGTTGAAGTGGCGGTTGTTGCCCGGCTCAAGCGTCACTCCGGGAGCGAACTTGCCGAATTTCAGGCCGAACTTCGGAGAAAAGCGCGCCGCAAAGAATGCGTCCCACAACGCGACGCTCGTCGTGTTGTTCGTGCCAGTCCCGTATTCGGGCGTGATATTGAAGTCGTAGATCGAAGCGACCGTGCCGGAGAAACTCGTGCGGATGCGGCGAAGCAGCATGCCATCCCGGTTGGGCGCACCATCATCGAAAAAGAAGCGGCCGTCGTATTGGACGAGGCCTCTCAGCTTCAAGTCATACGACTTGTCACCGGCGGTGATACCGAAACCACCGGCACCGGCCGTGACGACCGGGGCTTTCTTGGCCGCGGCGGCGACCTCCTCGTCCTGCAGTTCTTCTTTGCGCTCGAGCACGCGGAGCTTTTGGTCGAGCGCGGCGATCTGCTCGCGCAGCGCCTTGATATCATCGTCGGCGGTTTGCGCCGAGGCATAGGAGAAACCTGAGAGCAGCGCGGTCGTGGTGATCGCTGCCCGAATGGCAAAGTTGATTCGATTCATGAACTAAGATGGTTGGTAGGTGCTCGTGCCTCCAGGAGCCTGGTCGGCATCGTGTTGTTCTAGGTGTGCCTGGCTGAAGCCTCCGGTAAGCGCCGGTCGGCAGGTAATTCTGAGCAGACTCAAGAGCCCGGACGACGTGCAGTCGCCTCGGCTTCGGATGAGTCGAGACGGGTCTTTTCCGTCCGCTCGATCTGGGTGACCTTGCGGTCATGGACAACAATCTGGACCACTCCGAATCGGAGGCTCTCCACCTTCTCTCGAACGATGGCGAGCCACTCGGGAGAGTCGGCCGGAATGGAAGACTTGGTGGCGCTCATATCGTGTAATCCTCAAACAGCTGCTTGATGAGACCTTCCACGGGTTGGAGGCGCGGAGGGAACGTAGTGGTCGCCGGCTCGGAGGGGCGATGGCCGGACACCGGTTCGGCGTGGCGCTTGCCCGTGCTGCGCAGGCGGGGAGGCTTGGGTGGCTCGGAATACGGCAGAGGCAGGCCGCTGCGGCGCATCTTGCGCAGTGTCACCTCGACCACGTCGGCCAGCGTATAACGATCGAGGATACCTGCGATGGCGTTGCGGACATCCATCATGAGCATGCGCAGGCCGCAGTGATCCTCGTCCGGGCAACTACAAGGCTCGTAGGCCGTCTGGCTGACGCAGCCGATCGGGGCGAGAGGTCCCTCGATCGTCCGCACGATCTGGCCGATGAAGATAGTCTTGGCCGGCACCGCGAGCCGGTAGCCGCCGAACTTGCCGCGCCGGCTCTCGACCCAGTTCGCAGCGCGCAGGTCGAGCATGATCTGCTCGAGAAACTTCACGGGAATCTGCCTGCCGTCAGCGAGCTCCGTGACCTGGACCAGATCACGGCCAACCTCCTGCGCGATCCCCAGTTCGATCAGCGCACGGATGGCATACTCACCTTTCTTCGACAGTTTCATATATGTAAGATTTCGATAGTTGATTGATTCGGTAGGTATTCGGCAAGAGCAAAGTTTACTAAATCACTCGTCTTTCAGCATTTTGTCGGTCGGCTTCGCGCAATAGCATCGAGACAAGCAACGGGATTTAGGATCGTTATTACCTGATCCTAAACTTTTTAGGAACGCCGCTAGATCAGAACATCCCTCATCTCGAGCCGGTCTTCGCGAATCTTAGGTCCGCCGCTCAAGTCAGCGCTCAGCGACGACAGCCGAACCCCGCGAAGAGACAGCGAAAGTCGACGACAACGATGCCTGACACGCGCCTCCGCCGACCTTCAGGGCATGTCCCTTCACTCGAGGATCGATGCGCGGATCGTGCCGGCCCGACGCTCGCGCGCTACCCACCCTCGCGGCTCAGGAACTCGAGTCGTGGGAGCCCCGATACTGCTTCTCGCCCGCGGAGACCGCCGTCGCAAGGCCGTTGCCCTGCGGTGGAAGCGGGCACGTCGCAAACGGCGTGAACGCGCAGGGCGGATTGATCGCGAGATTGAAATCGAGCACGACGCGACCGTCCTTCGCCGCTTCGGCATAAAGGAAGCGCATTCCGTAGGTCCCCTCCCCACTGGTCGTATCCGAAAAGATGAGGAAGAGCGAACCGTCGTCGGCATCGACGAGGGGGATGAGTTCGTGTGTGCGGCCCTCGCGCTCGAAAACCAGTTTTCCGGTAACGCGTTCGTGAGACACAACGCCGAGTACATTCGGGACGGCGATCTCGCGTGGCGACTCAAACGGCACCCATCTCGCGTCCACACGCCAGGTCGGATCGATCGGGAAATAGTCTATGCCTGCGAAATGCGTCCGACGCGGGGACGCGCTGTCACGCACGCGCAGCGCTTTGCGGACGCCGCGCTCAATGACAAAGAAGCTCACCGTGCCGGCGCGCACGACCGCCGGGCGTCCCTTCGCGCGATCGATCCGCACCGGCTCGCCCGACATGATGTGCGAGTCATCGACTGACACTGCCTCGCCGCTCATGCTGACGAACGAAACCGCACCGTCTGCCGCCAGCGTGACCGTGCCCCAATGCTCGGGTCCGTCGGCGAGGACGATCGCATTGTCGCGCGCACGTCCCACGGTGCTTGAGCCCTCCTTGAGAAAATGTAGGCCGACCAGTGTCAGCCATCCATCTTCGCGCTTGAGTCGCTCGACACGTTCCGCACGCGCAGCTTCGATGCTCGATACATAGTCGAGGTCTTGGGCGAGCGCGCTTGCACACGCGACCGTTGCGGCCAGTCCGGCAATCACCATGCGTCTCACGCCCGCAGGCAATTCTGCCGCACGACGAAGCGCAAGCCTTGCACGCGCATGAGCCTCCGGCCGCACCCACTCAACGTACTCGCACGGCAACCAAGACTTGCACCCCCCACCACATCTCGAAACTTCACCCTATGCGTCACCGGCTCGTCGCTTTCACTCTTCTTGCCACCGCCCTCACACTCCCGGCGCACACCTCAGCCGCCGAGCCTCGAGTCCGGGACCTGAAGATCACAGTGCTCTCGACCATGCTCGCCGGCAATCCGATGTTTCGCGGCATCGGCGAGTGGGGATTCGCCGCGCTGGTCGAGGCGGACGGAAAGCGGATCCTCTTCGACACGGGGCTGCGCCCGCAGACCGTGCTGCGCAACGCTCATGAACTCGGTGTGGACCTCACCGGAATCGAGACGGTCGTGCTCACGCACAACCATAACGACCACATCGGCGGCCTGATGACCCTGCGCCGCGAGTTCATGGGGACGGATGCCCGCGCGTATTCACGCGTCCACGTCGGTCGCGGCATCTTCTGGAGCCGCGGTGCCGACAGCAAAGGCATCGAGGACAACGCCGCGATCGCGCTGAAGGCGGAGTTCGAGGCCACGGGCGGCACATTCCTCGAGCACGCCGGGCCGGTCGAACTCGCGCCTGGTGTGTGGTTCACCGGGCCGATACCCCGTCCCAATCCAGAGAAGAACTACGGTGGCACCGACCGCGTGCTGGCCCCCGACGGCTGGACCGCCGACATCGTGCAGGAGGACTCGGCCCTCGTCTTCGACACACGCAGGGGCCTCGTGGTGCTCTCCGGGTGCGGCCATGCCGGCATGATCAATACCCTCGCGTATGCATGCACGGTGACACGTGAGACCCGCGTCCACGCCGCGATCGGCGGCTTTCACCTCCTGAGCAACACCGACGAGGGGCTCGCCTGGACGGCCGCACGCTTGCGCGAGTTCGGTGTGGTCCACCTCCTCAATGCCCATTGCACAGGCATCGAGGCGAGCTTTCGTCTGCGCGACCTCGCCGGACTCGATCGCGCCACCTCCGTCGTCGCTGCCGTCGGCGCGACGTTCGATCTCGAGCGCGGGATCGATCCATTGATGCTGGCGCGCTGAACACAGCGAGGCATCCAGCGCAGTGCTCAACTAGACACGCCAGTCGGGCTCCCTTGCACGACTTTCATGGCAGCTTGAACAACCGCTTCAGGTCGTACCAGTTCCAGGGCATGGTGCGGGATGCGTAGAACATCCGCTCGTTCCTCACGTCGTATGGGTCGATAGCTGGCGCGCCGCCCGCCCATGTGGCGCGAACATGACTGAGGACCGACGCGATCTCCGCATCATTGAGTTTCGCGCCCTGACCAGGCATTACGCCATTGAATCGCTTGCCCTTGATGTCGATCGGCCCCTGAAGGCCGTGCAGCACGATCCGGATCAGCGGCCGCGTATCCGCCACACGGAGCACGGGCGAATCAGCCAGCGGCGGGACGACGCCGACCTGCCCCTGTCCCTCGGGCATGTGGCATTCCTGGCAGACGCGCACGTAGACCTTGCGCCCAAGCTCCAAGTCGACGCCGGCGGGTGGCGGTGCTGCGTCCTCACGCGAGGAACACGCCGTCAGCCAGAGGAACGCGGACACGCACGCGACGATGGCGTTGACGCGCATGTAATCGTGCGGACGGCGCAACATGTACAAAGACGGGACTCCCACTACGGTCGCGAGACGACCGCGACGTCCTCCAGCCACCAGCCCGTGTCCTTGCGCACAAGCAGCCCGGTGATCGCCTGACCGGCCTTGACGGCGGTCAACGTGGGTGCGTCGACCTTGAGCGACATCGTCATCGCCTTCATCACGCCGGGAATCTCCTCGTGGCGGACGATCAGCGCGCCCTTCTCCACGAGGACCTCGACGACCACGCCCTTGAGCGGGTGGCGCTTCGGCGCCTCTGCCGGCGTCGCACCGGCAGCCGGTGCGGCATGATCGTGTGACACCGTGGACGTGGACGCCGCAGAAACCGACTTGGTGGACCCGCAGGTGCAGCCGCCGTGCTTTTCCGCCGCAGCGGACGCGGCTGGCAATACGGCAACGGTGAAGGAGACGAACAGAAGTGAGAGAGCTTTCATGAAGATATGAGTTGATGTGGATCGATGGTGAGCCGGCCTGGACGAGGCGCACACCCAAGCCGAAGAGGCCAGCGTGCGGAAAGACGTGTGCGGACTGTCGCCCTCATCCGCGGTGGACCGCTCGAGCGCGACGATGCAAATGGTTTTGGGACCGCACGCGCCACGCGGAGTCCGAGGGCTGACTCTGCCTCGGCTCCGCGTGGGAGGACTCTCCTGGATTTCAGGTCGATCGGTCGCGTGCGACCGGGCCGAGGCGCCGGACCTTCGGGTAGCCCCGTCGTGTCCCGCCCCTGCGCGTCCCAACATCCCAAAGCAGAATGCCCGCGTAGGTCGAGCCTGGAGATGCCTCCTCGGCTCAACCGCACGAGCTCCCGCCCGGGAAAGGGCACTGTTTCCAGCCTCTGCCAAAGCCATCCTCGACTCGGTACATTCGGCCATCTATCGGAAACAGGCCCCCAAGTGTATCCACAGTTCATGCGGTGCGTCCTCGTGTGCGGTCGACAATGCGCCCCATCAGCCAGTCGGTCGTCGCCACGCACGCGAGCGACGCGGCCAGCAACGGGAGCAACACAGCCAGTCCGATCGCCCCGATCCACACCGGGTGCGGTACCCGTGAGCTGGATGCAGGAGCGCCGAGGCGGCCGGCCGGCCGACGCCGCCACCACAGGACCAGACCGCTAACCGCGAGCAACACCACTCCGAGCGCGGCCACCGTGCCGAGGATCTGGTTGGCCAGCCCGAAGAGCTGACCCTCGTGCGCGATGATGCCCCAGAGCGCAAACTGCGCGAGCAGCCCGAAGTCCCGGAAACGCACGTCGGCGAGCACGCGACCTGAATACTGGTCGAGGTGCAGGTAGGTGCGGTTGAACGCCTGGTTGCGGTCGGAGATCACGCTGAAAACGCCGCGTGGCCCGACCGGCAGCGCGATGGCGTACGGCGTCGGAACGCGAGCCTGGCTCGCAAGCACGACGACCCGGTCGAGGGCAATCGAACCCGCAGCGCGCTCGCCATGACTCGCCTCGGTCGCAGTCGCCGCGTCCGCATGGTCTGCATGCCCGCCATGGTCTGCGGGCGGAGTGGAAACCAGGGAATCGATCTTCTCCGCGAGGCCGGACTGGAGCGGAGGCGACCACCCGGTCAGCTCCGAGCGATGCGCCCCGGCGTTTGACTCCACCGGGGTGCCTTGACCGAACGCGGCCGAGATGGTGCGGTACCACTTGCCGCTAGCCTGCGACCAGAGCAGCCCCGTCGCGAGCAGGAACACCGTCACGCCCGAAAGCCACACGGCCGGCACGGCGTGGATGTCGCGCCAGAACACGCGCCCCGTCGCGCGGAGTCGCGGCAGCACAAAACCCCACACCACGAAACGCGGCCTCGGCCAGGCCAGATAGAGCCCGGTGAGGAAGAGCACCAGCGCCCAGCTCGCCGCCAGTTCGACGACATATTCGCCCGGCTTGCCCACGAGCAGCGAGCCGTGCAGGTCGCGCACGGTGGTCATGAAACGGTCACGATCGTCGATCTGGCCCAGCACCCGGGCGGTGAGTGGATCGACATAGATCGTGAGGCCGGGACCGAATGGACGCCGATCCTGCCCGGGCCGCAACGTGACCTGCGCCGGTTCATCGGCTGCGAACGATGGCTGGAACGAAACGACGCGCCAGTCCTCGGGCGCGGCCGCACGTGCAGCCGCCAGCTGGACCTCCGCGGACGAGCGCTCCCCTGCCCCGCTCACGTGCAGGATGTCGCGATAGCGCCACGCCTCGAACTGCGGTTTCCACAGGTAGATCGCACCGGTGATGCCCAGCAGAATCACCAGTGGCGCCACGAGGATGCCGGCATAGAAATGCCAGCGCCACACCGCGCGGTAAAGCGAACCTCCCCTGTGTGATGTTGTTTCGTGGGTGCTCATACGTGTTGGTCGGGCCTCCTCAGATCACGGTGCCGCGGCAGCGGCCTTCACCCCGTCGATGCGCCACTCCCCATCCTGTTGGTAAAGCTGCGCCTCGATGGCCGTGCCCTTCTTCGCGGATGCGACCGTCTCCTCGTCGGTGCCCAGGCTCATCGTCATGGCCGGCATGATTCCCGGAATCTCCTCGTGCCTGACCAGGAGGGCGCTGCGGGCCGGGAGCACATCGACGATCACGCCGCGCAGCGGCCATCTGCGCGACGGATCGTTCGTGGCCGTGTGGGCGTTGAGCGCCGAGAACGGATCCTTGGTGGAGTCGTCATTCCAGACGTATTCAGCGCTGTCCGCGATCGACTGCGCCGTCTTGCGATCGAACAATCTCGCCACCAACCCGAGCGACATGTCGATGCCGGCGGAGACGCCGGACGAGGTCGCGTACCTGCCGTCCTCGACCCAGCGCGCCTCGTGTATCCAGTTCACCGTGCGGTCCTGGGCCACGACCCACTGGAAGGCGCGTTTGTTGGTCGTGGCCTTGTGTCCGGAGAGCAGTCCGGTGCGCGCGAGCAGCGCGGAACCCGTGCAGACCGTCGAGACGAGCGGCGCGCTCTCGGAGAGCCGCCTGATCGCGGCGATGAAGGCCGTGTTGTCCACCTCTCGGCGGGTACCCATGCCACCCGGTATCAGCAGCACGTCGAGTGGACCCACCGTCTCGAACGTGTGATCGGGCACCACGGCCGGACCAAACCGTGCATGCACCGGCTGAATCGTCTCGGCGATCGTCACCAGTTTCGCGCGACGACCCAGGCCACCGAAGATCTGCACAGGGCCGAAGACATCGAGCGTCTCATATCCTTCAAAGACGATCACACCCACCACCAGCGGCCGCTCCTCGGTGTAGATCGACGTCGCACCGGCCTCGTTGGCCGCGGCGGCTGGCGATGAACCATGCGCACCGGCGTGATCGTGCGCGGCAAGCAGCACCGGAAGGAGAAGACTCATCGCGAGAAGAAGGGTAGGTCTTGATTGGCGATTCATGATGGCAGGTGTGGTCATGGGACGCATATCGCTTACCAGCGATACTCCACGCCGCCGAAGAAGCCGCGGCCGTCGCCGGGCAGGAACTGCGTCTGGTCGCGACCCGCCGCATCTTCGATCACGCCGGTGGTGGCGGCGTATTTCTTGTCGGCCAGGTTCCGACCCTCGAGAAACCATGACAGCCCCTGCGCCTGACGCCGGCCCACGCGCAGCCCCCAGATCGTGTGCGCAGGAGCGGCAAAGGTGTTGCGGTGGTCGATGAAGATGCGATCACCCCACTCCAGCGTCGGGCCGGCGTACCAACCACCCCGATACTCCCAGGTCAGCTCGACACGCACGAGGTGCTCGGGCAGGCCGGCCAGGCGGCTGTTGCCGTAGACGGCGTCGTCGTCGAAGGCGAAGTCGCCCCAGGTCCAGGCTGCGCGCAGGACGACATGGTGTTCGCCACCGCGAGCGCCGAGCAGATCGATCTCGCCGCCGACCTCGGCCCCGCGATGCACGGTGCTGTCGGCGTTGACCGTCGCGGAAGGCGTGGCGGGGTTGTTGTCGTGGTCGATCGCGAGCAGCTCGTCGTCGATCGTCGCGTGGTAGAGCGTCACGTCCCACTTCACCGGGCCATAGGCGCCGCGGCTGCCGATCTCGACTGTCGTGGCCGTCTGGGCCTTGCGCGGCGTGTTGAGCGTGAGCGCCTCGGAGAAGGACGGCGGCTCGTAGCTGCCGGAGACGTTGGCAAACAGCTGGGTGGTTCCGCGATCCCAGCGCAGGCCGAGCTTCGGCAGGAACTGGTCATAGTCGACCGTGTAGCTCGGCGAGCCGGCGACGATCCGCTCGTTCTCGCGCTCGTTGATCGCATAGACGGCGCCGGCCACGAGCGTGAAACCACCGGCAAGGCGAATTTGCTCCTCCGCGAAGAACTCAAGGTTGCTCGCCGTCTGATCGGCGCTGGAAACCAATGCGCCTCGAGTGCCGCCGCTGTTCAAGAAGTTGGCCGCGTTGGTCCGTCCGTAGGTCCAGACCACGCCGCCACGCAACCGATGGTTCGCACCGAGGAACTCTCCGACGTGTGTGCCGATCGCGGACAAGGCAAAATCGTTCGAGAGTTGGTCGACGACCTGAAAGATCGGGTGGTCGAGATCCTTGTAGGTCCACGCCGCGGTGAAATCCCAGACCGTGGAACCGGTGCGCACGCTCGTCTTGTTGGCGAGGCGCAGCAGCTCGAAGTCGCGGTGCTGATCGAGCGCGATGTTCCCTGGATTGGCCACGCTCGGGTCGCTTTCCACCTGCGCGAGCGAGAGGCTTCCGGGGAGTTCGGAGACCGTCTTCACGCCGGTGAGGAAGAAGCGCGTCTCCGCGTTCGTGCCGAGCCGCAGGCCGGCGTTGCCGAGGAAACGCTCATTGCGCTGGTCGGCATGGTCACGGAAACCATCCTGCTCCTGGTGGGTGAATGACGCGTATCCATCGAGCTGATCGCGCGAAGCACCAGCTGCGACATTCGCCCGCAGGTAACCCCACGAGCCGGCCTCGACGCGCGTGGCAGCGCCTGCGCCGTCGCGACCGGTGCGAGACACATACTCGATCGCCCCACCCAGAGTGGAACCGCCGTAGGCGAGCGCGTTGCCGCCGCGCCAGACGTTGATGTAGGCGGCCGAGAGCGGCTCAAGTGACTGCATGTCGAAGCCGCCGTCCGCAAGGTTGAGCGGCACGCCGTCCTGGAGCACGCGCAGGCCGCGGCCATGGAAGGTGCGCTGGATGCCCGAACCGCGGATGGAGAGGCGCGCTTCATCCGAGCCGAAACGCGACTGCGCGATCACGCCGGGCGAGAGAGCGAAGGTGTCTTCGACCGTACTCGCCCTGCCGCGGAGAAAGCGCGAGGCGTCGATCAACTCCACGCCACCGGGCGTGAGTCGGATCTCAACCCCTGCCGCTTGAGCGGAAGGGACAGTGAGACTATCACCGCGATCGGCGACCACGACCAGCGGGTCGAGGTCGACGGTGTGTTCGGTGCTGTTGGCGTCTCCCGACGAAGCAGGAGCCTGGGCAAAAGCCGGCGCAGCGAGAGCGGCGGCGAGGAGGAAACTGAGGAGGATGTGTCTTGTGTTCATGGTTGTTACTCAAGTTGGACCGACTGTGTGACGTGGGGGCGTCGTGGTATGTGTGTGTTGAGAGGGAGGGACAATTGGAGGGGATGACGCCCGGCAATCCGGCTGGGCGCAGCTTCCCCGCCAGATCCGTGGGCTTGCGCGCGCAGTCCGCTACCAGGTGAGTTCGGCTCGTATCCAAAGATTGCGGCCGGGCTCGTTGATGCGCGTGGTGGTGACGTAGCCCTCGACCATGCCTCCTGCGCGGCTTATGTGCTCGGCGTAGGTGGTGTCGAAGATGTTGTCGATGCCGGCGGAAAGCCGGGCGTGTTCGTTCACGCGCCAGCTGGCGTTGAGCGAGAAGACCTCGAAGCCGTCCGTCGGTCCGATGTCCTGGCCGATGATCGTGCCCTGTCCCGGAGCGACGCGGTCCTGCTCGGAGACAACACGCACGAGCGCGCCGACCGACCAGGCACTCGCCCGGTAGACCGTGCCAAGGCGAACCTCGAGCGGCGGCTGCTGCGCGAGCGGGAGATCATCGGTGTCATTGTCGCCCGTCACGTAGGCGAGACTGGCGTCAAAAGAGAGCGCTCGTGTCGCGGCCCAGTTGAGGGATGCCTCGGCCCCGGCCGTGGTCGCGTCGACATTACGTGTGACCGTGACCGTGCTCATGCCGCGCGGCCAACCACTCTGCACGAGGATGAAGTCGGAGATGTCGCCAACAAATCCCGACACCGAGGCCGTGAGCGGACCGGAGCGATGCACCACGCCGAAGTCGAGTTGGGTGGTCTTTTCCGAGTCGGTCAGGAAAGAACTGCGTGTCGCCTCGCTCTGGTTGGTGACCAGCTCCCAGTAGTCGGGCGCGCGCTCGGTGAGTCCCACGCCAGCGTAGGCCGTGGTCGCTCCACCGGCGAAGGCATGCTCGTAGCGGAGGAAACCGCTGCCGAGCGTCGCATCGCGCTCGAGGTCGGCGGTGGGATTCGGCATGGCCATGCCCATCATGCTCGGGATCGTCGCCCGGAAGTCGTGCGCTTGCCAGGAGTCGATCCGCGCACCGGCGATGAACCGGCCGCTCTCGCCGATGGTGCGCGCGAACTCGGCGAAGAGGCCCACGTTGCCGATCTCCGCATCCTTCACCCGGGGGAGCGACAGATACGGAACGGCAGGTTGATTGCCCGTGCTGCGCGAGCGATGAACGCCCCGCCGTGCGTCGATGCCGACCGCCAACGTGCCCTGCTCGCCGAAGGCGAGATCGGTCTCGAACCGTCCGCCGGTGAGCCGGTGATCGGGATTCGAGGCGGAGGGGTTCGGCCCCATCATCGAGGGCACAAAGGTCCGCAGGCTGTAGTCGTCCATGACATGGTCGACGTTGTTCTGATAGAGCTGCGCCTCGATCTTGGTGAGAAGGGGCGAAAGGTTTGTGCGGCGGAATCGCAGACCGAGATTCTCGCGATCGAGCACGGACGCATCCATCATACCGTGCCCGTAGGCGGCCTCGCCTTCGCTCACGCCGCCCGAGACCTCGAACAGGGTGTCTCGGTCCGGCGTCCAGCCGGCGGCGGCTTGAAAAATGGAGCGCTCATAGTGGGAATGCACCACGGTGCCGTCGCCATCTTCGTAGTCGTCCGAGGCGGTGCGCACCCCGTTGGCGCGCACGTAACCGCGCCCGAGGCCGGCGACGACTTCGGCGGACTGGTCGTTGCGGCCAAAGCTTCCGAAAGTGAGCGCGCCGCTGGCCCGCACCTGGCCGGAAGCGGTATCCGGAGCCTCACTCTCGAAGAGCACGACTCCGGCGGAGTAGCCCGGACCGTGGATCACGGTCTGGGGACCCTTGATCACCGTGACAGTCTCGAAGGACTCGGGAAACACGTAGGCAGTCGGCGGGTCCATGCGATGCGGGCAGCCGCCCAGCGCGGTGGTGCCATCGAGCTGGATGTCGAGGCGCGAGCCGGCCTGGCCGCGCAGGACGACTTCACCGCCTGCACCGCCTTTGCGGCTCACAGAGAAACCGGGAACAGTCTTGAGAATGTCAGCGCCGTCCTGCGCCGGGATCGGCTGGGCCGGGGCGCGGGCATCGAGGACGATCTCGAGCGGACGAGATTCATACTGGCCGGTGACGACAACAGGTGAGAGCTCCACTTCGTCCTCCGTCGTCGAGGCCGGAGTCGGAACCGGGGACTGAGCGGACGCAGTGGCGAGTCCGCTGGCGAGAAAGAGGCATGCAGCCGCGATGGCCGCAGTGCGATAGCGCATTGGATAGGAAGAGTACATGGTCGAGGATGGTGCGTTGTGGTTGCGAAACGCGGCTCCCGGCCCCGACTGTGCGAGGCGGAAGTCCGCTGACTGGCGGCGCGTGTCGAGACGCGACGAACCCGTCGGATGGAACGTGACGAAGGCGGAGAGACGAGGCGGCAAGGCCGCGATCGCGGCCAGCCGCCCTTCAATCGAAGCGTATCGATGCCACGCCTACCCTACCAGGATCGCGCAGCGTCGACCGCAAACCTAGGCCACTTTCGGAGGCGGCACCGGTGGGGCGGCACGCCCCGTTCCGGCTACACCATGCTCAACGAGGTGCCACGGCATCGCCGTCGGCGCCTCCACGACGATCCCGCCAGACGCCGGCAGGATCAACGGGTCCTTGACCAGGACTTTCCCAGCCACCGCAGCACCGCCATCGCCATCACGCTTGGCATCCTGCACGGCGTGGCAGGCGCCGCACATACCCTCCGGCGAGAACGTGCGCACGACCGCCGCATCCAGCGACATCTGGCGCGCATTCACGACCAGCATTTTCCCCCATGCCACGGCCTGAATCAGATCCCAATGCGCCCCCGTCGCCACCAGCCAGAGGCTGAGCGTGAAGATCAGACTGATCTTGTGACGGAAGAGTGCCATGAGTTCAGCGGACGATGCGCGGATACACGCGCGAACCGATCCATACGACAAGTAGAGTCGTGAGTATGATCACGGCAAAGTCGAGCGGCAGCCCAAGATGGCTGGTCCCGTGCGCGAGCATGAGTGCGCGCAGGGCATCGACGATGTAGGTGAGAGGGTTGAGATGAGCCAACACCTGCAGCCACGGCGGCATGAGTGAGATCGGATAAATCGCGTTGCTGGCGAAGAACAACGGCATGGTCAGAATCTGGCCGATACCCATGAATCGCTCCCGCGTCTTCACAAGACACGCGATGATGAACGAGAACGAGGAGAACAACGCGGCACCGAAGATGACCACCGTGATCACCCCGAGCAGCGCCGTGGGATGCCAGTCCACATGGACGCCGAGGATGACCGAGAGCGTGTAGATGAACACCGTCTGGATGAGCGCGCGCAGCGAAGCCGAGAGCGCCTTGCCGAGCACGAGCGCCGTGCGCGGGGCTGGGCTGGCCAGATACTTCTGTGCTACGCCGAGATCGCGCTCCCAGATGATGCCGATGCCGTAGAAAATCGCGGTGAAGAGCACGCCCTGCGCGAGGATGCCCGGAGCCATGAAGTCCCGGTAGGGAATGTCACCGGCGGGAACGAGGCGAAGCTGCGCGAAAACGCTGCCGAAAAGCAGCAGCCAGAGCGCGGGCTGGATCGCACGCGTGATCACGTCCGTGAAATCGTGCCGCAGCTTTCGCAGCTCGAGCTCGGTAATCGTGAGCGTCTTGCCGGCGAAACCGATGAGCGGATGGACGTGTGTGGCGGTCGACATGAAGGGAGCCGGTTGGGTTCAGGCGAGCCGGCGGGCGGTGGCGCGCCGTGCGGACGTTTCGCGATATCCCGAGGTAAAGGTCTCGATCACGCCCCCGGCGTGGTGGACAAAGACATCGTCGAGGGTGGAATCACCCGAACCCACGGAGGCCTTGAGCTCCTCCGGTGTGCCCACGATCGAGATACGGCCGCGGTGCATGATCGCGATGCGATCGCAAAACTCCTCGGCCTCCTCCATGTAGTGCGTGGTGAAGAAGACTGTCGTGCCGAACTCGTCGCGCAGACGGGTGACATGCTGCCAGATCGAGGCGCGCGCGATCGGATCGAGGCCGATCGTCGGTTCGTCGAGGAAAACAACCGGCGGCCGGTGCAGCGTGGACTGCGCGATCTCGAGGCGGCGGATCATGCCGCCCGAATAGGTGCGCACGAGGCGGCCTGCCGCGTCCTCCAGGTCCACCAGCTTGAGCGCGGCGGCCACGCGCTCGGCGCGTTCGCGACGCGGCACGTCGTAGAGCTTGGCCGAGACGACGAGGTTCTCATAGCCGGTGAGCGAACCATCGACGGAAATGGCCTGCGGCACATAACCCATGCTGCGCCGCACCTGTGTCGCCTGTGACACGACATCGTATCCGGCCACACTCGCCTCGCCCGAGGACGGCGGCAGCATGGTGGTGAGGATCTTGATCGTCGTCGTTTTCCCTGCGCCATTCGAGCCGAGGAGCGCGAAGATCTCGCCCCGTTTGACCGACAGCGAGATGCCGTCGACAGCGGTGACCGGGCCGAAACGTCGGGTGAGGCTGCGCAGGTTAAGGATCGAGTCGGGCATGGCGAGGGTCGGAGACCGGTGATTCAAGGTGCGGGCGGCGTGCCATCGAGCCGCGTCCCGGGAGCGAGACTGAGTTTCCGGCCGTGCTTGACGAGCACCGCAGTCAATCGCGCTCCGGGCACGGCACTCGCGATGACCGCAGGATCGGCCTTGAAGTCGGTCACACCGACCTCGAGGGCGGGGGGAACAGCCTCGTGCCTGACGAGGATCGTCCCACGCTCGGCATTGATCGAGACGACCGCACCCACGAAAGGATACTCGCCATCGGGCGCATTCGCCGCGCCGGCCTCGACATGGGTAGCCGCAGTGGAGTCCGGTTGTCGGACCGAACCCTCCTCACTCGCCTTCGGTCCACAGGCGGTCAACGCGACCGAGACAATGCCAGCAACGGCGACTCCCAATGTGCGCGAAGAGAAGTGCTTCATGAAGGGGAACGGTGGTCTGGACGAATGCAGCCTCAATCTGTGGTGAGCGCAGTCGACTCAGTGCGTGGTGATGAATCCGAGTTTGCCGAGCGCCTCGAGGATCGGCGTGCGGCCGTTCGACGCCTCGGTCACCTTCACGCGACCGACCGCCTGCTTCTTCCACTCCTGGATCGGGAGCTTCTGCGAGGCCTGGAACTCCTGGATGATCTTCTCGTATTCAGCCAGGGCCTCCGTCTCGGCAGCGGCCGAGTACTGCTCCTGATGCAGCACAACCTTCTGCGGGAGACGCGGCTTGACCGAGGCTGGACGCGCGGGGTCCGGCTTGCCGACGACGAGTCCATAGAGAGGAAAGGCTCCCGGCGGCAGATTGAGCTCAGCCGCGACCTTGTCGGGATGCGAGCGCAGCGCACCGATGTAAACCACGCCGTAACCCAGCGACTCGGCGGCGGCCACTGCGGACTGGGCGGCGATAGTCGTGTCCGTCACTCCCACGAGAAACGAGTCGAGGCGCTCGAGACCCTCGGCCGGATCGCCGATCTGGTTGGCAATGCGCCGCAGGCGGGACAGGTCGGCGACCCAGACAAGGAAGAGCGGGGCTTCGAGGATCTGCTTCTGATTCGCAGCGAGCGCAGCCAGGCGCGCCTTGCGCTCGGGATCCCGGACGGCGACCACACTCCAGGCCTGGATATTCGACGAGGTTGAGGCCGACTGGGCCGCCGCAATGATCAGGCCGAGCGTCTCGTCGTCGATCGGATCGGGAAGGTAGGCGCGCACAGAGCGGTGCTGGAGCAGCGTCGTGATGGCCTGATTGGCGCCGTTCTTGAATTTCGGGGCGGCCGCACCATAGCGGGCGTGGAGGAGTTCTGTGAGTTGTGACATGGAGGAATGCTGCGTGTTGGAAGGGTGTTTCAGTTCAGTTTCTGGAGCTGCTCGAGGAACTCGGCCGGCGTCCATTTCTCGGTGTCGTTTCGGTAGACGAGCTTTCCGTCGGGCCCGATGACGATGGTGTTGAGCGAGTGCTTGATGACACCCTCCTCGAAGAAGCTGGTGATGCTGAGCTGGCGCAGGAGATTCTGCACCGCCGCCTCGGGACCGGTGAGGAAGGAAAAGTTCGACGTATCGATCCCGCGGGCATTGGCATACTCGCGCAGCACGCCCGGGGTGTCGTAGTTGGGATCGAGGGAGATCGAGATGAGTTCGACATCGCTCAGGCCCTTCTCGCGCGCAGCCTGCTGGAGTTGGGTCATCTTCAGCGTCGCCGCCGGGCACATCGTCGCTACCGGGCAGCGCGTGTAGATGAAGTTGAGCACGATCTTCTTTCCCCGAAAGCGATTCATATCCACGACGCGGGCATCCTGGTCGTAGAGGGTGAAGGTCGGCGCCTGCTCACCGAGGTCGCGAAAGGTGTAGATCCGCTTGTTCAGGGCGGCTGTTTCCTTGGCGAGCGCCTCGGCGCCTGCGGCGATCGCGGCTGCCGTGGCTGCGTCGTCGGGCCAGATCTGTTCGAGAAAGTACTCATCACCCCGCTGCACGAGCCGGGCACGGATGCGCTGGCCCTCCTTCGCGATGGCGAGGTCGCCGTCGCTGACGACAAACTCCATCGTCATCGGCGGCATGAAGTCCTTGATCTCGTCGTGCGTGACCAGGAGCGAGCGTCGCTCGAGGTTGATCCCGATGATTTCACCGGTCAGCGGCCAGGATGGTTCGCCTTCCACCGCAGGAGCCTCGGTCGCGACGTTCGTGGCGTTCACTGCCTGAGCTTCGCCTGAACGGCCGCAGCCCGCGCAGAAGGCGATCGCCGCCAGCCCGGCAAGCGCCGCCGCACTTCTCAGTGCGGCGGCTACCCACCGGCATGACTGATAACCCCGAACAGTCATGGTCAGATATTGCGGGCGAGCGACGGGTCGGCTGGCGCCCCCGGGTTCGCGATGGCGAGCTCCTCGATCAGCTCGCGCTTGATGTCGGCGAACGCATGGCTCACGCGATCCCGCGGACGCGAAAGATTGACCTTGAGGATCTTCTTGATGCGGCCCGGTCGGCGATCGAGGATGACGATGCGGTCGGAGAGATAGATCGCCTCCTCGACGTCGTGCGTGACGAGGATGTTCGAGATGCCTTCGGTCTTCCAGATGCGCAGGATCTCCTCCTGGAGATTGATGCGCGTGATGGCATCGAGCGCACCCAGCGGCTCGTCGAGCAGCAGGATCTCCGGACGGTTGACCAGCCCGCGGGCGATCGCCACGCGCTGGGCCATGCCTCCAGAGAGCTGATACGGGTAGACCTTTTCGAACCCGTTCAAGCCGACGAGATCGAGATGCTCCTGCACGACCCGCTTCCGGTCCACCTTGCTCAACGGCGAATTCTGCAGGCCGAGGCCCACGTTGTCCTCCACCGTCAACCAGGGCAGAAGACGATGATCCTGGAAGACCACGCCCCGATCGAGACTCGTCCCGCGAACCGGCTCGTCGCCGAGCAAGATCTCGCCCCGATAGTCGTCGTCCAGCCCGACGATTAACCGCAACAGCGTGGATTTTCCGCAACCGCTGGCGCCCAGGATGCTGACGAATTCGCCCGGGTGGACGGTGAACGAGACGTCGTCGAGAACGTGCAGCGGCTCCTCGTCGACCTCGAAATACTTCGTCACATTGCGGATGTGGAGCGCACGGCGACGCTTCACAAGGGGCGCTGCGCCGCTGTCGTGAATTGAGGCTCCGGCTGGCGCTTGTGGAGAGTCTGCAAGTACGCTCATCAGCTCAAAGTCCCTTGAGAGCTTCCGCGAGGAAGCTGTGATCCGCCCACTGGTTCACATCGAAGTCGTTCTTGATGTAGCCGTGGGAGAGGAGGAAGTTCTTCTCGATCGTCAGGCCGGCGAGATTCTGGGCCGAGAGATTCGGGACGAGATCGTAGTTGGGCAACGCGGCCCGGATTTGGCACGTCGCCGGATAGACGGTCACGCGACGGAAGATGTCGGCCGCGGCGGCGGGATGCGCATTGATCCACCGGCCGGCACGGATGGCAGCGCGCAAGAAGGCGACCACGATCTCAGGATGCTCATCGGCCAGCTCGGCGCTCACGGATATCGTGCGCGGCGAGTTGGCGATCTTGAGCGTCCAGTCGGGATGACGGTCGAGATCCTCGATGACCTTGAACTCGCCCGTCTTCTCCAGCCGGTGCGCGACGCCGACCGAATAGTCGAAGATCGCATCCACCTTCCCATCACGAAGAGCCTGCGCCTCGAGGGACCAGCCGTCGACCGGACGCTGCGCCCACAGCTCGGCGGGCTTTTGCGCGGGGTTGCCGGTGTGGTCGTCGTCGTCGTCGATGTCGACGATCTGCACGTCCTTGCGGCTCAGGCCGTGGACGGCTAGCGTCTTCTCGATGCCATGCTCGGTCGTCGCGCGGCGATGGTCGATCTTGTCGGTGTTCAGACTGTGGTAGAGGGCGAAGCGCCGGCCCACCAGGTCTTCCACGCGATAGATTCCCGAGTCGACGCGCACGATGATCTTGCCCGCGGGCTGAGCCTGCGTGAGACCGACCAGGCGTGTCTTGCGGATGTCAGCCTGCGCCCAGACGGCCGGGCTGTTGCCGCCATCGCGGATCAGGTTGTCCGAGCGATGGTCGAAGTGCCACTGCCACGTGCCGCTGCTGAGGAGCGAGCGCAGGTAGGTGGCTTTGGCGCCGACGCGGCGGTACTCTTCGTCGAGCCAGCCGAGCTCGACCGCGACGTTGGAGGCGACGAGCACTGGGCAGATCGTGTAGAGGGATTCGGTCACGCCGGAGGCGCCAGCGGCGGTGGCGGAGGAGGATTTCTGAAGGGTGGAACTCATGGTGATGTGGTTCTCCAGGGTTGCGGTCTTGATACGCTCAGAGCGTGCCGAGCGAACGGTGAGCCTCCTCGAGGAACTGCGGCGCGGCCCACTGGTTCACGTCAAAGTCTCGCTTCACGTAACCATGTGACCGCAGGAAGTCCTTCTCGATGGCGGTGGCCGCGAGGTTCTTGGCCGAAAGATTCGGGACAAAGTCCGCGTCTGCGATGGCGCGAGCGATCACGGCGGGTTGGTCGTAGAACGTCACGCGACGGAAGATGTCGACGGCAGCGGCGCGATTGGCGTTGATCCATCGGCCGGCGCGGATCGAGGCGCGGAGGAACGCGATCACAACCTCGGGATTCTGTTTGGCGAGCTGCGTGCTCACGGCGTTGGTGTAGGGCCCGTTGGCCACCTGAAGCGTCCAGTCCGGATGCAGACCGAGATCTTCGATGACCGTGAATTCGCCGGACTGCACCAGAGTCTCGGAGCGGCCGTGATTGGAGTAGAACGCATCGATGCGACCCTCGCGCACGGCGAGAACATCCTTGCCCGCGCCGTTGAAGCCGCGGCGCTCGTCGCGCAGCTGCGACCAGATCTCGGCGGGCTTCGAGGCCTGCTTGAGGATCGCTGGCGAGTCGGCGTCCTCAAGGTCGACAATCTGCACGTCGCCGCGCTTGAGGCCGTTGATTTGAAGGGCGAGTTCGATACCGCGCTCGGCCGTGGCGCGATGGAAGTCGATCTTGCCCTTGTTGAGACTCTTGAAAAGGCCGATACGGCGGCCCTTCAGGTCGGCCACGCGGCGAATGCCGGAGTCGGCGCGCACGAGGATCTGCCCGCCGGACTGCGCCCAAGTGAGACCGATGAGCGTGGTGTCCTCGAGATCCGCCTTCACCTGGATGGTCGGTATCGAGCCGCCGTCACGGAAGAGTGGATGCAGCGCGTGCGTGTAGTGCGGGAGCCAGCCGGCGTTTTCCGGGAGCGAGCGCAGGTAAGTAGCCTTGGCGCCGACGCGTCTGAACTCCTCGTCGAGCCAGCCGAGCTCCACCGCGACATTGGACGCGGAGAGAACCGGGCAGATCGTGTAGAAGGCCTCGGTGAGGCTGCGGGGCGCGGCGGTGGCGGATTGCGGTTTGCTTTCGAGAATGGCGCTCATGGGCGTAGGAATGTGTTGTTTGTCTGTATGGTGCGGCGGCCGGCTCAGAGAGAGCGGATGGCCTCGTCGAGGAAGCGCGGGGCGGCCCAGGCCTTCACATCGAAGTCATTCTTGATATAGCCGTGCTTGAGGAGGAACTGCTTGGTGATCTCGATGCCGGCGAGGTTGCGCGGAGCGAGGTCGGGCAGGAAGTCGGTGTGCGCGATCGCCTTCGCCGTCTCCTCGACCGACGGATAGAAGGTCGTGCGGTGCAGGATCGTGGCGGCGGCCTCGCGGTTGGCGTTGATCCAGCGCGCGGCGCGCACGGCGGCGCGAGCGTAGGCGATGACGATCTCCGGCTGCTTCTGTGCGAGCTCGGTGTTGACCGTCAGCGCATACGGGCTGTTGTTGACCTGAAGCGTCCAGTCCGGATGGCGACCGAGGTCCTCGATGATCTTGTATTGACCGGTCTGCACAAGGGAGAGCGCGCGACCATGGCTGGTGTAGAGCGCGTCGACCGTACCAGCGCGCACGGCGACGGCCTCGGGTCCAAGACGGCGGTCTTCGCTGCGGCTCGCCCAGACATCGGCCGGACGGGCTCCCCCACCCCAGGCTGTATCCGCCGCGTCAGACACATCGACGAGTTGGACGTCACTGTCCTTCAGGCCAGCGATATCGAGCGCGAGCAGGATGCCGCGGTGCGCGGTGGCGCGCCACCAGTCGACCTTGTTCGCGTTATTGCTCTTGTAGATGCCGAAGCGGCGGCCCTTGAGGTCGGCCACACGGTGGATGTTCGAGTCCGAACGCACGACGACATGCCCGCCCTGGCGCGACCAGGTCAACCCGACGAGCGTGGTGTCCGCGCGATCGGCCTTGGCCCAGATCGAGGGAATGTTACCGCCGTCGCGGAAGAGATTGGGATGCTCGTGGCTGAAATGCGGCAGGAAGTGCGCCTCGTCGCTCACGCTGAACAGGTAGTTGAGGCTGGCGCCGACCTTCTTCAGCTCCTCCTCGATCCACCCGAGTTCGAGCGCGACGTTCGACGCAGCGAAGACCGGGCAGATGGTGTAGTGGACCGCGGTGAGCGCGGGCTGGGCGGACTTGGAGGAGGCAGGCTTGGCTTCGAGTGTGGTGGACATGGTGGTATGAGTATCTGCGGGTGGTTGACGGATGTTCAGAGCGACCGGAGGGCCTCGTCGAGGAAGCGGGGCGCGGCCCACTGCCCGATGTCGAAGTCGCGATCGATGTAGCCGTGCTCGAGAAGGAATCGTTTCTGGATCCCGAGACCGGCGATGTTTTGTATCGAGAGATTAGGCACAACATCGCCGAGCCTCGTGATGGCGGCGGCGATGGAGGGGGCATCCGGGTAGATGAACGCCACGCGGCTGAGGATCTCGGCCGCGGCGTCCGGGTGGGCATTGGCCCAGCGACCGGCGCGGATCGCCGCGCGGAGGTAGGCGACAACCACCTCCGGATGTTCGTTGGCGAACTGCGTGTTGACCGTCAGCGTCAACGGGCTGTTGGCCACGCGCACGGTCCAATCCGGATGAAGATCGAGATCTTCGATCACCGTATAGTCTCCGGTCGCCTCGAGCAGCCGCGAGCGGGAAGGATAGGTGAAGATGGCATCGACGCGGCGCTCGGCCAGCGCCTGGACATCCGTCGCGGCGAAACGATCCACGCCCGACTTGAACGTCTCTGCCGGGTTGCTCCCCTTCGGAAAACGGGTCGATGCATCCTCGGTATCATCGAGGTCGACGAACTCGACGTCGTGGCGCGAGAGACCGTGCAACGCCAGAGCCACGAGGTAGCCGCGCTCGGCAGTCGCGCGCCAGAAATCGACCTTGCCGCGATTGAGGCTTCGGTAGAGTCCAAGACGGCGTCCGCGCAGATCGGCCACGCGACGGATCTTGGAGTCCACGCGCACGACGATCTGGCCGGCCGGATTGGCCGCGGTCAGTCCGAGCAGCGTTGTATCCGTGATTCCGGACTTCGCCCAGATGGCGGGTATGTTGCCGCCGTCGCGGAAGAAGTTGTCCAGCTTGTGGCTAAAGTGCGGCAGCCAGCCGACACTGTCACCGAGCGCGCGCAGGTAGGTGAGGCTCGCGCCGGACTTCTTGATCTCCTCCTCGAGCCAGCCGAGCTCCACGGCGAGGTTGGAGGCGACGAGCACCGGGCAGATCGTGTAGCGCGCCTCGGTCACAGCATGGATGCGGATCGGCGCGGAGGCGAGTGGGCTTGCAGCGGATGAACTCATGGTGATGGCCTCAGGGAATCAGAGCGTACGAACCGCCTCCTCGAGGAAGCGGCGGTCGATCCACTGGTTCAGGTCGAAGTCGTTCTTGATGTAGCCGTGCGAGAGGAGGAACTGCTTCTCCAGCTCGATGGCGGCGAGATTCCGCGGCTCGAAGTTGTGCAGGAAATCGACCTCGGCGATGGCCCGGGCTGTATCCGCCGTGCTGGGAAGGTAGGTTGTGCGGTGGAACAACTCCGCCGCCGCCTCGCGGTTCTTGTTGATCCAGCGCGCGGCGCGCACCGCTGCTCGCAGGTAGGCCACGACGATCTCCGGATGCTCGTCGGCCAGAGTCTCGCTGACGGTGAGCACATACGGGCTGTTGGCGCTTTGCAGCGTCCAGTCGGGCAGGCGGGAGAAATCCGTGATGACGGTGTAGCGCCCCGTGCGCTCCAAACCCGTCGCGAGCCCGAAGTTGGAGAAGATCGCATCGGCCAGGCCGGCCTCGAGGAACGGAATCTCCGGCGCCCAGGACGGCGCGTTCTGAACGCGATGTTGGCGCAAGCTCTCACCGGGATTGGCGGCCGTGCCGAAACGCCGCGGATCGTCCTCGGCCACGGCGTCGACGATCTCAACATCGGCGCGAGTCAGGCCACCGAGTGAAAGCACCGCCTCGAGGGCGCGCTCGGAGTTCGCGCGCCACCAGTCCACCTTGCCCTCGATGCGACTGGCGGGCAGCGCGAAACGCCGGCCCTTGAGTTGCGCGAGGGTATGAATTCCGGAATCGGCGCGGACGACGATCTGCCCACCAGAGTGAAACGACGTGGTGCCGATCAGTCGCGTCTTCGCCACATCGGCGCGCGCCCAGATCGGCGGTACGAGGCCGCCGTCGCGCACGAGATTGTCGAGCCGATGGCTGAAATGTGCGAGGTGGACCTGGGGATCCTCGATCGAGCGCAGGTAGCGCAGGCTCGCACCGACCTTGCGCAGCTCCTCCTCGATCCAGCCGAGCTGCAGGGCGACGTGCGAGGACACGTAGACCGAACAGATCGTGTAGGCGACCTCGGTCAAGCGTGCCGGCTTGCCCTCAACAAGCTGCGGGGACGTGGCGATCGAACTCACGCTGGATGTGCGTTTGTGGTGTCGTGAGGGCCGGGCGGCGACATGAGCCGCGCCCGGCCGTAGCGGTGCCTTGAATTCAGCTCAGCGAACGTGCCGCTTGCTCAAGGAGCTCGGGGGCGGCCCACGCCTTCACATCGAAGTCGCGCTTGATGTAGCCGTGCGAGAGGAGGAACTGCTTCTCCACCTCGATCCCGGCGAGATTGCGCGGCGAGAGATTGTGAATGAAGTCGATCTTCTCGATCGCGCGGGCCACGTCGGCCACTGTCGGGTAGTAGGTCACCCGGTGGAGGATCTCGGCGGCGGCGGCGCGGTTGGCATTGACCCACTTGCCCGCACGCAGCGAGGCGCGGAGGAAAGCGACGACGAGCTCGGGATGCTGGTCGGCGAAGTCCGAGTTCACCGTCAGCGCCCAGGGACTGTTGGCGACCTGAAGCGTCCAGTCAGGATGGCGCTCGAGATCCTCGATCGACTTGAAGAGTCCCGTCCGTTCGAGCGCGATGGCGCGACCGAAGCTGCTGTAGACTGCATCGACCTTACCATCCTTGAGTGCCTGGACCTCGGGCGTGAAGGAGAGATCCTCACGCCGGCGCGTCGTCCAGAGGTCGGCGGGCTTGGTGGCGTTGCCAAGACCGACATTGTCAGGATGGGCGACATCCTGGATCTGGACATCGGCGCGCGAGAGACCGGAGAGGCCGAGGGCGACCTCGATTGAGCGCTCGCTCGTGCCGCGCCACCAGTCGACCTTCTCCGCGTTCTGACTCTTCGAGAGACCGATCTTGCGGCCCTTGAGGTCGGCCACGCGGTGCAGACCGGAGTCGGCGCGCACAAGGATGCGGCCGCCTGCCGGCGACCAGGTGAGCCCGATCAGGCGGGTATCCGCTTGATCAGCCTTCGCCCAGATCGACGGGATGTTGCCGCCATCACGGAAGAGATTGTCGAGCTTGTGACTGAAGTGCGGCAACCAGCCGATCTCGGGTGAGAGCGAGCGCAGGTATTTGAGGCTGCCGCCGGACTTCTTCAGTTCCTCGTCGAGCCAACCGAGTTCGACGGCGACATGGGAGGCGACGAAGACCGGGCAGATGGTGTAGACGACTTCAGTGAGTGCCTTGGCGGAAGATTGTTGGGAAACGGGATTTTCGAGTGTGGTGCTCATGGTACTACGGGTTGACGATGGATGGGAAAGCCGGGCGTGCCGGCAGGGAGAGAGAGTCGAGGCGCGGTTGTTCGCCCGTGCCTCGAAGAGACGGCTCAGCCGGTGTAACCCTGCTTCCAGCGCAGGAGGTGGCGTTCGAGCCGGCGAAGACCGCGATCCAGAAGCAGGCCGAACGCGGCGATGATGAAGATCGCGACAAACATCTGGTCGGTGAAGAGGAGGTCCTGCGAACGCTGGATCAGGTAGCCCAGGCCGGCGTGGCCGGAAATGAGTTCCGCCGCGACGACGAGCGCCCACGACAGGCCGAGACCGTAGCGCACACCCACGAGGACCGAGGGCAACGCGCCCGGCAGGATGATCTTCCGCACGAACTGCCAGCGGGTGAGCTTCAGCACCTTGCCGACCTCGACGTGCTCCTTCTGCACACCGCGGATGCCCTGCACCGTGTTGAGGAAGATAGGGAAGAAAACCGCCTTGGAGATGACGATGATCTTGGCCAGATCGCCCACGCCGGCCCAAAGGATCACAAACGGGATCAGGGCGAGCGGCGGCACGGCGCGAATGGCGTCGAGCGTCGGCGCGACGAAGTTTTCGAAACGCCGCGCAAGTCCCGCATACGAGCCCAGGGCAAGTCCAAAGACCGATCCCCAGACAAAGCCTTGCAGAACGATGCGCAGGCTCGTCCAGAAGTCATTCAGGAGAAGCCCCTCGGCGAACATGTCCACGCCAGTGTCCCAAACCCTGAACGGCGACGGCAGCAGGATCGGGGGAACCCACTCCTGCAGCGTCGCCACATACCAGAGGCCGAAGATAGCGACGGGAAGGATAACTGCGGCGAATTTGCTGAAATCGAAACGGAAGCGCCGCGCGCGACGCCGGGCTGGCACGGGACGGTCAGCCGGGAGAGTGCTGTCGAGTGTCGTGGACGAAGTATTGCTCATGGTAAGGCGTGCGCGCGGCGCGTGTCGGAATCAGTTATAGCTGGAGAACTCGCCGCCCCTGAAAAAGCGGCGGTCAATGAACTGCTCGATCTGGGCGTCGGACAGCGACTGCCTGGCGAGAATGTCGTCGTCGTTTTCCTTATACCAGGACTGGAACAACTTCAGGTTCGCGACCGCCGTCTCGTAACTGGGCTCACCGCCCATGAAGTCGAAGGTCGACGCGTCCGTGATCTGGAACTTCGCGACATACTTCGGCACGCGGTTCTCGCGACTGATGATCGAGGCGGCCTCGTCGGGGTTGGCCTTGATCCACTCCGACGTCTTGATTTTGACGTCGAGGAACGACTTCACCAATTCGGGATAGTCGTTGACGAACGAGGTGAGCGCGAAGATCGCCGGCCGACCCGCGGCGTTGACATAGACGCCGTCGTCGACGCTGCGGCCGATGACCTTGACCACACCCTGCGTAACGAGGTTGGCCCAGCCATTCAGCGCAATGTGCGTGGCGGTGAAGTCAATCTGGCCGCCGAGCAGGGCCGAGGTGGTGGCCGTGCTGCTGCCTTGGTTGAGGAAACGGACCTCACCCTTCTTCGTGGCTGTGTCGAGCGGGAGGCCCGCCTTCTTCAGCGCTTCGTAGGGGGAACTCCACCCGCAACCGACGCGGCTGCCGCCGTAGGTCTTGCCCTTGAGGTCGGCGATGGACTGGATCGGCGACTCACGCAGCGTGATCAACGGCGTGCGATAGATATCCGACGCCTCCGATTGCCAGATGATCGAGGCCTGCAGGCCGTTGGTCTTGTGGATCAGGGCCGGGTAGGACATGCGGAACGCGAAATGCACCTCGCCGCGCGTGAGCAGCGCAGCCTCCTGGCCGGCCACCGCCGTGGTGCCCTGGTCGAGGATCTGCACCTTCACGCCGTATTGCTCATATTCCTGCTGCAGCCACCCTTTGCTCGCGGCGATGACCGTCCACGAGTTCAGCGGGATGTTGATCGTCTTGAGCTTCTTGGGTGCGGCCGAGGCCGTCGTGGCCAGAACTGTGGCCGCGAGGATGGCGGCGACGCCGAGGATCTTGCCGTGCTTCAGTGTATTCATAGTCTGGTTTCTTCGATGGATTGCTGACATGTTTTCCCTGGGGGATTCTTCAGAAGGCGAGGACCACCTGGGTCACAAGTTGGTTGGGATTGGGCGCCGTGGCGGCCAGGGTCTCATCCTCGATAAACCGATAGTTCGCCTGGACCTTGATCACGCGCTCGGTCTTCACCGTGTCATAGGTGCGGCGGACGATCGGATCCTTCTGCCAGAAGTAGTAGTTGAACCCGACCGTCGTGATGTCCCGTCTGCCGTTTTCGGCCAGGTTCTTGTTGGTGTTGAACCGCTCGAATCGGACCAGCGGCTCGAAGTCCGGCAGCTTGCCCGGGCGCCAGAAGACGGTGGCGAGGAACTCGTCCTTGTCGACGGTCGCTCCGGTGCCGACCGGGTCGTCCTTGCCCCACACATACTCGGCGGTGATCAGCAGCGGCAGCTTGAGCCACTCAAACTGGACCCCGTTGAGCTCACGGTCGATCGCCGCGGCTCCCGTGCCGCTTGTCCACTGCAGGCGCGAGGCCCCGACCTTCAGGCCCTGGAAGAACGAGTTGTACTTATTGAACGGTGTATAGACCAGCTTGCCGAGGTAGGCCTTGCCGTCGTTGTCATCCTGCACGTTGGTCGCGCCGACGCCGTTGCCATTGAAGGCAGCAAAGGTGTAGGCAATCGTCGGGACGAACGACTGGTCGCTGGTTGCCGCTGAGTCATACTTCCAGTTGATACCCCCCGAAGCCACCAATCCGATGTCGCGGGTGTTGAATGCCGAGAGGTAGGCCGCTCCCGTGATCGTCGGCCGTAGTTCCTCGCCACCGACATTGTCGTTGCCGAAGAAGACAGCCTGCTGGCCGAGTTGGAACCCGAGCGTGTAGGCCGGCTCCAGTTCCTTCTTCTGAAGACTCTTGACGCCCACGTTAACGAAGGCGTCCTGCAATCGCGTGGTGTTCGTCGCGCCGGCGTAGTTCAGCGAAAGCCCGTAGCGAACGTCACCTTCCTCAGCCGGATCTGAACGGAGCGCGCCCGTGAAACCGAATGTCGCCGACGGGATCGTGAATCCGCGCGAGCCGGTGGCGCTGTCGGTGTAGCGCACGATCGAGCTGCCCGTGAGGACGACGCCGACGCCGTTGCGAACCCGCAGGCGCCGATCGAGTTGATCGTTCTGCTGTTCGCGCACCGACTCGAGGTCGGAAGCAGTGACGGGCTCGTTTCCGGCCGTCTTGAACGTGTCGCGAACCTGGATCGCCTGCTGAGCTTGGGTTTCGGCAAGTTTCGTCTCCTGCTCGACGATCTTCGAGCCCTGGATCGCGGAGAGGTTGCTGACGGCCCGGAGCTCCTGCTTGAGTTCGGCGACGACCTTTTTGAGTTCGTCGACCTCACTCTGCAGCGAGGCTTCATCAGCCGGCAAAGGAGTGGTTCCTAAGAACGCCGCGATCGAAGCGACCACGGCGAAAGTGCGTTTGGATGGCATGTGTATTCTGAGTCGAGGATGAGGCGGCTGAAGCCGCCGGGTTGTGAGGAGTGGCTAGAACGGTCCGGCTCGATCTAATGCCGATCCCCGCAGCCCACAGAGTCCGACCCGACAGCCCGCCCAACCGCGCGATTGGTGCGCACTGGACGCGAGAGCGTGGTGTCGGAAGGGAAACCAAACCCGCTCAACGTGCGGGAATCGGTATCGCGACCGCAGAGGCGGGCGCCCTCGACTCAGTGACCTTGATGGAGACAGACATCACGAACTCCTCCAGGAGACTGGTCGGATGCACGGTAGAATCGCCGTGCTCGAACTTACTTCGGCATCTTACCTTACTTACTTAGTATAGAAAGAAAAATAGCGACGATTTCCGACTCATGCGCGCGTCTTATTGCGCCAAGTAGGCTGGCTACTTTGCGTGAGCACTTTTGATGTCTGTTATATGTTCTCTCACAACGGCTTCCGCGGTCACTAAATCCTAGTGTTCCTGTGGGGTATGCTTTTGCGGTTTCTTTCGTCGTACGGAGGTCTTTATAGGTGAGTTGATGAAGATACTAAGGATGACGGCACTCTTGGCCTGCATGGCGCTCGCAGGAAGCACTCCTTCACCCGCCTCGGAGGACACCGGGATCGAACTCGCCGGTTCTCTACTCGAGAAGATCGACGCGCGCGGGGCTATGCGTGCGGAGTTTGACCAAACGATCGGTGACCTGCTGCAGCGCCTCTCGGAATCCGGCTTTCCCGATGCCGCCACCATCGAGGTGAAACGCGCCTTGTCCGAATGGTATGAGCAGGAAATCGTCTGGTCGGAAATCCAGCCGCGTCTCGCCGCCGCTTATGCCCGCGATTTCTCCCCCGAGGAACTGCGCGAACTCATCGCCTTCTTCGACACCCCGCTCGGCCGCAAGGCCGCCAGCCGGCTCCCCTCCCTCACCATCGAGAGCGCGACGATCCGCCAGGAGTACGCGTCCACCAAGCAGGAGTCGCTCAACACCCGCATCGCCCAGGTCGTCGGGCGCTACCAGGTCAAATGAGGAAGTCGACCAAGCGCGCACTCCGGCGCTACCTCATCGGCGCCGCTGTCGTGCTCATTGCGATACAGTTCGCGCGACTTCCCAAGAACGTGTCCGCCACGCCCTGGGACGGTCGCCTCCCCGAGCGCTTCGAGGCGCCACCGGAGGTCCAGAGCCTGCTCGCCGCCAGCTGCTACGACTGCCACTCGGACAACACGCGCTATCCGTGGTACGCCGAGGTCCAGCCGGTCGGCTGGTGGCTGAACATGCACGTGCGCGCCGGGCGCAAGCACCTTGATTTCTCGAAGTTCGACGAAATCACCGTGGGACGCGCCGCACGTCGCCTCGAGGGCATCGCTGAATCCGTCTACGTCGGCCGCATGCCGCTGCCGGCCTATGCCCGACTCCATGGCGAGGCACGCCTGACTGAGGAGCAGCGCCGCCAGATTGCCGATTGGGCCAATACCATCTCGGAAAAGTTCATGGCCGAGGCCGAACGAACCGGCGCAACGCCACCGCCCGGCCACTGACCTTCCGGCCACGCCACAAACCACACCACAAGCCATGCTCCGTGTATCCACCTTTCTCTCACGTTTCGCCCTCGCTATCGCCGTCACCTCGGCCGTGCTCATCACGAGCGGCTGCGGCGGAAACAAGAACCGCACACCCCTCAGCGAACTCACGCCTCCCAACGGCGGCACGCTCGTCGAGCTCGGCGAAGGGCGGAACTACCTGGAGATCCTGGTCGACCGCGAGGCCGGCATCCTCGAGATCCGCACGCTCGACAAGGATGCAACGACACCGGTGCGCACATCGAATGAAGGGCTGGAGCTGAAGGTCGCCGTGGGCGCCGGGGAGGAGCGATTCCTCATCCTCACACCCATCGCCAACGCCGCGACCGGCGAATTCGCCGGAAACACGCCGCTCTACCGTGGCGACGCGCCGTGGCTGAAGACGACCGAGGCTCTCCAGGTCCGCGTCGAACGCGTGATCGTGAAAGGCAAGCGCTTCGACGCCGTCCAGACCACGGTCCCTGCAAGGCCGCCGGCCTGAGTCGCCTCCTCCGCCGGCGCGAGCCGGACCTGCCGGGCGCGTTCACGCCATCCCGAGAACGGGACGCCGCGCACCCTGCGCCCAGATCCGTATCCAGTCTTTCAGCCGACCATGCGAGTGGAGGCGCTCACGGCCGAGCCGCCTGCACACGCCCGCGCGAGCCCAGCCGGAGTCCACACCAACCATGAACTCCATCCCACCTCCCATGAGCTCGCACAAGCGCCAGATCAAACTCGGCCTGTTCATCTACCCCAATGGCCACCACGTCGCCTCGTGGCGCCATCCCGACGCCACCCACGACGGTCATCTCAACTTCGCGCACTATCAGCGCATTGCGCGCCTCGGCGAAGAGGCCCGCTTTGACGCGCTCTTTCTCGCCGACAGCGCCGCGGTGCAGGCGCGCGAGATCGACATCCTCAGCCAGACCGCACACGGCTTCGCGCAATACGAACCCCTGACGATACTCTCGGCGCTCGCCACCGTGACGTCCCGTATCGGACTCGTGGCGACGGCGTCGACCAGCTTCACCGAGCCCTACACGATCGCGCGCGCCTTCGCCTCGCTCGACCACATCAGCGGCGGCCGCGCCGGCTGGAATGTCGTCACGTCCTCCAACCTCATCGAGGCCCTGAACTTCAACCGAGACGAACACGCGCCGCACGCAGACCGCTACGACCGCGCCGAGGAGTTTGTCGACGTCGTCACAGGCCTGTGGGACAGCTGGGAGGACGACGCGTTCATCCGCGACAAGGCTTCTGGCAGGTTCTTCGACCCGGCCAAGCTCCACGTCCTGAACCACCGCGGAAAACACTTCTCCGTGCGCGGTCCGCTCAACGTCGCCCGCCCGCCCCAAGGACATCCGGTCATCGTGCAGGCCGGCTCGTCCGAGCCCGGCCAGGAACTCGCCGCGCGCACCGCAGAACTGGTCTTCACCGCGCACACGAGCCTCGCCAACGCCCGCGCCTTCTACGCCAGCCTCAAGGGCCGTCTCGCCAAGTACGGGCGCACCGCCGACGACCTGAAGATCATGCCCGGCGTGCAGGCCTACGTCGGCCGAACCGAACAGGAGGCGCGCGATCGCTACGCCGAAATCACCGCGCTCATTCCACCTGCAGTCGGACTGTCGCTACTCTCCTCGCTGCTTGGCGGATTCGACCTCTCCCGCTACCCGGTGGATGGGCCGCTGCCGTTTGCCGACATCCCCGCAACCAACGGCAGCCCCAGTCGCCAGCAGGTGATGATCGACCTTGCCCGCCGCGAGAATCTCTCGATCCGCCAGCTCTATGAGTCGATCGCCGGCGCGCGGGGCCATTGGACGATCGTCGGCACGGCCGCGCAGATCGCAGACCAACTCGAAGAGTGGTTCGTGAAGCAAGGGGCCGACGGATTCAATGTCATGGCACCCTATCTGCCCGGCGCGCTCGAGGACTTCGCACGTCTCGTCATCCCGGAGCTGCAGCGGCGCGGGTTGTTCCGGACTGAATACGAGGGCCGCACGCTGCGGGAAAACCTCGGTTTGCGCCGGCCGGCTAACCGCCACGCGCCCACCGCATCGTCACCCACGGCGGGAGCCACGATCCTGTCATGAGCCAGGACGCCACCGCCCGCATCCTACGCGCCCTGGATCGCCGTTTCGGCGTGTCCGGGAAGGAACTGCCACCCCTGCCTGACGCGGCGGCCCTCGCCCGCCTGCTGGAGCACAACACCCACCGACGCTATACAGCGACTCCGGTCCGCGATGATCTGCTCGACCTTCTCTACGCCGCGGCGCTGTCTGCGCCGTCGAAGAGTGATCTGCAGCAGGCGGACATCATTCGCGTGCGCTCAGTCAGCAAACGCCAGGCGATAGGCCGCCTGCTCCCGGACATGCCGTGGGTCGTCGAGGCACCGGTGTTTCTGGTCTTCTGCGGCAACAGTCGCCGTATCCGCCGCGTCGCTTCAATGCGTGGCAAGCAGTTCGCCAACGACCACCTCGACGCCTTCTTCAATGCCACCGTCGATGCCGGGATTGTCCTGGCAACGTTCATCCACGCCGCCGCGGCAGCCGGGCTGGGCGCCTGCGCGATCAGCGCGATCCGCAACCACGCCCACGACATCAGCGACCTTCTCGAGCTGCCCCCGTGGGTTTTCCCCGTGGCGGGGCTCTGCGTGGGCTATCCGGATCTGAAGGGTCGCATCGTCCCACGCCTGCCGCTCAGCCTTACCACGCACACCGACAGGTATGACGAGGGCGATTTTGCCGCCCAGATCGAAGCCTACGATCGCCGTCGCGACACCGCCCTGCCCTACGCCAACCAGCAGCTGGTCGAGCTCTATGGTCGGGCTGGATTCTACGGCTGGTCCGAGGACAAGGCCCGCCAGTACTCGGAACCGATGCGCGCCGACTTCGGCGCATACGTCCGCAACCAAGGTTTCGATCTCACCTGACCGGGCTCCCCACCCTCCGCGCCATGAGCACCACCACTCCTCCCATCGTACCGGCCAAAGGCGTGACCCCAAGCACGAGCACCACCCGCCATGTCTGAGTTTCCCCAACTTCCCGCGTGCATGCCCCCACGGCTCACCGTCGGAGCGGTGCTCTTTGACGGATTCGAACTGCTCGATGCATTCGGACCCCTCGGGATCCTTGGCATCCTGCGCGACCGCCTCCGAATCCTGACGCTCGCCGAACACGTGAGTCCGGTCGCCTCGTCCGCCGGTCCGAGGATCGCCATAGACCGCGCCTTCGAAACATCCGGGCCTATCGACATTCTCCTCGTGCCTGGAGGTCCCGGAACACGCCGCGAAATCCACAACACTCTCCTGATCGCCTGGCTCCAGCGCGCCGCCGCCTTCACGCCGCACGTAGCAACCGTCTGCACCGGCAGCGCATTGCTTGCCCGAACTGGCCTGCTCGACGGCCGGCGCGCGACGACAAACAAACGCGCCTTCCATTGGGTTGCCTCACAAGGCCCGCACGTGGTCTGGCAGCCAGAAGCTCGCTGGGTCGAGGACGGCAAGTTTTTCACCGCATCCGGCGTCGCCGCCGGCATCGACATGTCCCTCGGCCTGGTTGCGACGCTTTTTGGTCGGGAGACGGCCATCTCGGTCGCAACGCGCGCCGAGCATGACTGGCACGAGGACAAATCCTGGGATCCATTCGCCCGCATCAACGGGCTCGTCGCTTGAATTCCGCCTCGACCGACGCGTCCGCCCCCATGCAACCGCTTCACTCCATCGAACCCGCCGCCGTACGCGCACGCATTCGCGACGGTCGCGAGGTGGCCTTCCTAGACCTGCGCGAGGCCGGCCCGCACGGCCGCGCCAAACCGCTCTTCGCAGTCAACATTCCCCTCGGACACCTGGAGGAGCGTATCCACGCCTTGGTTCCACGGCAATCGACGCCGATCATCCTCTTCGACGCCGAGACGGGCCTGTCCCAACGCGGCGCCGAGGTCCTTGCGGCGCTGGGATACACCGAGGTCGTGCGCGTACGCGGCACGCTGGCCGACTGGCGGCGGGCCGGCGCCGAGCTCTTTCGCGACACAAACGTGCCGAGCAAAGCCTTCGGCGAGTGGGTCGAGCAGGAGGCGCACACCCCGGAGATCTCCGCGGAGGAGCTGAAGGCGCTGCGGGACCGCGGCGAGGACGTGGTAGTGATCGACGATCGTCCCTTCACCGAGTACCGGGTCGCCACGGTCCCCGGCTCGATCAACGTGCCCGGGGCCGAATTGATCCTGCGGGCCCAGGAACTGCAGCGCTCCCCGGACACGCTGGTCGTCGTCCACTGCGCGGGCCGCACGCGCAGTCTCATCGGCACGCAAACCCTCGTGAATTCGGGCCTGTTTCGCCGTGTCGTCGGTCTGCGAGACGGAAACATCGGCTGGCATCTCGCGGGCTTTTCGCTCGAACACGGCGCGGACCGCCGCGCGCCCGTGCATCTGGCTCCTGCCAACCATGCGCGTGCTCGTGCAGCCGCCACCCACCTGGCCGAACGAACCGGCGTGCGCTTTCTCACCGCGGCGGAACTCGCTAGGTGGGAACGCGAGGCTGACAGGCACTCACTGTTCAAGTTCGACGTGCGCAGCCCTGAGGAGTTCGCGGCACGGCGCGCCCCAGGCTTCGCCAGCGCGCCCGGCGGACAGTTGATTCAGGCCACCGATGAATACATCGGTGTGCTCAACGCCCGCGTGGTGCTGGGTGACGACGACGGCGTGCGCGCCGCCACCACAGCCTCATGGCTACGCCAACTCGGTTTCGAGCAGGTTGCCGTGCTGCGCGACGGCCTGCGCGATCAACTTGCGAGCCTGCCGACGCCCGAGCGTGCCTGGGTCCGCCCACCCGATGTTCCTCAGATTGAACCCAACTCGCTCCAGTCGCTGATCGGCACCCCGGGTGTGGTGGTCGTGGACTTGCGCTTAAGTTCCGAATACGCGGCCGGGCACATCCCCGGCTCGTGGTACGCGCCGCGCGCCCGACTGGCCGAGGCGCTGCCCGCGTTTCCTCGTGCGGAACGCATCATCCTCGTTTCCTCCGACGGCTACCGTGCAGCCTTCGCCCAGCCGGAGCTGCAGGCGTTGACGACCGCCGCAGTGACCATCCTTGCCGGTGGATTCTCCGCCTGGCCTCTGCGCGGTCGCCCGGTGCAGACCGGCCTGATCCGCGCCGCCGTCCCGCCCGACGACATCTATCGCCGCCCACTCGAGAACGATCCCGATGCGATGAAACGACACTACATCGCCTGGGAACTCGGACTGCCTGCGCAAGTCCGCAACGACGGCACGGCGCGCTTCGTCGTTCACACGCCATGAGCACGCCACCCGAGACGTCCATTGTCGAGTCCGGTAGCATCGCTCCGGCGTTTCCACCGACGGCTGGCAATACCCGCGGCAAGGATGCAGGAGTCTCACACATAAAGCGCGTGCTCCCGTGGCTCGTCGCCACTTCGTTCTTCATGGAGTCGCTCGACATGACGATCCTGAATACGGCCGTGCCGACCGTGGCCGCCGCGCTCGGGGTGGCGCCGCTGAGCCTCAAAACGGCACTAACCAGCTACACGCTGAGCCTTGCGCTCTTCATTCCTCTGAGCGGCTGGATGGCGGATCGATTCGGCACGCGTCGGGTGTTTTTCGCGGCCATCCTCGTCTTCACGATCGGATCGCTGCTCTGCGGGCTCGCCGTGAACATCCCCATGCTCATTGCCTCGCGCATCGTGCAGGGCGTCGGCGGTGCAATGATGATGCCGGTCGGGCGAATCGCCATCGTGCGGACATTTCCGAAGGCGGAGATCCTGCAGGCGATGAGCTTCGTCGTCATTCCAGGTCTGATCGGCCCGTTGATGGGTCCGCTCGCTGGCGGCGCGATCGTCAACTGGCTGCATTGGCGGGCGATCTTCTTCATCAACATCCCGATCGGCCTTGCCGGTCTCTGGGCGGTGCATCTCTACATGCCCGACTATCGCAGCCGTCACCCGCGGCCGTTTGATCTACGCGGATTTCTGCTCTTTGGCGGTGGTGTCGCCCTGCTATCGCACGCGCTCGAGGTATTCGGGGAACACGATACGCCGTCGGTAGGCATCGCGGCGATGCTGGCCCTCGCCAGCGCACTCATCGCCCTCTACCTGCGCCATGCCTTTCGCCATGCGCATCCCATGCTGCCGCTCGCCCTCTTTCGCCACCGCACTTTCGCCGCAGCCGTGGGCGGCGGATTCATCTCGCGCATCGGCTTGGGCGGCATGCCGTTCCTGCTGCCACTCTATTACCAGGTCGGTCTCGGCTATTCGCCGCTACATGCCGCCTTGCTGATCGTGCCTCAACCGCTGGCGGCGATGACCTGCAAGCTCGTCATCACAAGGATCCTTATGCGTGTGAGCTACAGGCAGGCTCTCGCTGGAAACGCCGTGTTGATTGGCCTGGTCATGGCAAGCTTTGCCACCGTCACTGCGGCGACATCCACATGGGTGATACTGGCGATGGCCTTCATCTTCGGATTTCTGATGTCCGCCCAATACACGAGCCTGAACACCCTGGCCTTTGCAGACCTCAGCGCCGCAGAAACGAGCACGGGAAGCAGTCTCGCCAGCGTCGGGCAGCAACTCTCGATGAGCTTCGGCGTGGCGATCGCCTCCCTGCTCACCGCACTGTTCCTCGCCACATGGCAGGGCTCTGCGCCGGGCTCAGCTCCAGCCATGTCCGCGGCCATTCGCTGCGCGTTCGTCGCGCTGGGAGGACTGAGCGTATTTTCGAGTGTCAGCTTTCTCGCGCTCCGCCACGGCGACGGCGCAGAAGTCCTGGAGCACGCGAGCCTCCAAACGAAGTCTGCGGCACGCGCGCACTAGCCCACTCCTGAACACAGATCGTGTGCGGGCCGACCCCGCCGCAGTAGATGTGTGCGGCGCGCAGAAGTCACAACCGACCGCCCGGCAACACTACACGGGAACGCATCCGCGACGTCGAGACTGCCGGTCATTCCACCGCCGAGGTTCCTGGCGGACCCTCGACACCAGACAAACGATCGGCGCACTCGATTCCTGCCGTTTCCACATCGAGAATCGCCGTCGCCGCCTCGGTGTCAGCACAGGGCAAATACGCCTGCAAGGTGGAGAGATGCCGGTGCCCCATCGCAAGTTGGACGACGTGCAGCCGACCGCCCGCCGATTCGAGACATAAAGCACAGAAAGTCTTCCTGAGGGCGTGCGACGATCTTCCGGCTGTGCAGATTCCAGCCGCCGCCATGGTTTCGGTCAGAATTCGATTCCAGCGCCATAACCGCACCGCCCCACCCTTCTTCGAGCGAAACAACGGCGCGCGGCCGTGGAGAGGTCCCGATCCCGCTCGCTCCTGGATGTAGGCGAGGAGCGCCGCACGCGCGGCCGGGTGGATGGGAATATACCGCCCCGTCACCGACCGCTTGCGCACACCGTTTCCGTTCTTTAGCCGGTGGCGCGCCACATACAGCACCGGTCGCACGCCGGTGCCGTCCCACACGTCCTCCACCCGCAGTCCCAACAAGGTGCCGGCGCGCAGACCGGTATGGAGCGCGGTCCTTGCCATGGCCTGATCCCGAAGGGGTCGGTCGGCAAGCGCGGCGAGGAACGCATCCAGTTCAGTGCGGTTGAGAGCAATAGTGCCAGCCATACGCCGGAAAGCTCCCGGCGGACCGCCGGAACGGCGCCGAAACCTAAGCACATAGTTTGTCGGCAACGCGCGGTCGTCGGGTTGGAACCTGACCGGCTATCAAACGAAACCGCTGTCGATCATGCCCCGCCAGAAGTTCTCGGGACTCGCGATTTCGGGCGAGACCGAGATTAACCAGTCGCAAACACCGGTCAGGAACGCACGCAAGTTTTTCGTCCATGCCTTGCTGCCGACAGGTGGACGCGCATCAAAGACATGGATCTTGATGCCGTCTCGGCGCTGCAGGCGCTCAACCATCGCCATCTTCTCGGCGAAGTAGTTGCGCCGCTTACCGTCCGGTTCGTTTGGATCTCGGATTCCCAAGACCTCGATGCCCGAAAGCGAGTCTCCCCATCGAAGCATGCCGTCGAGTCGCTCGCCACCGCATGGCATTCCCGGCACTACCTCGAAGAGCGGCTTGTGGAGAGACCCCGGGCCACTGGCACTCAGTGCCCACCGCAGAAGATTATGCAGGATCGCATAGGTGACCCGCTCGCGATCGCTTTCCGCCGGGAACAGTGACGCCGTGGACACTACGGGAATTCCAAAAGCGAGTGACGGCTGAAAATCACCCGAGGAACCGCCGCTGAGAAGAAATGCCGCGAGATACGGCCCAGGCGTATTCCCAAACCCAGGAATTCGCAATCCACCCGTCAGCGGGAGGTTCCAGCCCGTTGGCCAAACGTTGATGCTCCGCTCATCAAACGATGTCACCAAGGCGAAGCAGATCGCGTTCCGCTGCTGGTCGCCCCAGTCGTCCGAGGATGTCGCCAATCTCGAGATTGCCTGATCGAGGCCCTCCTGACTGGAAATGAAGTGAAGATGCCGCGCAACCGGGATGCCGGCGGCCAACTCATCATCACCGGCCGCATCCAGGAGCATTCCAATCTGAGACTCGAGCGACAGGTCTATTCCAGAAAAGACAGTAAGACCCGACCGTTCGAGGAAGTGAAACAGGATTGATCCTGTTGTCGGAACTGGCGGCGAGTGGCCGCGTTCGCGCCTCGAGTCCAGTTCATCACCATCCTGCTGATGGCCGTCGCCAGAGCCGCCAACCAACACCGTCTCGAGTCGGTAGGGTGTGCGCAACGCCGGTGCTCGAAAGTCGCGATCATCACGTGACCGCAGAACAGGAACGTGATCCACTTCACGAACTACGAGCCACTCCGGCTCGACGTTTGGGCGCGACGGAATTCGCACGAGGCACCAGTCACGATCGGCATCGAGGTCGCGAACCCAACAGCCCGGCTCTGGCATTAGGGCCATCAGGGTCTTGGCGTCACCACATCCCCTGACAGCGAACTGCCCCTGCCCACAGCGCCGACGAAAGGTAGCTACCTGATGCGCGTCCAAAGGATTGCCGGTCGCAACCGATCCGTCCGACAGCCGCTCGACGGCAATCAGGTTAATCGAACTCGCGCTCATCGCTCCATCTCCGGAGACTTTCGCCGCTGGATTTCCTCTATCGGAGCAGCAGCTCCATCAATCCGCTGGAGGTAATCCTCCTTCGAAGGCAACGAAGTGTCAGGATGGTCCGACTGCCGGTCGACTTCCGGCTTGGCTACGACCCGGGTCTGGATTTCGCGAAGTTGGTCCAGTCCTCCGTTAGCTTTACCAATCGCATCGATAGCTCGTTCAGTTGCCTCGCTGAGTTCGCGTGGAACTCGTCGATGGACTGCTTCGAGTTCGCGCAGTCCTGCGCCAACGTTTCGAGCTGAATGGAGAGCTGCCTCAACTGCTCGCTCTGCTTGCCACTGGACCGCTCCAAGGCGCGCAGCCGCGGTTCCCAGTTCCGCGCCATGGCGCGCAAGTGCTTCAAGGTCGCCTGCAACAGTTCGCTCGTCGCCCACGGGTCCAATGGCGTTGTCTCGGTCTGACCGGTCTTGCTGCTGGTGGATGCTTTCGGCGTAGTCTCGGGCATGGATGTCGTCGGTAGAATTGCTTTTCGGTGAAGTATCAGGCGGACGGTGCGTTGTTTCAGCAGCCATCAATGCGGCCACAAGAACCGATAGATCAGCAACCCCGTCGCGAAGGCCAGCGAGTGACTGAGGACTGCGATCAAAACCACCGCCCACGTCCTTAACGGCGCCAGCTCGAACGAGAACCGGGTCAGTCGATGGAAAATCCCGTCGAAGTTGTTCAGCCTTGCAGTCAAGCATCCGTCTAATTTCCGCTCGAAGTTCTGTAGCGGTTCGACGGCGGTTCGGACCTCCAGGCGAATCATCTCTGGTGCCGCCGACAGGCTGTTCTCCAACGTCTGGAGCGGGCGGAGCAGATTCTCCAGGCGCTGACACGCCAGCTCCGTGACCTGCTGATACTTCGCGAGCACTTTGGTCGAGACTTGGTGATTCGCCATCACGATGTTGAGTTGCCAGATCTGATCCTTCAGCCGCTGCTCGCTTTGATTGAGCGCTTGGTGGAGACTGGCCGTCGCCAACTCGATCGCCGCCAGCACTCTCGGTTGATCGCGATTGTCCGCGTTCGCCGCAGTCTCCTGGATCTGCGCGGATATCGTATCCAGGCGCTGGAACAACTCCTCCTTCAGGTTTCCGAACAGCTCTTCCTGCCGGGTCAGATATCGTGCCTTCTCGCCGTCGACCCTGCTCCGCAATGAACTTTTCGACTCCTCCTGGGACATAGATTTTGCCTTTCAGTGCAAACGGGGCGCTGCCATCCGGCGGCTGACAGAGCAGGAACGGCCGGCCGCTCTTCGGGTGGACCAGCCGCGTTTTCGTGCCATCCTCCTCGATCACTCGAAGCAGGTCGGTTGATGAGTTGATATCGCCAGTTTCAAACTTCAGTTCGACCAGTTCGCGTGCTGCATCCTGTTCGTCGGTCGCCTTGAGGCCCGACGAAAACCAGCCTCCGGCGTCCGCATTGCTGGGGTCAGGATACCCGCAGATCGTGTTCACGAGCGATTGCCACGTCCTGACGCGTTTTCGGTCGGGAGCCGGATGATACACCTGCATTCGTTTTCCGGTCACCAAATCCATCGTCGTGACCTCGCCGTGAGCCGCCGACCGCAGCCCAAGGACTCGGTGTTTCTCTTCGTGCAACACCCAAAATGACGAATACCGGCCCCGCATTCCGGGAAGAAGGACGTCCTCGAAGCCAAGCACGTGCCCAAGGACGATCTCCGGAGATAACCGCTCTTCGAACGACAAGATGAAGCACGCGCGCGACTGCGCGAAATCGATCTGGCTCACGATTTGTCGATGCAGGGCGACCTCGCCCTTCAGCAACCGCGGTCGACGGTGGTGCCCTCGTTTCACGTCGCGAAAAAGGTAGTCGACGCGGGTTCCTCGCGCAGACGGTGGTAGGCGTCGCACAATCATGCTGCGCGATCTCCCGTCGGTTTCTCCGGAGATTTGGTCCCTGTCTTCGGTTCGGACGATTCCGTCGTGTCGTCAGAAATCTCCGGAGATCCCTCAATCATCGGGGTGCTCTCTAGGCGGGCCACCGCCGACCGGATATCAAGCCGGAGAGCGACGACATCGATCGGTCTCATTTGGGGCAGCGCCTTCAGTCGCTCATCAACCAACCCCAACAGGCGGATGATCCTCTGCTGCGCCACTGCTGCCGGCGATCGGTGAACCGGGCGTGTCTGGCTCGGGCCGGCGTCTTCGCCGAACACCTTGTAGCGGATATACGCCGACTGGTTCCCGCGGCCGGTGGTGAACTTATCCGCCAATCGTTTCAGTCGCCGCTTCTGGCTGGGGCGGAGCTTCAGGGGGAACACTACCGTGAACTTGTCCATACAGTGTCGCCTTGCGTGCCGTGTACAACCTTTGGCCGTTAATCGTCTCCGGAGATGTCGTGCGCAGACGGCGGTTGCCTATTGCGAGGCGGATTTTGCTGATCGCCGTCGCTTTCCAGAAACTGATGGACGAGGCTTTCCAACGCTTCCTGACCGCGCATCCCTGACGCCTTCACCCGGCTCTTGAATCGCGCGATGTCAGTCCTGAGCAACCACACCTCGAGGCGACCGTACTCCGGATGATCCCGACGCCACTGCGCCTCGGCCGAAATCGTGCCTTTGGCGTCTTTGCCGTTCGTGGCGGGGATGTCCTTCTTCCCGGGAGGTTTCGCCCGCTGGGACTCAGGCTTGCCGCTCCCCGCGCCTGCCCCCCTGTTCTTCCGCGAAGGTTTGGGCTTCGACGCAGGGGACTTCGTGCGGCCGCCTATGCTTTCATTCCCGGAACGATCGTGAGCATCGGCGCCACTCGTTGTGTGGGTCGAGTCTGATGCGTTACCATCGCGGCCGCCAGATCCTGAGATCTGATCTCCGGAGACGGTGTTCAGCTTCTCGTCGGGATTGTCCATCGACGGCGGTTCAGGATCGTCGTCACGTTTGTCCGGAATAGAAACGTTGCCGCCGTTGTTGGGGCTTTCGGCGCCGAGCGCTGCTCTTTCCGGCAGCGATCCATCCGGATCGCCGGAGATGGCTTGTGCAGTCGCCCCAGTTGCCGCGAGAGCCCTCTCGGGGCCGTCAACAACGGCTTCATCTCCGGAAGGCCTTTCGCCATCGGGTTTGACCAAAGCGGCGGCTGCTTCAGGGGTGGCAGGTCCAGCGGGCACCTCCGCGCGAGAAACGCTGATGCCGGACTGGTCCGATTCCGCACCAAGAGCATCTGAGGGAGGCCTCTCCTCAGGGTTCGAAGAGGTTGCCGACGGATCTTCCACACCAACAGGAGAATCGGCCGCTACGGACTTCCGTGAGGCCCCGCTCTCGGGCGATGCTGCGCCATCGAAGGTGCCGCCCGTGCCGATATCGCGGAAGTCGTTGTCCTTCGCCACATCCGTGTGGCCCTCGTCCGAACCCGTAAGCACCCGCTTTTCGCCTTCGGGAGTGCCAGCGCGATCGTAATCCGGGTGAACCCCCGGACGCTCACCGGACTTGCCGCCGAATTCGGGCTCCGCCCGTGCCGCACATCCATCTCCGGAGATGGGCACACCTCCCAACGAGGGCGCCTCCCCTCCCAAGTTGTCTTTACCTTCCTCAACCCCGACGGGTTCGCCATCAACAGGTTCCGGCTCGGTTTCCTTGCCGGTCGCAAGATGCTGCCCAGTGGGGGTGGGCACCGAATCTGACGCGCCCGGGGCTGACAGCGTAGCCTCGTCCGGCATTCCTGCCAACTCCGCCCCCTCAGCAGAGGAGTTCGGCGCCGGGCACGACACGGCAAACAGATCAAGTTGGCCAACGTCGTGACGGTCGACCTTGGCTTTTGTCGCTGAGTTGTTCGTCGCAGGCTTCTGGAGTTTCGGAGCATTCATGCTCCTCTAGTATATTAAAGAGACCTGCGTCTCGGAAATTTTTGCCCTCTCGGAGAGAGAATTCAAACGCCGTCCCCTAATACCCTACATCAGATTGTCTGGGTGCATGCTGCGCACACCACCATAGCCCCCGTCCGACAGGCAACCCGACTGCCGACGCCACTTGCCTACCATAGGCTCCGCAGAAGGTCGGTCCGCTTGATGACCCGAAGATAGAAGCCGGCCACAGACCTCCCGCTGCACTGCACCTTGTTTTCCCCAGCATGCCCGGTGTCAGGCAGAAGCGCGCGTCGCGAAGGGCTTCGCATGATCTGGGCCTCAGGGGCGCTGGATCAAAAGGACCATCGCGAGGCTTGACCCGAGCCACCACACGACCAGCAGGACCGCGACAAGAATCCGGAGACCAACACCGGCGTCGCCACGCGGACGCGCGCACATAACGAGCACCAGGATGGCGATCGAGAGCACGCTCGAAACGACACAGGCCGAAGGAAACAATGAGGAGAACTGCATAGCACTCGGATGTTCGCCGCGAACTACCCGTTCGTCGTGCTGATCACCGGTGGTTTCGGCAGCGGCGTATACTCGTGGCCGTCGTCAGGCCCGGGACCGGACGAATCCGGGAGGTCCCGAAGGTCGAAGCAGCGCATCTGCACGGCATCGATCGTGGCTCGCTCCCGAGGTGACAGATAGGTCTGCCGTGCAGTCGCGAGAAACAATCGGAGTTCGTGAACAGTCGCGGAAGGAACCTCGACGCGGACTACTCGCGACATCGCATCGGCGGGATGAACCCGGTGCCCCCGGGAAAAGAAGAACAGGCCGAACCAGATCCGGTCCGAACTCAGCACCCGACCACCTGAAAGCAGGTAGAACACCTCGGCGGGGATTCCGGGCGAAGGGCGCGCCGTTCGATCGCCGGGCAGATGAGCGATCATGCGCTGTAGCCGGCGCACACTGAAGTGGGCCTCTGCTTGGACCACCATGTGACGCAGCAGACCAACCCAAAGCACGGTTAGGATCGTCGTGAACATGGTTAACCCGTGTTTCAGGCGGTGGCCGCCATGACACCTCGTGTGCGTGCCAACCCAGGCATGCCAATACCACAGCACGGTAGAGGATGCCCGTGCTGCATATTCCATGTTTCGGTCATCGAAAAAGCTCCTTGGGGGTCCCCTATGCAGACATGGCGGCATCGACCTCAGCGGTCCGGGGCGACTCGCATCCTTGGCTTGCTGCCAAGACGGCAAGTCCGCGATCATCTCCGTTGACTCGAGACCACCGTTCTGCCGCCAGGACTGCCTCCAGGTGCATCGCGCTGCATTCGCCGATCGCGATCGAGGCGAAGATCTGGCGACACCCTTCTGCTGGCGTCAGTCCCTGCAGTTCGACGAGGTGAAACGCCATGCCATCGGAGCAGGCGGCAACAGCCTCGAGTCCACTGGCAGGCAGGAGTCCAGAGTAGAGGAAGGCCTCGGCGTTCAGGTCCGGACGCACAAACACCGTGTGATTTGCGAACTCGCCGGTGTAGGGCTCGCGCACCAAAGCGAGCCTTCCTGCTACTTGCGCGACGAGGATGCTGTCGCCGATCTGAAACCAGCCGCATCGCCGCATCCCAATCACCGCCACCGCGATGGTGTAGACGAAGTCGGAAACGGGTCGCCCGCTGGCGTCAGCAAGCCGTTCCTGATCCTCAGCAAGAAGACGGCAGGCAACCTCGGCACAGCGTCTCCACTGACGTGACGATTCATCGAGGTCCATCGACTCTGCATCCAACGCGTCGCGAACGAGAGGCTCGAGAGAACGCAGCAGCGTCGAGAATCGGGCGACCGCGACAACGGACCCCTCCTGGCTGATGTCCGAACTCCCTTTGCCATCACACACGATCACGAAAGGTCGCGGCGTGATTTTCGCGGCGGCCGCGTCCTGACACGGCGCGCCCCGCGCGAGGTGACGAGCGCCGGTACCCACGGCCGCGGCAGCACGCCAATCGCGAACGATCGGCGTGTTCATGGCTCTCTCCGGGCACGATGAATCACTCATCGCGAAAGTTCCTGCAGCGCCAAGGTCGCCGCACGCACGTCACCCGACGACGTGGTGAGACTGCGCAGGCTATCGCTCACGAGCCGGAACAAAGACTGGAACGAGATTCCAGAAAGCAGAAGTGGCGGCCTCTCCGGCTGGGCGATCTCGTTGAGAATCGCCATATTCGCACTCGGCCCCGTCGCCACCACGATGAGGAAAACGTGGTCCTTCAAAGCACGCAGACGGGCCGCGGCCCTCTCCCAGCTATCTGTCGGCTGCCCGTCCGTCATGGCCACGATCACTGGCCTGTATGCCTGCAGACCGCAGCGGCGGTAATCCCTCCGGCGCTCGAGCACTTGGTCGATCGCAAGATCGAGGGCCGCTCCAAGCGGCGTCGCTCCATCTGCCTCGAGGAGCAGCAACGAGTTCTTGTCGAAATCCAACAACGACGTGAATGGCCTGGCAAGCTGAGCGGTTCCGCCGCACGTGATCACGGCGGGCTCGACGGACAACTGGCAGACAGGATCATCGGCCATTTCCGTAAAGAATGCGTGCAGGGCTTCCTGCAGTTCATAGATCGCCTCGCCTTCCATGCTGCCCGACGTATCCAGCACAAGAGCACACGCACACCGTGGCTGTGGATTCCGGGCGGCTTCGAGACGATCGGGATCGAGATTGGCCGGCAGCCTGGGAAGCTCTCGCTTGTCTTCTTTGTTGGATGTCATAGCACAAAGCTACGTCGGTGTAATTTCCTCGGCTACTGGAGCGATCGGATGTGCTGGCCCAGCGCCCACTTCCAGTCGTTCAGTGTCGGCCGGGCTTGAGGACAGGAATGGCCATCAACGAACGTCCTCACGCACAGGTATTTCACCGCGCGATCAAGATCGGCATAGCGGGAGAACTGCTCGAACGGCAGACCACCCGTCGCTCGCGCTCCGCCGATGAAGGTGCGACCACCGCGCAAGTTCTCGACCGGGTCGTCGCCCCACCTGACAGCGTAGGGATGAATTCCGTGGGTCAGTACCTCAAAAACAAGTATGCCGATCGAAAAGGACAACTCCGCCGGCGAACGGGGGCGAGCAAAGGGCTGATCGAGCACCTCTGGGGCCGTATAGCGCGGAGTGAAGACGCGAGAGAGCCAGACGCGATTCGGGAGGGCGACCTGGTAGCTGTCACAGTCGATGCATGAGACTCGTCCTGACGCGTGCGCCAGGAAGTTGCCTGGGTTGATGTCAGCCACCACCACGCCATGCGACTGAAGCTCGGCGACCCCGTCGACCACTGCCGCGGCCACTCGCGCAATGTTCAGTCGATTCCAGCCCGGAAACGTTCGCTCGAGGCTTACAAGTGACCCGAGTGAATGCAGCGATGCTCCCGGGCACCTCCGCATCGCGAACCCAATCCACTGCGTGCAGGCGGAATCACCAAACAAAGGGACCGCCGGAACGGCAAAGCGGATGTCCCGCTGCAGCGGCGCGATGCGGGATAGAGCCGCAATCTTTTCCTGCAGCTCGACTCGACGTCCGGGATCGCGGACGACGGACGGGCGGTAGATCTTCGCCAGTCCTGAGCCCAGTGTATGGATTGCTCCTTCTCCACCCCGGGCCATCTCAGGTCCAAGCGCGTGCGATCGTCCGACCCCCGACCAAACGATCTGCTGAACTGGACGCTCTACGGTGATCGTGCTCACGAGGAAAGCTCCTCCCGGTGGGCTTGCCGTGAACCGGACCCATCGGACCTTCGCCCGGCGCGGTTCAGCGGCGTAATGTCAGGAGCAGCGTGTCTGCGGTTCGCGTTGACTCGAGCGACCACACCTCCGCAGGTCTGGACGACATACTCCCCCGTCTCGAGCAAGCCGAGCGACCCGGGCGGCAGGACCGCACGCAGCGTCTTGGCACCTTGCGCAAGTGCGGTATCGAGAGCCGGATCGTCCCACCAGTTGACAACCGCGCTGACCGTGCGCTCGGTGTCTCGCCCGCAGCACCAGGACGCCCACTGATTCGTCTCGGCACACGCGTTCGCGGAGAAGAACCGGGTCCGGACATTCGCCAGGAACGCGGAGGTGCGCGTGGTGCTCGCGAATGCCTCCGTCAGCAGGTTCAGGTTTTGGGTCGCGAGGATCGGAATGACCCCGAACTCACGCGAGCGGCTGAGCCATTGCTCGAGGCCGTCGTACCGCCCCGCAGAACACAGATACGACGGGAACTCGTCCGCCACGAAGACAACAGGCCGGCGACAATTGATTGCCCGCCCGGCGATTCGCGCAGATCGCCGCCGCAGCGACACCTGCTGAAAATGCAGGCTCAGCAGCGCGAGCGCAAAGCGGGTTGACCCTCCGGAATCCGCGACGGGCAGATCGACGATCAGGATCTTTCCCTGGTCGATCACCTCCTCGAACGACGTGCCCACGCCTGAGCCGCCACTGGCCGCCAGCATTTTGCTGACCGCACCGCAATCGATCAGGTCGCACAACGACGCCAATTCCCCGGTCAATGAGTATCGCGATTCCTGGTGCGATCGGCGAGACGCGTCGACGAGTTGCGCCAGCTCCCGAGCAGACCCCGACGACAGGATCGATTGCAGCCCTCGGACGGCATGATTTGCTGCCGTCGGCTGCCTTTTGCCGATGCTCTCGAGCGCCTCGTCCAGCAACTGGCGTGCGAGATGCAGCACGGCACGCTCCTTCGCGGTCCCGGGCTGGAGTGCCGCTTTCGCACTGGTTACAAACGCGTCCAGTTCCTCGTAGGAAAGACCGTGTGCCGTGATCACCTCGGCCACCGCGCGCGCGGCACCGCTGACCATCGTTGCCGGAGATGCTGTGGCAGGCTGTTCAATGAGAGCGATGAACTCGCGGAGTCGCCGGACGACGGCCAGCAAGTGGCTCCGAGGACAAAACCACCCGTGCTTTTCCGAGCCGCCGTCGGCTTCCGCGACCTCCGCCTGCGCGGCGAACCGGATCGGCCGGTTGCGGATGCTCTCGAAATACACCTTGTGGCCGCCCAGGCGGTCCGCTGTCCCGACGGAATGGCGCGCCGCTTCGAGAAGGAACTCAAAGGTGGCTTCCGCGAGTTCCGTCCGGTTCGGCCAACAGTTCCGGTCGAAGAGAAGAAGCGAGTTTCGGTTGGCGCCATTGACGCAAACCAGGTCGTTGCGCCGAGCGGCAGGAACGAGAGAAAGAAAGTGGCGCGCACCGTCGCCCTTGCTGTTCAGATAGACGACCGCCGGCCGCAGGTCGGCATCGTCGAGATGCAGACGTGCCAGGGCAGCAGCGAGGGGGTTGACGATGCTCGTGGTCTTTCCGCTTCCGGTCGCCCCGGTGCTCAACACCCCGGAGCACAGTTCGGCGACGTTGTAGTCGATTCCGTGCAGATGCACGTGGTCGCGAACGAAGTTCTCGACGATTTGGTGGTGTGCTGCGGCCATGCTTCAAAGCTCCGGTGTGGCCGATCCTGCGTCAGGATCCTGATCGCAATTGACCGGCCGGCCCAACAGAGGGTCAGGGACATGAAGCAGTCCGAGGTTCTGGAGCATCCCGATGTCGATCCTTCGATCGAAAATGTCCCTCTCCTCGGCCAGTTGTGCCACACGACGCATGCACTCAACGTAATCGAGCCATGCATACTGCGACGGTCCGTGATCATCGACGGCGATGCCCATTCCGGGACCGGCGTGACGAAGCGCAGCCTGGATCGCCTGGGGCGATTCCATCCACAGATAGCCGGACGGATACATGGTCCGGACTGAACAGGCCAACCACACGAGGGCACCGGACGAGTAGATCGGAGCAATCGCGTCTCCGATGACGGCTTGCCCGCGATGAACGGCACCATCGATCAATTCCGCCAGGTGCAACGCGTGCGACGGGTGGAGGCCGGCTCCTCCGCCAAGATGCAGGACGCACGGTTCGCGACCTTCTGTGGCCAGTGAGGCCTTAAGATCAACGATGCGGCCAAGCATCAGGTCGGGCGGAAGGTCGAGTGGAAGCAATTGGGAGGGCATGTTGTCTCCAAAGCTCCTCGTTTCAGTTCCTGGCCCGACGCATGTTGCTGCGGTCCAGGCGACGGGCCAGCCCGAGGACCTTCGCAGAATCGGCGCCGATGGTCATGGCCTCGAACCCCCTACCCCATCACCGGCAACCTTTCCCCGAAGCGCTCGGAGGCGTGTCTGCTGTTTCTGTTCACGCCCGCGTCGCCGCCACTCGGTGCGGAGAAGATCCAGCGCCCGGGTCGCCCCGCGGGGATCGTCCGCCACCGCCCAGGGCGTTCGGCCGCCCAACTCCGGACAACGTCGGCGCAACCAGCATCGCGCCCACTCCAAACCGCCGATCGTTTCAGCCACTATTTCGAGGAGGATGCGGGCGAAGCGCGTGTTGCATCGAGCGACATGCGAGGGATCGAGTGCCGCCGCGAGCGCGCGCGTGTATCGGTCTGCACCGGCCACCGTGCAGAATGACGTGGGCAGACTCGGCTTCAGGTCGGGCCCGTGACGTCGCCACGTCCCGGGCGTATTCAACAACATGAGGCACTGGACGAGCGCCAACGTCTTGCGAACGGTTGCGGACGTCTGTTGGGGATTAAGCCTCATGTCCCTGCAGAGCCGCGCGGCCGGCATCCGAAACAGCCGCGCAATCGGCTGCACGGCCTGCATCAAACGCCGACGGCTGGGCGGGCGCCAGCGGCTCCTCATCCCGCCCTTCAGTTGCCTTCTTCGTGTTGTGTCCATGCGCCAAAGCTCCTCCGGTGTTGTCTTCGGCGATCGGCATCCGTCCTCAGTCGAGCCTGACGGCGACGGCGGCAGCTCCAGCGCCAGCGAGATCATTCGCAGGTCCCGACGCGGGACGACGCTCACCGCCAACAGGAACCCACTGAACCGTGCCAGGAACGACGGCTACGGCTCTTGCCGGCCTCTGATCCGCATGGAGCGCCTCGCGCGGATTCGGCTCCATCCGACCCACCGGATTGCCCCGTCCGGGTCCCCGGACCGAAGTAGAACTTTTCGGGGTATCTTCTACTTCACGAGCGAACGACGCGCGCCCGAATCAGGCCGTGAGCGCGGCAGGCACGGCGCAGGAAGCGGGAAGGAAATCGGCCGGCGCGGCCAACACCGGGCCAGCCGCCATGGCGAGGACGGCGTCGTCCACCTGCTGCTGCTCGATGTCCAGGTAGGCGGCGGTCACTTCGAGACTCCGGTGTCCGAGGCCACGGGACACGGCGACAACCGACCCGGTGATGTCATGCAGACGCATGGCGAAGGTCTTGCGTAGTGAATGGGTGGTGACGCGCCGCGGGTCGATCCCCGCGTCGGTCGCCATCGTGCGGACCCATTTGATCGCCATCTGCACCGTGACCGGCCGATTGCCGCCGACCCGTGATGCGAACAGGTAGCGGGTCGGTGGCGGGGCCTCGCGCAACAGCAGGGCTATGGCCGCACGCGCATGCGCATTGAGCGGCACCGTGCGCCCTTGGGCCGACCTGCGGCGTGTGGCGCTGCGGCCGTTCTTCATCAATCGCCTCGGGACGGTCACGCTGTAGGCGGGCTGCCCGGCGTAGGACACGTCCGAGAAGCGCAAGCAGAGCAGTTCCCTGCAGCGGAACCCGGTGCTGATCCCCAGCAAGAGGAAGGCGGCGGATTTCGGAGTGCGGGCTGCCGAAAGGAGAAGAGGGATTTCGGTCGGGGTCAGGGCGCGGGCTCCACTCATGGATGAAAGATCCCGACAGACGTGGGATTCGTAGCAGGTGCCCCGGGCTGATACACTCCCTCGCTTGGCCGCGCCGTGCCTGCACTACCGCCGTCCGGAAATGCGTGCAGCGACTTGCGGTCTCTTGCCGAGCAAACCTGGTCATTCGAACGGCACCATCCCTGTCAGGGACCATTGCGGCTGTCCGGGCCAGCCTGCGCGGCGCGTTCGAACTCGGCCGCAGCCTTCGCGGATTGGCCGGTGGCCTTGAGCATGAATCCAATCGTCTCCGGCATCGATGGTGGGAAAGGGTCGAGCGCGATGGCTCGTTGGACATCGGCCATGGTGCGCATGTAGCACGCGCTTTGGATGAGAAGCCCTCCCGCCCATGCAGCGTCTCCTCAAGGGATTAACGCCGGGAAACCTTGGCTCTCCTATTCAGGAAGGAGGAGTTTCAGGATCTCGAGTTCCTTGCGAAAGCCGGTCAAGCAGTCCTGCAGGAGTTCCTTCTGCGGGCAGGTCGGGTCAGCCAAGGCGTCCTCGATGCGGGCGCAGATCTCGTTGATTCGCTCGCGAGATTCGAGGACGAGTATTGTGCGGTAACGCAGGCGCTTGAGGAGCGGGCGGTTCAAAGCCAGGCGCCTTTCGACGTAACGAGCGGGTGCCTTGAGGGGGATCACGGCGCCATGCTCGTCGACCCGGAAATACTCCTGGCGCTTGTCGACGAAGGGATCGACGTAGCCTTCGCCGTCGATGTGGGAATCGGTCGTGTTGCCGGCCGGCCAGTCGTTCTTCTTGAGCCGGTTGCAGCTACGGCAAGCGAGAACTAGGTTTGTGGGGTCGTTCGTCCGGGTGGTGAAGATGGATTTCGGGCGGAAGTGATCCAACTCCATCACGGGATCGCCACCGATGTCGTCCTTGCGGCAGTCGCAATAGACGCAGCGCTGCAGACAATCCTCCGCAACCTCGATCCGATAACGCCGGTAGCCGGAGATGCCGGCTTCTCCGAAGTAGGTCGTCCTGCGGATGAGATCGGGGAAAAAGTCTCTCACTTCTTCTGCTCGGCGTCGCGGAGTTTTTGCAGGAGCTGCTCCACCACCCCAACCTGGGACTGCAGCTTGTTTAGCACCGCGTCATCCTCGGCCTGCGTCGGCAGCAGGCGAGCGGCCTCGAGGGCGGCCAGCTCTGTCTTTTCTTCTGGGGTGATCTCGTCACGGACGCTTTTTCCGAGGAGTTCGCGGAAACGCTTCTGGCGAACGGTGAGCGCTTCCTGGTAGCGGCCGACGTGGCGGAGGAAGCGTTGCTTGAAGCCCTCGGCGGCGGGGGTGTTGGTGCGCAGTTCGAATTTGAAGACGACGGCCTCAACGGATCCGGAATCGGCGCTCTTGATCTGCTCATCGGGATCGAAACCGGTCACCAAGAAGATGGGCATTTCTGGATAGACGCCGCGGAGGTACTTGGCGAGGTCGAGGCCGGTGTAGGTCGTGATTTCGCCGGTTTCGTTGAGACGCTGGTCCACGAGGACGCCGGCGACCTCATGGTCATCCAAGTACTTGTGGTAGTCGGCCTTGTCAGGATGCAGCGGCAGACCTTCGATGGTAAAGCGGTCGGCGAAGAGACTCTTCAGATCCCATTCGAGCATCTGGCGCTGGGACGGTTGGTCGTCCAGATAGTAGATCAACATCTTGTCGATTATGATGGACGGGGCTGGAGGCGCGGGACGCGAATTTCAAAGCCGGCGCCACCCAGAGGGGAATGGGCGGTCGGACGGATGGCACCCTTGTTAGCAGTGATGAAGGAATGGACAATCGTTAAGCCCATTCCGGTTCCGATGATCCGGCCGTGCTCGTCGCTTTTTGTGGAAACGCCAGGCCGGAAGATGTCCTCCTCGGTGCCGGCCTCGAGGCCGACACCGCTGTCCTGAAAGGTCATGACAACCTCGTCGCCTTCGCGGGCAAGCGCGATGGAGATCTTGCGGTTGGCGACCGGCGTCTTGCTCAACGCCCAAGAGGCGTTGGTAATCATGTTCACGAGGACGCTCTCCCAGCCCGCCTCCCAGCCGGGGACATCGAATTCGTCGTTGTCGGGTATCGACTGGGTGACCTTGGCGCCGAAGCGCCCGCAGAGAAGTTCGTCAAAGACCCTCAGGGTGCGCTCGACCACGGGTTTGAGCTTCGCACCCTGGCGGATGCGCTTGCGCGGACGCACATGGTCGAGAGCGAACTTGGCAAAGGCGTCGATACGCTGAGCGCCGGCCGCGAGGTGCGCGAGCATCGCGAGTTGGTCCTCCTTGCTGAACAAGGTGCCCTGTGGGTTTTCGACGTATGCTTTGAGGCGGGCGGCGTCGTTGAGCACCTCGGTGGCGTCGTTGACGCGCTCGTGGCCGAAGGAGGCGGTCATTATGCCGAGGGAGGCGAGGCTCGTGAGCACGCTGACCTCTTCCTTGAGTTCAGCCAGCAGGGCGTCCTGTGCTTTCCGCTGGCCCTCTGCGTTCGCGAGTTCGGCCTTCACTTTCTGGACAGCTTCCGCGATTTGCTGGGCTCGATCAGCCTCTGGCGCGGGGCTGCCCTGTGATGTGAGCAGCATGGGGCCGCCCTGCATCCCCTTGACGGCGTCGTCGATCTGGTCGAGTGCCTCGGCGGCTCGTTCTGATGATCTGCCCGGCGGCTCTTCAACCGGCTCCGGGCGCGGCGCCTGCGCCATCGCATCCTGATGGGCGCGGCCTTCAAAGTACTGGACCACCTTGTCGGCGAACACCCGCATGTCATCGAAGGCCCGGCCCTCGACGATGCCTTCGCGGTTGGTCTGGTCGATGAGCTCGGGATTGCCCTCCTTCGTGATGAACACCGCGCCGACTACTTGATGGAAGCCGACTTTCCAGTTGGCGCGGCTGATCGCCGCGGGATTAACCGCTCGGCGCAGGGACAGCGTCAGCCAATCGTTCTGGCCGGAAGGATCGCCGTAGGGTTTCACCCGGAAACCGTCGCGATAGATTCGGATTCCTCGGTTGGATTCGAGGAAGTCGCTGATTTCAGAGAGCCCGCTGCCACGCTTGGCGAGTTCATCAGCGTCGCGGATGAAAACGTAGAACTGGAGCTTTAGCGGGCCACACCGGCTTTTCCGCGGCAAATCCGCGGCCATGGTCTGGTTCTTATGCTTCGTGAAGTCGGACCAGAGCGCCGGCTCTGGCAGGAAAGCGCGCTCGTGCATCGAGGAGGTCATCCGGATGGATACGCGCTCGTCTTCGTCAGCGGATTCGATCGCGGCATCGACCTTCCAGTTGGCAAGTTCGAGCAGAGTCGAAGGTGGCAGGACTGGGCCGTCGACGTCTTTCCAATTCTGGCCAGAGTCGATGTAGATCGAGAAATCTTCTGGTCGGCCGAAGGGAGAAAGGAGCAGTGCGAGTTCGTCGCCAAGTTCCGCGATGCGCGCATGGGTCCAGTCGTCCTTTAGGCCCTCGAGGAGCAGCCTGGTGCCGTGAGGGAACTCGGCAGACTGGAGCGTCAAGGCATCAAAGTTGAGATGTTCGATGAATCCGATGTCGTGCTCGATCGTTTCCAAGCGCCTGCCGGCGGCCTGATAGCGGTCCCACTGGATGTCGAGTTCGATGGCGCAACGCTTAACGTCCGGGAACATCTCCGCGCTGACAGGCATGGTGTCCTCGTCCTCAACCCTGCGAAGGGACTGGAGAACGCTGCGGTGGCAGAGGCGGTCGAGGCCGAGACGGCCCAAGCCCTTCTCGCCAGTTTGCACGCGACCCTTCTTGCCGGACTTGCCAACCTGTTGCTTGTTGGTGGTGCCGATACAAAGCCAATTCTCTCGAAGCTCGCCTTCGGTCATGCCTTGGCCGTTGTCCTCGATGAGCATCCGCGGCTTGGCGGTGCCTAGGCCGGCGAAACGGATCTTCACCCAGTCGGCGTCGGCATCGTAGGCGTTCTTTACCAGCTCCACGATGGCGGTGTTGGAGCTTGAGATGCTCTCTCGGCCGAGCTGCATCGCCACGCGGGCGCTGACCGAGAACGCTGCCTTGGCCAGCGCCGTGCGCTTAAGGCCGACGGGAATAGTGGGCTCCAGCGGCGGCGCTTGCGTGGAGGCATTCATTGGAAAGGAAACGCTGGCTTTTCTGAGAATGGAATGCGTTTGACCACTTCGACCGTGAGATGCCGGCAGCGCATTTCCTTGTTCAGGAATCTATTGGTTCGCGAATCCTTCATCGCCGTGATCAGATCGCGGCAGATGCCGACGTCGCCGTCCTTCGGGCGGCAGACGATCAGGTGGTTCTCTACGGCGACCTTGCGCTTGCCGTGGACTAAGGTGGCCGCGGCGCGCCACCGGTCCTTGGGACTGGAAGTCCTGCGCAGCACGACAAATGGCGGCGAAAACAGGTGCCCCTCGAACTTTCGCTTCTCTGCAATGCGGTGAAGCTCGGTCCAGACGGTGACATTCTTGGGGTGGATGAACGGGCTGGATCTACCTTTTCGTGGATCCCGGTAGTCGACGACGGCACCGACCTTCACGTCGAAACGGTCGCCCAAAAGCTTGCCGGCTTTTCGGGGTGTCGCCCACGGTGCGCCTCGAGTCAGGGTTTTCGGGCGCTTTTCTAGGGTGACGAGGAAGACATCGACGTCGGCGGAATGGAACACTCCGCAAGATTGAACGTGCCTCACGTCGCAACTGCGGGAAATGGACTGGCGCCAGTTCTCGTAGAGGGAACCGGTGCGCAGCACCTCTGGGAGGATCGCATAGACCCGACCCGCGCTGCGCAGGTGCTTGACGACAAACTCGGTGATGATGGCGGCGGCGTTTACCTTACCCTGTCCGTGCTCATACCATTTTGGAGCACGCACCTTGGCGAAGGGCGGGTTCAAGAGAAGGTCTGTCGCATCGGAGATGGTCGCTGAGCTTTCGAAGATGTCGCCCTGTTGGACTGCCGGCAGCCAGCACTTGTCTGGCAACCGATCAATCTGGCTCCGATGCAGGTAGTGGGCGAGCATCCAGAGACGGAGGCGAGTGGCCTCAATGAACTGTGGCACTCGGTCCATACCGGCGAAGCGCTCACCCCAGATTTCCAAGGTGTCGCCGATGGAACGGCCTCGCGGCATAGAGCGAGCGGCGGCAAGCAGCAGATCTCCCGCGCCTACGGTAGGGTCGGCTACGACGGTATTCTTTCGGGGCTGGAGGCGCGAGGCGAGTTTGGCGGCGAGTTCCGAACCCGTGAAGAACGCCCCACCCCAGCGTCGCGAAGCGAGGGGCACCAACCGCGCGAGTTCGCGTCCGGCTTCGCCGTTTAGCGCCGCTTCGTAGAGAGCTGAGGTCACATCCGATTTCGGCACAACGCGGCTACCCGCTAGCGCATGCAACTGGGTAACATATTGTTGATACGATGAAAACGAGATCGGCATGGTGCCGCATGAAGGGTGGCGACCATAGGATGATGGGCAATCGTTTTTGCTTCCCTGATGATTGCCGAAAAGCAAGGCGACCATCGTGCGGAGCGACCTTTCGCGTGACCGCGACAGGCATCCCTCCTTCGAGGGCTCAGGCGGAAGATTCTGAGAGTTTCGTCGCAGTTTGCTCAACGGAAAGGCCGTCGGAGTCTCTCACGCCAAGATGGACCGAAAAACGCCTCACCCGGTCCAGGTCAATCACCAGCCCACCAACGCTGAGCGTTCGGGAGAATCCTCGCGAGATTGGGTGTACGCCCCACACAGACAACGGCGCTGGTCGATGAGGCTGGACCTAGCCTCTCGCCAGCAGGCGCACGGCCGGGCCGTGGCCGTCACCGCTTATCTGCTCGTCGCTAACCCTCGGTGTCGCGACCGAGTGCATCGGCTGCCAGGCCGGTCATCGCGACCATTTCAAGGCGAAGCAGGGCATCAATGCCCCGACGGCGACCATAGCGAGCCGTTCGTGTCAGTGACAAATGCCGCGGTTACGTTTGTTCGCACCGTCATCTCCGGACTCGTCTTCCCGCCGATGGCGGATCGCGCGTTCGGTATCGATGTTCGAGACCTGCGCCTGGCGGGGGACCTCAGCGCGGTCATGCGACGCGACCATCGCGACGCGCTGTTGTCCTTCAAGTGAGTGGTGAGACGGACTTGATCAGGCGAGCTCTCGCTCGATCCGGCCGACAACGGCTTCCCGGTTGTCGAGCCAGTCGAAGCTGTCGACATGCACAACCCGCCAGCCGCGACGACGCAGCAGCGCTGCGCGTTGCGCGCGGCGAAATGCTCCATCGTCGGCCGTTCCGTCGTCGCAGAGGATCGCGACGCGGTAGTGATGCCCGCTGTCGCCGCCTTCAAGCGCCACATCCACGCGGAAGCGCGATGAGCCAAGGCCCACTGTCGGTTTGTGTCCGCGTGCCTGGAGCACATCGGCGATTTGTCCGGCGAGCGGCACGAATCCGGGCAGGGCCTCGACGTGCGGCTGCGGCCTGACGCCGTCAGCGGACGTGCGCACGAGATCGAGCACGCGAATTGCCAGTGTGCGCGAGCTGCCGGAGAGATAGTGGCCGTATTCGAGGTAGGCTTTGAACAGCCGGGGCCCGTCGTTCTTCGCGCGTGCGACGCTCAGCATCCCAGGTTCGAACGATGCCACGAGGATGGCTTCGGCACGGGCGCGTGAGATTGCGACATTGAGCCGGCGTTCGCCACCGCGCTGCCCGATGGGCCCGAAACGTGCAGGCACGTAGCGTTCGACACCGCGCGTGCGGTGCTTGCGCTCGACGGGCGCGTGGCCGACGGAAAAGACAATCACGTCGCGCTCGTCGCCCTGCACGTTTTCGATGTTCTTCACGAACGGGCGGTCGTCGAGTAACTCGCGTGCCTCGGCTGCACCGAAGGCTCGGGCAAAATCCGGCTCTTTCTCACGGCGCGCGTCGATGGCATCAAGCACGGCGCGGCGCTGGGAGAGGTTGAACGTGACGATGCCCACGCTCGGAGGGGCAGGACGCGCGAGCAGTTGATGCAGCACGTCGATGACCTTCTCCGCTTCCTTCTCGTTGCGTCCGTCGTCGTATGTCGCCCCCTCGACGGCGACCCAGCGCAGCGCGGGTGGCACGCGCGGTGTGGCGAGAGAAGGACACGTAAGCAGTCCGCCACCATACATCGCGTGGTTGGAGAAGGCGATAAGCTCCTCCTCGCGACAACGGTAGTGCCAGGTGAGGCTGCGTGAAGGCACGCGCTGACGTGCGAGCACCAGCAATGACTCGGCGTCGAGGAAGTCGGCCTTCTCCTTGCCCTCTGCGACCTCGGTCTCCTCCTCGTCACGTGCTGCCCTGAAAAACGATGTCGGCGGCATCTGCCGGTCATCGCCAGCGATCACGACGCGCCGAGTGCGAAGCAAAGCAGGGAAACCGCCCGCGACCGTGCATTGCGAAGCCTCGTCGAAGATCACCAGGTCGAATACGGGCTTGCGCGGAAAGAGCACGGCGAGGGTCTCAGGGGACAGGAGCCACACAGGCAACGCGTCGAACAACCCCGCATCTACGAAGGTCCTTACGAACGTGCGCAGTGGCATGAGCGCCCGCTGCTTCGCGGTCTCGCGGTGCAGCTTTTCACGCGCGGCTTGTTCGGGAGTGCGGCGTGCGAACTTTTCGGGTGGCGGCAACCGAAGCAACGGCACGTCGTCGGTGCGCAGGAGCACTTCATGGCGGCGCAAGTGCGCGTCGGCCTCCAGCGCCTCGGCAAGTTTTGTCGCAGCATGGTCGTCGGCTTCCGAACTGCGCAAGTGCGGTGGCAGGGCTGAGCGGGCCGGCACGATCTGCGAGAGGGCCCATGCCTTCAGGATCAGGTCGCCCAGCCGTGGCTTGCCGGCTGCATCCGCGCATGAGGCGAGCGCGAGCGGGCCAACGGGATCAATGGTCGCCGCGAGGTGTAGGTGTCGGTCGAGTTCAGCCACGCGCTCGGAATCAGACGCGAAGCGTGAAGCGAGTTCGCGCCAGCGTGACGCGGGTGTCGTGGGTTCGACCGAGAAGAAGATCGCGCGTGCCTGCTCCGCGGCCGTCACGTGAGCCTGCCAGGCATCGGCCGCGGCGATCCGGGCGGAGAGCGTGGTATGCCAGGTGTCGAATACGTCCGGTTGCCACGCGCGCACGCGTTCGAGCGTCGCACGCGCACCGCGCAGGGACGAGACGGCTCCGGCGATCTTTGCGGCGCGGTCGAGGCTGCGCGCGATGTCGCGCGCGTCTCCCGCGATCACGTCACGTAGTGCGGCATCGAGGAGCACGGCATCGAGTCGGCTCCAAAGGCGCGCGAGCCGGAGACGACGATGCAAGTCGCGGCACAAGGCGATGTCCACTGGACGGCCGAGCGCATCCGGCCAGAACTCGGGCAGGCCACGTGCGACAGCGCCACGCGCTTTCCACCATGCCGGCGAGACGAACCGGAAAATTGAAGTCCCCTTGGCGAGTAGGGTGAGAACTGCGGGTTCCAGTTCGGGGGTCGCCCGGCTACGCACTGGCGCCGGTTCGGCCTGCCAGGCTTGCTCCTCCGCCATCCAGTCGGCGCGCAGAGCGGCGAGGCGATTTGCAGCGGTATCACTCGCCGTGGTCAGCAGATGCGTGGGAAGAGGATCGAGTTGGCCGATCTGTTGCAGCGCGTCGCGAGCGTTCCGAAGGGGCGCCGCGAGCGCTGCTGTCGTGGCAGGGTCGACATGTTGTTCGCTGTTGTGGCGTTCAACCGCCTCCGCGGTGGCGGCAGCCCGTTCCATCGAGGCGAGCAACGCCGTGCGTTCGTCGGGACGAGTTCCTTCAAGCGATCTCCGACATGGACCATCGGTGCCTGGACGCCACGGACTGCCCCCACCAAGCAGATCAATCCACGGACGGCACGCGACGGCGAGATGTGATAGTTCGAGTGCGCTTTTCGCCGGAAGGGTATTGAGCTGCGGCATGCTGGACGGCACTTCGACCGCGAAGCTCGAGGCATACGCCGCAAGCTGACCGACGCAGGGCGCCGCGCCGTCGCGTGCGCGCAGGTGTTTGATGCGCTGTCGAAGCACGTCCGCATGAAAATCCCGGTCTCCATTGGCCCCCGGTGGAGGAGTGCGCGGTTCGTCGCGGTTCTTGTCGAGCCGAGCATGGATCCGACTGTAGAGAGCTTTCCGGTCATCGAAGACATCGTGTACCACGCCCATCAGCTCGCCCAGTCCGGCACCCGTGAGCCGATTCGCGACGACATCGAGCGCAGCGCGTTTTTCCGAGACCACTGCCACACGCTCGCCCCGTGCCAAGGCGTCAGCCACGAGGTTGACGATCACCTGGCTCTTGCCGGTGCCGGGCGGTCCGTCGACCACCAGCACCGGTGTCGAGCGCGACATGCGCACAACCTCCATCTGTGACGGATCGGAGGGAACTACGGCGACGGTGGGCAGGTGTGCGTCGCGAGCGTCTGGTGCGGTCCTGGTGTTGGTCGGACGCATTGAGGTCGGCAGCAACTCGCAGGCGCAACCGAGCAGCGCTCCGACGTCGACGTCAGGCCGCGCGAAGTCTGCCAGCAGCTGCTCGAAATCCTCGAGAAGTTCCGAGTTGGACTGCGGGAACAGTCCGATCGCGGCGCATGCTTCGAGTTCGAGCCGACGGCCTTTCCACTCGTAAACGGCATCGGGCAGTGGGTCGATCGCGTGAAGCTCGGGCGCGACCTCGAACAGATCGAATCCCGCGTTGCGCAAATGCTCCGTGATCGCCGTCACCCCTTTCGTCGGATCGGCGGCGAGCACGTCGAAAGCCGCGGCCTGCTCCTCGCCGAACTTGAGCCCGGCTTTGTGATAAAGCACCCGCAGAACAGCCTGATTGGCGATCGGCGGTTCGTCGCTGACCGGTGCGAGCGTGATGCCGGCGCCGTCGTCCCCGCTGCGGTCCAGATCCACGGGATACAACACGAGTGGCGCGCGCGCCACGTAGCCGTTTACGCAGCCGCACACGAAACCCACGCCAAGGTAGAGATCACGAGCGCCGGTTTCCTCCATGCGAGCGAGGTGTTCGCGGCGCAGGTCGATGAGTTGACGGGCGACTGCCGCGGCGTCCTTCGATAGGCCCACCTGCTCGCCGTCTACGAGAACAGCACGCTTACCGGTGGTGGCGAGCGTCAGCGCGCGCTCGGCATGGCCGACGGACACGCGCGACAACTGGGCGACGTCGAAAACGCGTCCGATGCGCGCCTCGCGCAGGCGCACGGCCGGGCTGTGGCCGTCGCCGCTGATCAACTCGTCGCGAAGTCGCTGGATGGCGCGCTCGAGCACGCCTGGCTCAGGACGGACATTCTCCTTCGTGTCGGCTGTCGCCCGCGCAGGTTGCAGCGCAACGGGCGCGTCAAGCGCCACCGTTGCGAGATCGACATCGGTCTGAAGTCCGGCTTGCGCGATCGCGGTCGAGATGCGCCGGACCGCATCAGGTTCGCGCGTGTTCTGGCCGACGAGCCGCAAAAGGCGCTTCAACGTGACTTCCGATCCACCACGCCGGACGATCGCACCGAGGAATGCGTCGAGCGCGTGCGCCGCATCTTGTGCGCGCACCACGAGCGGCTTCGTTTCGGCCTGTTCGCGCTGTTCGATCGTAACGCGCCGCATCGCGCAGCGAAGGAGAAACTCGAAAAGCTCTTCGCCGCCAAGCAGCCGGCCGATTTGGTCGATGGCGTGAAACTCCCGGTGGTCGGCCATCCCGTCAGCGCTCAGCACGTGCAGGAGGAGGTTGAAAAGCGGCCGGTAAAAGCTCGCGCCCTGTGCGGCTGCGATCGGAGAGAGTTCCTCGAAGCGTCTTGCCGCGAAGGCGGGATCAAGAAGTCGCCGCCAATCGCCCACCAGCGAGGCAAACGTCTTCTCCATGATCTCGGCCTCTTCGTCACCGAGCACGCCATCGGCGGTCGCGACAAGAACGGCTGCAGCGAGCGCCAGTTCGTGAAGTTCGGCTGGTGGTGTATCCAGGTAGTGGAACGAGCCATCGTTCGAAGGTCGCCGCAGGATCTGCTCGATCAATGCCTCCACCTCCTCGATCGGACGCGCGCCGCTCCCTTGTCCTGTGATCTCGCGATAGAGATCTGATTCGCTGAAAAGCCACGCCGCCCATGCACGGACGCCGTGCTCGGGGTGGGTAATGCCCCGGGCCGTGTCGCCTGAGGCAAGGCAGGCGTCGACGAGTTCGCGACACTGCGCGAGGTAGCCCTCGGTGTCGCGACCGATCGCCTCGGCGGGCAGGCCAGTCGTCGCGACCATTTCGAGGCGAAGCAGTGCGTCAATGCCTCCGGCGGCGAGCAGGGCGAAACGGTCGGCGGTCAGCTCTCGCGCCATCGAGAGTGTGGATCCGAGAAGCGCCAGCTCTGCTGGCACACCATCGTTGCCAGCCAAGTGGCAAACGAGCGCGCTGAGTTCGCCGTCGGGAGAATCGGCACCATGCGCGATGTAGTGTCCGAGCTCATGTCCGACCACCGCACGCAGCGCCCGATCGTCGAGCAGCGAAAGCAATCGTCCCTGGATCTCGAGCAGGATGGGGTCGCGCACGAGATGCATCGCGGCGTTTTCTGGCCCGTTTGATTGATAAAGTTCGACTGTCGGTGTCAGACCGAACGCGGCTCGCACTTCGGAAGCGGCCGCCACTGCGGCAGGCGCCATGGATTCCGTGAGGCGGAGCGCGCGGCCGATCAACTGGCGCCGGGTCGTTTCGGGCGGCGGCAATTCGTAGCGGGCGCGAAATTCAGCAATCGCAAAGTCGTTCGCGGCTCGGGAAAGTAGCGCACGCTCAAGTGGCAGGCGTACGCGTTCGACGTTTTCCAGGGTAGGCAGCAGCATGGGGTGACGCGGTTCTGGGGGGCTCGCGTCCATTCCACTCGGTCATGATGCCGTCGTCAACGGCATCACTGGTGATCCACGCTAGACCGAGGGGCTGCACGGAGTGTCCGGTGCATCGACGAACCGTCGGGGGTTCGGTCCAATGCTCATCCCTCTCTACCAATTCTGATGCGAAGCTGGTTGGCTCCAGAGTATCGCCTGTGCGTCCTCGTCGGGAAAGTGCGTGGCGACTCACCCGACGATTTCGAGCGCGACACAATGATCGTGGCGCTCGGGTGGAAAAAGGTGAGACGCCATATCGCGGAGGCCAACCACGCCGATAACGACAACATCAACGTCACTGTCGGGAGTCACTACTCCTGTCGCGAACGAACCGAAGACGAACGACAATGCGAGGACCGGCAGATCGGCTTGGGCTTCATTCAACTGGTCCCGCAGACCCGTCAATTTGAGCACGATCTCGAGCAGCTCAGCGAAGACCCGGTGTGAGCGAAGGGCCGCATAGGAGAGCCCGTTGCCATTGCGCAGGTCTTAAATCACGCCGACGGCGCGCAGCCCGGACAAGCGCATCGTTGAAGAACCCGCGTAGGGGTAGGTCGGGACGCGCGAAGAAACCAAGCCCACCTCGGAAAGCGACAGAAGCATTCCCCTCCTTGGATTCAAATTACATTGCAACTTGTTTATTAATGACTTACGAGAACACAAGGGGCTGCGATTCTCCGGCATTTCCACAAGTCTCCCCAAAAAGTTCCAGATGAACGAGGGCTTTTGATAGAATGGAGGTGTGTCTACACCGTCATCCACCAGCCCGACAATCTTCCCCCGCCGGCGCGCAAAGCCGGCGGGGAAGGGTTGTGGCGAACCTGGTGGAGCAAACGCGTCGTGCTTCGGGCACGAACGTTTCGAAACTCGGTGGCACGATGGGGAAGCGTTCCTTGATCGATCCGCGGCCATCCGGCATCCGACCGTCGGCACAACGAGGGGCTTCACCGCATGAAGCCGGGATCTCCAGATCCGAGCCAGCCGTTCGGAGGGCGACGGCTCCTCAAGTCCTCGGTGGTCATGCGCATGTTCGCATACGAAGATCGCTCTGCATTCTGGGAATTCGTTCATAGAGAGGGAGTTCCACACATTCCATTCAATCGCCGGAAGATCATGTTCGACGAAGGCGCCCTCAACGACTGGCTGGACGGACGGAGCACTGGCTGAATCCTGCTTAGCGCCATTTCCGGGATCCTCGAAAATCGCCCACAGCGATCCGTCTCCCGCAAAGGAACCCGATAGCAGCAGCCTCCAGCGCCACCTGCCCTGGGGCCTAGAGGACCGCGAGTCACCGCTTGGATGACCAGCACGCCACCGGGACAGCGGTAGCGGGCAAATCGCATGGCTGAGAAGGTCTCCTGCTGCCCTGCGACGGAAGGACGCGTCGAGCGAAAACTGGGAGTGCCGATCTCGCGGAGTCGAGGCTGTCTCTTATACACATCT